>NZ_JBUZTL010000003.1:0-402692 GCF_055408345.1 Pseudomonas sp. B424 | reverse complement strand
TATCAGTCTGACTCCACAAGCACCCACACGAATTGCTTGATTCAGTTGTTAAAGAGCGGTTGGTTAGCTTTCGCTGAACCGAGGCGCGCATTCTACAGCAGCCTCTGTTGCTGTCAAGCGGTTATTTTAAGATGTTTTCAAAGTTTCCCCTGCAACATCAACCACTTGCGCTTTCGATCTCTCGTTAGCGGGAGGCGAATTCTACAGTGTTACACGCTGCTGTCAACACCTCATTTCCTGCTTCGATGACTTGAAGCTGGCACTCTCGAAAACTTATCCAACTCATTGAAACTCAAGGAGTTTTCCGTTTCGATCTCGCCGGAAGTGGGCGCATTATAGGCCAATAAAATGCGCCGTCCAGTACTAATCTCAGTTTATTCAGCTTTTAGCGTGATCCGGGCAAAAGCCTTCTTGCCAGCCTGGCAAACATGAGTCGAACCCAGTGCATATATATAGGTGCGATCAACAACATCACCATCTATACGCACACCACCCGACCCAAGCAGATCTCGCGCCACCGCTGAGTTCTTAACCAGACCTGCCTTATTAAGGACAGCAGCAATCGGCATATCCTCAGTAGCAGTCAACTCAATTTCAGGAAGATCATCAGGCAGCTCGCCATCCTTCATCCGGTTACCAGCGCCACGATGAGCATTGGCTGCCGCTTCTTCACCATGGAATCGAGCCACAATCTCTTCAGCCAGCTTGATCTTGATATCGCGCGGGTTTGCCCCTGCCTCGACTTCAGCCTTGAAGGCGCTGATCTCCTCCATCGAGCGAAAGCTAAGCAGCTCGAAGTATCGCCACATCAGCGCATCCGGAATAGACACCAGCTTGCTGTACATCACCCCCGGCGCCTCCTGGATACCTACATAGTTGCCCAGAGACTTGGACATCTTCTTGACGCCATCCAGCCCTTCAAGCAAAGGCATGGTCAAAATGCACTGGGGCTCCTGACCGTAGCCGCGCTGCAGCTCGCGCCCCATCAGCAAGTTGAACTTCTGGTCCGTACCACCCAGCTCAACATCCGCCTTCAATGCAACCGAGTCATACCCCTGCACCAGCGGGTAAAGAAACTCATGGATCGCGATCGGCTGATTCGTGGTGTAGCGCTTATCAAAGTCATCGCGCTCAAGCATGCGAGCAACGGTGTATTGGGATGTCAGGCGAATGAAGTCTGCAGGCCCCATCTGATCCATCCAGGTGGAGTTGAACGCAACCTCGGTTTTAGCCGGATCAAGAATCTTGAAGACCTGAGTCTTATAAGTTTCAGCGTTTTCGAGCACCTGCTCACGCGTCAACGGTGGACGGGTTGCACTCTTGCCACTCGGATCACCAATCATCCCGGTGAAGTCACCGATTAGAAAGATCACCTGATGACCCAATTCCTGGAACTGGCGCAACTTATTAATGAGTACGGTATGACCCAAGTGCAGATCAGGCGCCGTGGGGTCGAATCCGGCCTTAATACGCAACGGCTGACCGCGCTTGAGTTTCTCGACCAATTCAGACTCGACCAGTACCTCTTCGGCACCACGCTTGATTAGCGCTAGCTGCTCTTCAACCGACTTCATATCAGACCCGTAAGGCTCAAATTCAAAGGGAACCAACCATACAAGATCAGAGACTAATTACAAGTTCTGGCCGGCATACGGCGTCTATCAGCGCGCGAACAGCTCGCGGGCTTGCTTCAAGGGCGATTTGGTTATATTTTATACAGTTATTTCATATTCATTGTGCCAGTCATCTTTTCCAATTCATCCTTTATCTCAAAGTCAAAATCATCTATGACCAGTCAACCGCCTAAAGCGCCACCGCTTTATCCGAAGACCCACCTGCTTGCCGCAAGTGGTATCGCCGCTCTTTTAAGCTTGGCCCTGCTGGTATTCCCCTCCAGCGAAGTAGAAGCCAAACGAACGACTCTAAATCTGGAGCTGGAAACCCCTGCTGAACAACTGACACAAGATCAAGACGCTGCTGAGCTCGTTCAAGCCACAAATGAAGCTAATCCATCGCCATTTGCCCAGATTGAACAACAGGACAATGCCCCGGTAGAGACCGCCAAAACCGAACCCGAGCTTGGCCCCAGCCACCGCGAAGTGATCGTCAGCAAGGGTGATACGCTTTCAACCCTGTTCCAGAAGGTAGGCCTGCCAGCGACCTCCGTGCATGAGGTACTGGCCAGCGACAAACAAGCCAAGCAATTCAGCCAGCTCAAGCACGGCCAGAAGCTCGAGTTTGAAATGAGCCCCGATGGCCAACTGAGCAGGCTGCATAGCCAGGTCAGTGACCTTGAGACCATTACCCTTAACAAAAGCGCCAAAGGCTATACGTTTCGCCGCATCACCGCACAACCGACCATGCGCTCGGCCTATGTACACGGCGTGATCAACAGTTCGCTGTCTGTGTCCGGCCAACGTGCAGGCCTGCCACACAGCATGACCATGGACATGGCCAAGGTGTTTGGTTATGACATCGACTTCGCCCAGGATATCCGTCCGGGTGACCAGTTCGAAGTGATCTACGAGCAGAAAGTAATCAACGGCAAGACCGTCGGTACTGGCAACATCCTTTCTGCGCGCTTCACCAACCGCGGCAAAACTTTCACCGCCGTGCGTTATACCAACAAACAAGGTGTCAGCAACTACTACACCGCCGATGGCAGCAGCATGCGCAAGGCATTCATCCGTACACCGGTAGACTTTGCCCGCATCAGCTCACGCTTCTCTTCTGGCCGCAAGCACCCAATCCTGAACAAGATCCGCGCCCACAAAGGTGTGGATTACGCAGCACCGCGCGGTACGCCAATCAAGGCAACCGGCGATGGCAAAGTGCTTCTGGCAGGCCGTCGTGGTGGCTACGGCAACACCATCATCATTCAACACGGCAACACCTACCGCACGCTTTACGGGCATATGCAGGGCTTCGCCAAAGGCGTTAAAACCGGCGGGTCCGTAAAACAAGGACAAGTGATTGGCTACATCGGCACAACCGGCCTTTCAACCGGCCCGCACCTGCACTACGAGTTCCAGGTTAATGGTGTGCACGTTGACCCACTGGGCCAGAAACTCCCGATGGCCGACCCGATTGCAAAAGCCGAGCGCACTCGCTTCATGCAACAGAGCCAGCCGTTGATGGCGCGCATGAACCAGGAGAAGGCCACTCTCCTGGCCTCGAGCAAGCGCTAAGCAATGGCCCTCTATATAGGTGTTATGTCCGGAACCAGCCTTGACGGTATGGATATTGCCCTTATAGAAATGGGGGCTGGCATCACGCTGCTCGCCACCCATTACATCCCCATGCCGAATGCCCTGCGTAACGAGTTGCTTGGCTTGTGCGCCAGCGGCCCGGATGAAGTGGCTCGCTGTGCAATTGCCGAAAACCACTGGGTCAAACTGGCGGCACAGGGCGTGAACACGCTCCTGGCACAGCAACATCTATCCCCGGCAGATATCCGCGCGATTGGCAGCCATGGCCAGACCATACGGCATGAACCCGCCCGGGGCTTTACGGTGCAGATCGGCAACCCTGCACTCTTGGCAGAACTGACCAGTATCTGCGTCGTCGGCGATTTCCGTCGTCGCGATGTGGCTGCCGGAGGCCAGGGCGCCCCTTTGGTTCCGGCTTTTCATGAAGCCTTGTTCACCGATAACCGTGGTAACAGAGCAGTACTTAACGTAGGCGGTTTCAGTAACTTAAGCCTGATAACAGCTACAGCGCCCGTTGCAGGGTTCGACTGCGGCCCGGGTAATGTCCTGCTGGATGCCTGGATACTGGAAAAGCGCGGCGAACTCTATGACCGTAACGGTGACTGGGCTGCAAGCGGCAAGGTTGAGCCTCTGTTGCTCAATGCCCTGCTCAGCGATTCGTTCTTCCAGACCAAGGGCCCAAAAAGTACAGGCCGTGAGGTGTTCAACCTCGCATGGCTGAAACAGCATCTGTTCAGCCTGCCTGCTTTCCCTGCCGAAAACGTCCAGGCAACCCTGCTGGAGCTCACAGCGCAGACCATCGTGCAGTCCCTGCAGGCAGCCCAGCCAAACACGGACGAGCTGCTGGTGTGTGGTGGCGGCGCCCACAACGCGGCCTTGATGGCCCGCCTCGAAAATTTGCTCGCTCCAGCCCGGGTGAGCAGCACACAGGCCAAGGGCGTTGATCCCGACTGGGTAGAAGCAATGGCTTTTGCATGGCTTGCCCACTGCTGCCTGGAAAGCATCCCCACCAACCGCCCCAGCGTTACCGGCGCACGCGGGCTTCGCGTACTGGGCGCGATCTACCCCGCCTGACTTTCCCCATCAAAAGCCACACAGCAAAACGCCGCGAATCTACGCGGCGTTGAGTTTGAAGCCTGTGCGCTGCAATCAGATAGAGAACGACGAGCCGCAACCACATGTCGTGGTGGCATTCGGGTTCTTGATCACGAAGCGCGAGCCTTCCAGACCCTCCTGATAATCCACCTCGGCTCCTGCCAGGTATTGGAAGCTCATTGGATCGACCACCAGGCTTACGCCTTCGCGCTCCACAATGGTGTCGTCATCGGCCACTTCTTCATCGAAGGTGAAACCATACTGAAAACCGGAACAACCGCCGCCCGTAACGAAAACGCGCAACTTCAAACGATCATTACCCTCTTCATCGACCAGGCTCTTCACCTTGTGCGCAGCACCTTCGGTGAATTGCAAAGCCATGGGGGTGAAGGATTCGACGCTCATGCTGACTATCTCCCGGCGCTATGCCGCCATAATGCGTGATGACGCGCATTATCCGCTTCTCCTAGAAAAGCGGTCAACTACTCATACGTAGCAGCGGCACGCCACTGGCCTGCCGCTTGAAACGGGAAACTGCAGTTAAGGCAGCATTCCCGCGTGGGACAAGCCCAGACGCTCATCCAGGCCAAACAGGATATTCATGTTTTGAACCGCCTGCCCAGAAGCGCCCTTGACCAAATTATCGATCACCGACAACACCACTACCAGGTCGCCGTCCTGTGGCCGGTGCACCGCAATACGGCAGACGTTGGCACCGCGCACACTGCGGGTTTCCGGGTGACTGCCCGCAGGCATCACATCAACAAACGGCTCGTTGGCATAACGCTTTTCGAACAGCGCCTGCAGGTCTACGGAGCGATCAACCACGGTGGCGTACAACGTGGAGTGGATGCCGCGAATCATCGGCGTCAAATGCGGGACGAATGTCAGGCCCACATCTTTTCCAGCAGCACGACGCAGCCCCTGGCGAATTTCTGGCAGATGGCGATGGCCTTTAACCGCATACGCCTTCATGCTTTCGGACGTTTCTGCGTATAGCGAACCTACGCTAGCGCCACGGCCAGCACCGCTTACACCCGACTTGCAGTCAGCGATCAGCAACGACGTATCCGCCAGTCCAGCTTCCAGCAAAGGCAGAAAACCCAATTGGGTTGCAGTTGGATAGCAACCCGGCACCGCGATCAGGCGCGCCTGCTTGATTTGCTCACGATTGACTTCCGGCAGCCCGTATACCGCCTCGTCCAGCAGCTCTGGCGCACCATGGGGCTGGCCGTACCACTTGGCCCACTCATCAGCGTCCTGCAACCGGAAATCAGCGGAGAGATCGATCACCTTGGTGCCAGCGTCCAGCAGCTCGCCGGCCAGCGCATGGGCTACGCCATGGGGAGTGGCAAAGAACACCACGTCGCAAGCAGCCAATGCCTGGGTATCAGGCACGCTGAAGGCCAGACCATCGTAGTGACCACGCAGGTTGGGATACATATCGGCCACTGGCAGGCCAGCCTCGGATCGTGAAGTAATGACAACCACTTCAGCCTGCGGATGCTGTGCCAGCAAACGCAGCAATTCGACCCCGGTGTAACCCGTGCCGCCGACAATACCGACCTTGACCATAACCTGCCCTCAACGAACCCACTGGAAAGCCCTCGATAATAGGGACACCACGCCTCTGCGACAACCGCCAAGGTGACTCGCAGGCGCTCTACTACTACTATTTGATCTACCGTGAACCTGGGAATAACTAAAAATGCTTTATCTATGGCTCAAAGCCTTCCACATCATCAGCATCGTCTGCTGGTTTGCCGGCCTCTTTTACCTGCCTCGCCTCTTTGTTTACCACGCACAAAGCGAAGACGCCGTCAGTAAAGAACGATTCAGCATCATGGAACGTAAGCTGTATCGCGGCATCATGGGTCCGGCAATGATTGCGACCCTGATCTTCGGCGGCTGGCTGCTCATGCTCAACCCTGGTTTTCTCAGCCAAGGCTGGATGCACGTCAAACTGACGCTGGTGTTCTTGCTGATCGGCTACCACCACATGTGTGGCGCGCAGGTAAAACGCTTTGCCCGTGGTGAAAACACGCGTACTCACGTGTTCTATCGCTGGTTCAACGAAGTGCCGGTGGTGTTCTTGCTGGCTATCGTAATTCTGGTGGTGGTCAAACCGTTTTAAACTCACTTCCTGACGATCCGAGGTTATCCAATGTCACTGCCCGCTCTGCTTGAACAACGCTTGCGCCTGCCGGTAGTTGCCGCTCCCATGTTTCTGATTTCCAACCCGCAACTCGTCCTGGCCTGCTGTCGCAACGGTGTTGTAGGCAGTTTCCCTGCGCTCAACCAGCGCGAGAGCAGCGGGTTCAAGGCATGGCTTGAAGAGATCGAAGCCGGGCTCGCGGCATTGGATAACCCTGCGCCCTACGCCGTAAACCTGATCGTGCACAACAGCAACCCGCGGCTGCAGGCGGATCTGGCGATCTGCATCGAGCACAAGGTGCCTGTCGTCATTACCAGCCTGGGCGCCGTCAAGGAGGTCGTTGATGCCGTCCACAGCTATGGCGGCCTGGTGTTCCACGATGTCACCACCCGCCGTCATGCCGAGAAAGCCGCAGAAGCCGGGGTCGACGGTCTGATTGCCGTCGCCGCCGGAGCCGGTGGGCATGCCGGTACCTGGAGCCCTTTTGCACTCGTGGCCGAAATCCGGCAGTTTTTCAACAAGACCGTGCTGCTCTCGGGCTGCCTGAATCACGGCCACGAAATCCTGGCGGCCCAGATTCTGGGCGCAGACCTTGCTTACCTCGGTACACGCTTTATCGCTACCCAAGAAAGCCATGCGCCTGACGCCTACAAAGAGATGCTGCTGGCATCCCGCGCCGCCGACATCATTCACACCCCGGCGGTATCAGGGGTACCCGCCAGTTTCATGCGCCAAAGCCTGGAAAACGCAGGGTTCGACCTCGCGGCACTCCAGGGCAAGGGCGAAACCCGGCTTAAACCGCTGACTGATGAAGCCAAGGCATGGAAAACAGTCTGGTCTGCTGGCCAAGGCGTAGGTGATATCCACGACCTGCCAACAATTGACCAATTGATCGCGCGCCTTGATGAGGAATACCGCAAGGCACAACACCTCGCATCAAGGCTTGCCCAGCACTGGCCGCATCACTGACATTGACCAGCCCGCCAACCTCGGCGGGCTTTTTTTAAACACATCCGGACAAGGAAGCCACCATGCCCGAGCTGAGCCTGGACAAAACCCCTCAAGAACAATACGCACCGCTGGACCCTTTGGGGTTCAGTGGCCGGATCGGGCGTTTGCGGCTGCTGGCCTGGAGCATGGTCATCAGCAGCATCGCCATGGTGACGTCACTGCTGGTACTGCTTGCCATCAAGGTCTCCCCCACGCTTGGCATTACCTGTGGTGCAACGCTCACACTGGCCTACTTCATCATCAGCCTGAGAATCAGCGCCCAGCGCTTGCATGACATCAACTGGTCCGCCTGGATGCTGTTGCTGCATCTGGTGCCCGTGGCCAACCTGGTCCTGTCCCTCATGATGCTGTTAATGCCCGGCACTCCCGGCCCCAATAAGTACGGCCCGCCGCCACCGCCCAATAGCCGGGCAGTCAACGTACTGGCGGCAATCACGATCTTTTTGATTGGGTTGAGCATTTGCGCAATGGTTGCCGTGCTGGCTTTGGGCCTGATGACTGCGGTGATCAACGCAGTCAACAGCAACAGCCTGTAGACTGCGTGCCTTAATGAACGCGTTAACGCCAGGGACATCATTGTCACCGGACTGTACCGTTGCAATGGAGAACAGCATGACCCGTTACGCTTTAATCACTGGTGCCACCAGCGGCATCGGTCTGGCCCTGGCTGAAGCCCTTGCCCGACGCGGGCGCAGCCTGATTTTGGTGGCCCGACAGCGGGATGCGCTGGAAACCATTGCACTTGAGCTGACCCAGCGTTTTGGCGTCGAGGTTTTGTTCCGCGCCTGCGATCTGGGCGAACCCCTGCGCCTGTCCGGTTTTTTGCTGGAGCTCGAAGAAGGTGACCGCCAGATCGACCTGCTGGTCAATTGCGCGGGCATTGGCACCTGCGGCCCGTTCCTTGCCCACGACTGGAGCGCCGAACAGGACCTGATTGAGCTCAACGTCCTCGCACTCACCCGCTTGTGCCATGCCGTAGGCAACATGATGGCTGTTCAGGGCGGCGGGCAAATTCTCAATGTCTCTTCGATCGCAGCTTTCCAGCCAGGGCCGTGGCTTAGCACCTACTTTGCGAGCAAGGCCTATGTGCTGAATTTTTCCGAAGGCTTGCGCGAAGAGGTGAAAAAAACCGGCATCAAGGTCTCGGTGCTTTGCCCCGGCATCACGCGCACCCGCTTTTTTGATGCCGCCAAAATGAATACCGACGCCATCAAGCAAAGCACCAGCGCCATGACTCCCGAAGAAGTTGCGCTCTATACCGTGCGCGCACTCGACAAGAACAAGGCGATCATCATTCCAGGGCGACGCAACCGCTGGATAACTCGCATGCCGCGCCTGCTCTCACGCTGGATGACGCGAAAAATAGCCGCTTCGGTTAACAAATCCTACTGCCCTCGTTAACGAGGCTGGGCGTAACTGACTGCCCTGAGTACACTCAGACCGGACTTCACTCACGGAGACACAGCTTTGGATACTCTGTTTACCAAGATCATCAACCGTGAAATACCCGCCAGGATCATCTATGAAGATGATCAAGTGCTCGCGTTTCACGACATCGCACCACAAGCACCGGTCCACTTTCTGGTTATTCCGAAAAAGCCGATTCGCACGCTTAACGATTTGACCGAAGAAGACAAACCGCTGGCCGGCCACATCCTGTTCACCGCGCAACGTCTTGCCAAAGAACTGGGCTGCGAAGACGGTTTTCGCGTGGTGATGAACTGCAATGAACAGGGCGGCCAAACGGTCTACCACATTCATATGCACGTGCTGGGTCAGCGCCAGATGAACTGGCCGCCGGGTTAATTGACCGATGATTCTGACGCGCGAGCCCCATGGCTCTCGCGTTCGCCCATGATCCAACGCAAACCCCAGCCGTCTGATTGGGGTAAACTGGCCGCCGTGATTTTTTCCGGAGGTAAGCATGACTACCCAACGTCACTACTCGCCGATTGACCGTCTTCTGTTACAAGCCGATACCGCCTTGCGCACCTTGCTGCCGTTCAGCGGCCAGCCCCATCGCCCATCGCCGGCCATCGTCAAGCCCGAGACCCAGCTGGACCCGCAGGCTACCCGCCATGTCGCCGGGCTGATGCGTATCAACCATACCGGCGAAGTCTGCGCCCAGGCCTTGTATCAAGGCCAGGCCCTGACCGCCAAGCTGCCGCGCATACGCGAAGCCATGGAACATGCCGCTGAAGAAGAAATCGACCACCTGGCCTGGTGCGAACAGCGTATCCGCCAATTGGGTAGTCATCCCAGCGTGCTGAACCCGCTGTTTTACGGCCTGTCCTTCGGCATCGGTGCAGCAGCAGGGCTGATTAGCGACAAGGTCAGTCTGGGGTTCGTGGCCGCGACCGAAGATCAGGTATGCAAGCATCTGAACGAGCATCTTGAGCAACTGCCCGCTGAAGATGAAAAATCGCGGGCGATTCTTGAACAAATGCGTATCGACGAGGAACAGCATGCCGAGTCGGCCCTTAATGCTGGCGGCTACCGTTTCCCTGCCCCGGTCAAGTTCGGCATGAGCCTGATGGCCAAAGTCATGACTAAAAGCACGTACCGCATCTGACAGCCGCCATAAAAAAGGCGGCTACCTCTCGGTTAGCCGCCTTTTTTGTTGCCGCAAATTTACGCCATGTTGCGAGCGTAGAAAATTTCCAGCATTTCGTGCTTCACACGCTCAGTGACCTGCGCGCGCTGTTCAACCGAAAGATTGCTGGTCGCATCGCCGAACAGGTAGTTATCCAGTTCGAACTCCTTGAGCAGCATCTTGGTGTGGAACAGGTTCTCTTGATACACATTCACGTCGGTCATCTGGTAACCGTCGCGAGTGTCTTCGGAAAGGTAGTTCTGGATCGAATTGATCTCGTGATCGATAAAGTGCTTTTTACCTTCCACATCACGGGTAAAACCACGTACGCGGTAGTCGACAGTCACGATATCCGAATCAAACTGATGGATCAGATAGTTGAGAGCTTTAAGCGGTGAAATAACGCCGCACGTCGACACATCAATATCCACGCGGAATGTTGCAATACCGTCTACCGGGTGAATCTCCGGATAGGTATGAACCGTGATATGACTTTTGTCGAGATGAGCCAGGATGGTCTCGGGCAGCGGACCTGGGGACTCTTCGATCTGGCTTTCGGTAGGAATCACCGGCTGCTCGGAAATCAGAATAGTCACACTGGCACCTTGGGGATCGTAATCCTGACGGGCGATGTTCAGGATGTTGGCACCAATGATATCAACCACATCTGTAAGGATCTGCGTCAGGCGTTCTGCGTCGTACTCTTGATTGATGTACTCAACGTATGCCTGCTGGTCTTGCGGGGTTTCCGCATAACAGATGTCATAGATGTTGAAGCTCAAGGTCTTTGTCAGGTTATTGAACCCGTGGAGCTTGAGTTTGCTTTTCACCGTTATAAAACTCTCTATGTCGATGCGGCTCGGCCGCGTGATCCAGCATGCCCGTCAAGTGCGTAGGACGCACCTGCGTAGGACGGTTAACACCTCTTCGCGATGGCGATTTTGGTTATCTGTTCGGACATGCGGCCGGGAACTACCCCCGCCACTACCCTGAAAAAAGTGGCGCATTATGCAGACGTCAGCGACTGTTCGCCAGAGTCTGCATCGCATTTATGAAAATTGAATGTCCACTCACGCCAACTCAACAATTTCATAGTCATGACTGATGGCAACACCTGCTGCGCCCAGCATGATCGACGCCGAGCAATACTTCTCGGCCGACAGCTCGATGGCACGTTTGACCTGGGCCTCTTTAAGGCCGCGGCCCTTGACCACAAAGTGCAGGTGAATCTTGGTGAATACCTTTGGATCTTCAGTGGCGCGCTCGGCTTCCAGGAAGGCTTCGCAGCTCTCAACTGCCTGACGCGACTTCTTCAGAATGCTGACAACGTCAAAGTTGCTGCAACCACCGAGCCCCAGCAACAGCATTTCCATCGGGCGTACACCCAGATTGCGACCGCCGCTTTCAGGCGGACCGTCCATCACAACAACGTGACCACTGCCTGATTCGCCCAAAAACATGGCTTCGCCAGCCCATTGAATGCGTGCCTTCATCGCCCAGACTCCACTGTTTTAAAAGGGGCGCCAGCTTAGCACAGGGCCCGAAATCGATAACTCGCTACACTGAAGCGTTTCTCTAACAACACACTCAGAAAATTCTACAAACCCCGTAGAACCTGTCTGGTAAGCTGGCGCCAAATCGCTGGCGCCTGCCAGCAAACGCTCTATATAAAAATAGATCCAACCCTTACTGTGCAAGCTTTTCGGGATACAACCATGGTTGCCCTTACTCCCATACCAAAGATCAAGAACCTCGACAAATTTTTGACTCATTGCCAACGCAAACGCTACCCGTCCAAGAGCAATATCATCTGCGCCGGGGAGTCCTCGCACACCCTGTTCTTCATTATCAAAGGCTCAGTAACAGTTTTGATTGAGGACGAGGAAGGTCGCGAAATGATCATCGCTTATCTCAACTCTGGTGACTTTATTGGCGAGCTGGGCCTGTTTGAACAAGCAGGGCATGAGCAGACACGCAGTGCATGGGTTAGGGCCAAGACCGAGTGCGAAGTTGCAGAGATCAACTATCAAAAATTCAGAGAATATACTCAGCAAGAGCCAGAAATTCTTTACGCGCTTAGTGGCCAAATAGCACAGCGCCTGCGTAACACTACGCGCAAGGTCGGTGATCTGGCGTTCTTTGATGTCACGGGAAGGGTCGCTCGTTGCCTGCTGGAGCTCTGCAAGCAACCCGATGCCATGACTCATCCGGATGGCATGCAAATAAAAATTACCCGTCAGGAAATTGGCAGGATCGTTGGCTGTTCGCGGGAGATGGTAGGACGCGTGCTCAAGGGGCTGGAAGAACAGAACCTGGTGAGCGTCAAAGGCAAGACCATGGTGGTATTCGGAACACGTTAAGGCTTTAGCAGGGGCGCCAGGATCTGTTGATAACTGGCACTCAAGCGCTCAAAGAAGTCGGGCGCCGCAAACACTTCATGCAACGCTATATGGCTGTCGGCCCGGCAGCGCTGCTCCAGTTCACACAACTGATTGAAGCGGTTAACCGCGGCCACCATCGACTCACGCTCGTCTTCTACCAGTAACGCACCGTGTACCAAGCCGACAGGGCGCTGCCCACCTTGGCTCTGGCGCCAGCGCTGAGCGGTGCCTACCAGTTTTCGTGCGTTTAGATTGACGTTGAAACGGCCATCACAAAAGGCGCCTTCAACCTCCCCCAACGATGCAGCCCCACCCAACTGGGTCAGCAAATCACAAACGGGTTCGCACAAGCGCCGGTACGCGGCTTCGATTCGGCCGTGATCGCCTTCACTGCGCAAAGGTGCGTAGACCAGGGCGATGTTGATCGTCGAGGCCGACTGAGGAACCGGCTCGCCGCCCGTCTCACGCAACAGGATGGGCCAGCCGCTGGCTGCCAGCTCGACGCTGGCCTGATCAAAGCCCGGTAAACGGCTCAAGCGCCGCGGCATGACCAAGGCCCGATCCGTGGGTTGCCAGAACAACACTCCCGCCTCTATTTCCCCGGCGCAAACCGAGGCCAGCAAATCCTGCTCGGCCTTAAGACCCGCTTCGACGGTGAGGTGTTTGATCAGAGGCATGCGAATCCTTTCGAGCGCAGAACAACAATGACTGTGGGAGCGAGCCTGCTCGCTCCCACCGGTAGTTTTGCGAGTCAGTCCAGCGTCGAACCGGTTACCTGTAAAGCCCGCTCCGGGAAGAACAAGCGCTGCAGTTCATTACCCGGGTTCTCGGCACGCATGAAGGCCTCGCCAACCAGGAACGAATAGACCTCGCTGATTTCCATCAGTTCGACATCGGCACGGTTAAGAATTCCGCTCTCGGTGATCACCAGACGGTCACGCGGCACACGTGGCAACAAATCCAGTGTGGTTTCCAGGCTGACTTCAAAGGTATGCAGGTTGCGGTTGTTAATGCCCACCAGCGGCGTGTCGAGGGTTTTCAGTGCGCGCTCAAGCTCATCGCCATCATGCACCTCTACCAGCACATCCAGCCCGACGCTTTTGGCAACGGCAGCCAGCTCGGCCATTTTAACGTCGTCCAGAGCGGATACGATCAGCAGCACGCAGTCGGCACCCAACGCCCGGGCTTCAACGATTTGATACGGATCGATCATGAAGTCCTTGCGGATCACCGGCAAGGTACAGGCCGCACGGGCCTGTTGCAGGTACGCGTCGGCGCCCTGGAAGTAATCGATATCGGTCAGCACGGACAAGCACGTAGCACCGCCCGACTGGTAGCTTTTGGCTATTTCGGCAGGGACGAAGTGCTCGCGAATCACACCTTTGCTCGGCGAAGCCTTTTTGATTTCCGCAATTACCGCAGGCTGTTTTTTCTTGGCCTGCGCCAGCAAGGCGCTGGCAAAGCCGCGGACAGGATCGGCCTGAGCCGCCATACGTTCAAGTTCAGCCAGGCTCACGCGCGCGCTTCGCTCGGCAACCTCTTGAACCTTGCGTGCCAGAATATTTTCCAGAACGGTTGGCACACTCATGCTTCATTCTCCTGCTTGAAAATCGCGGTAAATGCGCCCAGCTCTTCGAGCTTTTCCCGGGCCAACCCGGTGTGCAGCGCGTCGTGGGCCAATTCCACACCTTCTTTGAGTGTGTAGGCAAGGTCTGCGGCGTACAGTGCAGCACCCGCATTGAGCACAATCATTTCAGCGGCTTTCTGTCCCGCTTCAGTTTTACGACGCCCCAGTGCATCGCGGATAAGTTCCAGCGACTGTTCCGGGCTATCGACCACCAGGCCAAACAGGCTTTGGCTCTTGATCCCCAGGTCTTCAGGCTGAACCCAATACTCGGAGATCTCACCGTTCTTCAGCTCTGCAACATAGGTAGGCGCGGCCAGGCTGAACTCATCCAGCCCGTCTTGCGAATGCACCACCAGTACGTGCTTGCTGCCCAGACGCTGCAACACTTCAGCCAATGGCCGGCACAGTGCCTGGTTGAACACGCCGACCACTTGATGCAACACACCAGCCGGATTCGTAAGCGGGCCAAGCATGTTGAACAAGGTTCTCAGGCCAAGGTCCCGACGCGGGATAGCCGCGTGTTTCATTGCGCCGTGATGGCACTGGGCAAACATAAAACCGATGCCCACGCTGTCGATGCAGCGGGCGACTTGAACCGGCGTCAGGTTCAGATATACGCCGGCCGCTTCCAGCAAGTCGGCACTGCCGCTTTTGCCCGAGACGGCACGGTTGCCATGCTTGGCCACGGTGCAGCCGGCGGCAGCAATCACCAGGGCCGAAGCCGTCGACACGTTGAAAATATTCGCGCCATCGCCACCGGTACCAACAATGTCGACCACCCCATCGAGGGTCTTGAGTTCAACCTTGTCAGCCAGCTCGCGCATGACAGTGACGGCACCCACGATCTCGTCGATGCTTTCGCTCTTCATGCGCATGCCCATCATGAACGCGCCAATCTGCGCCTCGGTGCATTGACCGGTCATGATGTCGCGCATGACATCGCGCATTTCATCGGTGGTCAGGTCGAGGTGGCCGACGATACGGTTCAGGGCTGTCTTGATATCCATTTGAAGTCCTTAGCGCGTGCCGCCGGTTTGTTTAAGAAAGTTGGCAAACAATTCATGACCTTGTTCGGTCAGGATCGATTCAGGGTGAAACTGCACCCCTTCGATGTTTAGCGTCTTGTGGCGCAGGCCCATGATCTCGTCCACCGAACCATCTTCAAGCTGAGTCCAGGCGGTCAGTTCCAGACAGTCCGGCAGGGTTTCACGCTTGACCACCAGCGAGTGGTAGCGGGTCACGGTCAGCGGATTGTTCAGGCCCTGAAATACCCCTGTATCGAGGTGATAAACCGGGCTGGTCTTGCCGTGCATCACTTGCCGGGCGCGGACCACATCACCGCCGAAAGCCTGGCCGATGGATTGATGGCCCAGGCACACGCCCAGGATCGGCAGCTTGCCGGCAAAGTGTTTGATGACTTCGAGGGAGATGCCCGCCTCGTTCGGCGTGCATGGGCCGGGGGAGACCACAATGCGCTCTGGCTTGAGCGCTTCGATCTCGGCCACGGTCAGTTCGTCATTGCGCACGACCTTGACTTCGGCACCCAGCTCGCCGAGGTATTGCACAACGTTGTAAGTAAAAGAGTCGTAATTATCGATCATCAGCAGCATGTTGCTAAACCTCTGAATTCACTGACATTCAAAACTGTTTTCAGAACTCTATACCCGCAGTTTCAGTTGCTGGTTTGAGCACACCAACCGAGGGGAAGCCATTCAAGAAAACGCAGGGGGCAGGTCCGGCGTGGCCGGCAGAGAAATATTAGGCGCGCCAACGCCAACGGCCGTGGGCCTTAACAACTCGCATAAAGAGTTTGCTGATGATCAACACAGGAAGGGTCTCATTTCTACGTCCCGGCACAGTAACGTAGCCTCGCAGAAGGCGCAACACGGGGCAGCAAATACGGGGTAAAACATACTGACAATACTTTGTGTCTTTATTTATCACGAAACATTTAATACGAATTGTTTTGATAATGTCCGCGCTCCCAACAATAAAAAAGACCCTCCCATGCGCAGACTTTCACTACTCATCCCCCTGGCGGGATGCATTTTGTCCTTCGTTAGCGAACGCGCCATAGCGGCCCCAGCTCCCTACTCCACGATGATCGTATTCGGCGACAGTTTGAGTGACTCGGGGCAGTACATCGACTTGAGTGGCGCGGTCGGCGACAGCACACGCTTCACCAACCGTACCGGGCCTACATACAAGGAGTTCAAGGGTGAAGCCTATGCACCTGTTGCACCGATGCTGTTGGGAGCAAAGCTGGGCATCGCGCCCCGCGATCTTGCGCCGTCCACGTCGATGACCAGCGACACCGATGGCAACAACTGGGCAGTGGGCGGCTACCGGACCGACCAGATATTCAAATCCGTTACCAAAGTGTCAAAAGTAAGCGTACCCAAAGGCTGGTTCGGGGCAGGTTCAGTATTGCGCAGCCGACGCGGCTATCTTGTGGAAAACGGTTTCAAGGCAGACCCCAAGGCGTTGTACTTCATCTCGGGCGGCGGTAACGACTTCCTTGATGAGAGAGTAAGAAGTCCCGCCGAGGCAGCTAAAGCTGCACAGAATCTGGCAGACAGTGCCTTCGCCCTGCAACAGGCCGGGGCGCGCTACATCATGGTCTGGATGTTGCCCGACCTGGGCCTGACCCCGGCCATTTACGGCACACCTGCCCAGGCTGGCAGCAGCTACCTCAGTGCCGTGTTCAACACCGAACTGGCCCATCAACTCAGCCAGATAGACGCCGAGGTAATTCCCCTCAACATCCCGCTCTTGTTTCGTGAAGCTGTCGCCAATCCCGCTCGTTTTGGCCTGGCCACCGGGCACGATCTTGTCGGCACCTGCTTCAGCGGTGACGAATGCACGGAAAACCCGCAGTACGGCATCAATAGCCCGACGCCCGATCCCTCCAGGCTGTTGTTCAACGACTCGGTCCACCCCACCGAAACGGGGCAACGGTTAATCGCCGACTATGCCCACTCATTGCTGGCCGCCCCGTGGGAGGTGACGCTGTTACCGGTGATGGCCCAAGGCACGCTGAACGCTCATCAAGACCAACTGCGCAATCAGTGGGGCAGCGACAACCGTCAATGGCAAGCCGCAGGGCAATGGCGAGCGTTCGTCGCAGGGGGTGGGCAACGCTTGAATATTGACGAGCAGAACACCTCTGTAAGCGCTGATGGCAGAGGCTACAACGTCAATATCGGCACCAGCTTTCGACTGGATGAACGCTGGCGGCTGGGCGTTGCGGCCGGGTTCTATCGGCAACGTCTGGAAACGGGTGCCAACGAATCGGACTACAAACTCAATAGCTATCTGGGCAGCGCGTTTGCGCAATACCAACACAATCACTGGTGGGCTGATGCCGCGCTGACCTTGGGCAGGCTGGATTACGACGACCTCAACCGAAAGTTCGCCCTTGGCGCCAGCGAAAGGGTGGAAAAAGGGCAAACCGACGGCCACCTGCGGGCATTGAGCACGCGCCTGGGTTATGACATCGCACAGGCCTCAGCCACGTGGCACCTGTCGCCCTTTATCAGCGCCGACTATTCACGAGTAGAGGTTAATCGCTATGAAGAGAAAGGGCGGCGCTCGACCGCATTGAATTATGAAGTGCAGACACTCGTTTCAAATCGCCTTGGCGCGGGCTTGCTCGCCAGCTACCAGTTCACCCCGCAGACCCGGCTGTTTGCAGAAGCAGCCCATGAGCATGAGTTCCAGGATGCCACCCAGCGCCTGAGCATCGCGCTTAACAGCCTGCCCAACAACAGCTTCAAGCTCGA
This sequence comes from Pseudomonas sp. B424, assembly GCF_055408345.1. Classification (NCBI taxonomy): domain Bacteria; kingdom Pseudomonadati; phylum Pseudomonadota; class Gammaproteobacteria; order Pseudomonadales; family Pseudomonadaceae; genus Pseudomonas; species Pseudomonas sp. B424. The sequence continues at coordinate 384,839 of NZ_JBUZTL010000003.1, read as the reverse complement.
AGGCTATACACCACAAAGCAACCTCGACCGCATCAGCCTGGGGGCCAGCCACATGCTGACCGCCGACCTTGCGCTGCAGGCGGCTTATAACGTGAGGAAGAGTGATGGCGTAATTCAACAGGGAGCCAATATCGGGCTCAGCCTGAACTTCTAAAAACACCGCAGTGCTTGTAGGAGCGAGCCTGCTCGCGAAGGCCGTTCGCGAGCAGGCTCGCTCCCACAATGTATGCCACCAGGTTCAATCCCGAGGGGTTTGCTCGGCCAGGGCCACGGCACGGAACATTGCGCGACGCTTGTTCAGCGTCTCTTCCCATTCCAGGGCGGGAACCGAGTCAGCGACAATGCCGCCGCCAGCCTGTACATGCAATTCGCCGTTCTTGATCACCGCAGTGCGGATAGCAATGGCGGTATCCATATTGCCGTTCCAGGCGAAGTAACCGACCGCGCCGCCATACACACCACGCTTGACCGGTTCCAGCTCGTCGATGATTTCCATGGCACGGATTTTCGGTGCACCGGACAACGTACCCGCCGGCAGAATCGCCCGCAGTGCATCCATGGCCGTCAACCCGCTTTTCAGTTGGCCAGTCACGTTGGACACAATGTGCATCACGTTGGAGTAACGCTCGATCACCATCTTCTCGGTAAGTTTGACCGAGCCGATTTCAGAGACACGGCCCGTGTCGTTACGTCCCAGGTCGATCAGCATCAAGTGTTCGGCGATTTCCTTGTCATCACTGAGCAGGTCTTCTTCGAGGGCCAGATCGGCCTCTTCGGTTGCGCCACGGGGGCGAGTGCCCGCAATCGGGCGCACGGTGATCAGGTTGTCTTCGACCCGCACCAGTACTTCCGGCGAGCTACCCACTACGTGGAAGTCACCAAAGTTGAAGAAGTACATGTAAGGCGTCGGGTTGAAACAACGAAGCGCACGATACAAATCGATCGGTGCGGCCTTGAAGTCGATGGACATGCGCTGCGACGGCACCACCTGCATGCAATCGCCTGCAAGGATGTAGTCCTTGATCGTGTCGACGGCTTTTTCGTAGTCGTTCTGGGTGAAGCTGGAACGGAACACCGGATCGGCCGCTTGCTGTGCAGTGAAGTCCAGACCGCGACGCGGGGTGATCGGCTGACGCAGCTGCTCGAGCAGTGTCTCAAGCCGGGCCTGACCTTCTTCGTAGGCGTCAGGTTGAGACGGGTCAACCAGCACGATGGCGTGCATCTTGCCGGCCAGGTTATCGAACACCACGACAGCGTCCGAAACCATCAGCAAAATGTCCGGCACGCCCAGCGGATCAGGGTTAGGGCACTTGCCCAGACGCTTTTCCACATAGCGCACGCAGTCATAACCAAAATAGCCCACCAGGCCACCGTTGAAACGCGGCAAACCGGCAATGGTCGGCACGTTATAACGCGCCTTGAATTCTTCAACGAAGGTCAGTGGATCTTCAGCTTCGCAGGACTCGATCTCGACACCATCATGGGTCACGCTGATCTGGTGATCATGCACACGCAAAACCGTGCGGCATGGCAAACCAATGATCGAATAACGCCCCCACTTTTCACCGCCCTGCACCGACTCCAGCAAATAGGAGTTGGGCTGATCAGCCAGTTTCAGGTAGATCGACAGCGGCGTGTCGAAGTCGGCAAGGGTTTCACGTGCAAGGGGGATACGGTTGTAGCCGGCAGCGGCCAAACGCAGGAATTCTTCGCGGGTCATGAGGTGCCTCGTGGTCTGAGGGTAAAACGGTCAGGTATGCAAACGTGCCGGCTATGCGGCCAGATTCAAGTCAGGCGCGCCAACGCCAACGGGCCAGGGCCTTGATAACTTTCATCCAGAGTTTGCGAGTGACCACCACGATAGAGTCTCTTCGAGAGGGGGAAACAGAATTGCCCAACGTTATCTCAGGCGCAGAATCTAAGCAACCGGCTATCAGTTCTTGCAGGTTGCCAATCACCATATCCGGTGATTCCTCTTCAATCGGCCGACCGTGGTTGTAGCCATAGCTCAGGGCTACGCAGCGCACACCGGCGGCTTTGGCGGCCAGCACGTCATTGCGCGAATCGCCGACAAACATCGACTGGGCGGGCGTTACACCGGCCATTTTCATCACAAACAACAGTGCCGCCGGGTCTGGCTTTTTCTGTGGCATGGTGTCGCCACCGACAATCCAGCGAAAAAACCGCCCCAGCTTCAACTCATCCAGCAAAGGCGCCACGAAGCGCTCCGGTTTGTTGGTGATCAGGGCCATTTCAACGCCCTGCTTTTGCAGCCACTTGAGGCTTTCACGCACGCCCGGGTAGACCTTGGTGTGTTCATGGCCGCCGTCGTATGCCTCCATGAAAATCTCCAGCGCCTGCCCGGCTTCGGCATCGTCGACACCGCTGCCATCCATGTTACCGGCCAGGGCACGACGCACCAGCATGGGTGCGCCGTTGCCGATCCACAGCCGCACGTTTTCAATTCCGGCGGGGGGACGACCCAACTTGAGCAGCATGGTTTCCACGGCGACTGCCAGATCCGGTACTGAGTCAATCAGGGTGCCATCCAGATCGAACATCACCAGTTTTGGCAGCTGCCCCTGGAGTAGCTGCTCAAAACGGCTCATGGACGGGCCAACGCAAGCTCGGCACGCATTTTCTGGATGACTTCTTCATAGTTCGGCGTGTTGAAAATCGCGGAACCGGCGACAAAGGTGTCGGCTCCGGCTTCCGCGATTTCACGGATGTTGCCGACGTTTACGCCGCCGTCGATTTCGAGGCGAATCTCGCGACCGGAAGCATCGATCAGCGCACGGGCTTCACGCAGTTTGTCCAGCGTGCCCGGGATGAATTTTTGCCCGCCAAAACCCGGGTTGACGCTCATCAGCAAGATCATGTCGACCTTGTCCATCACGTACTTGAGCACATCCAGCGGGGTCGCCGGGTTGAACACCAGACCTGCCTTGCAACCGCCTTCACGGATCAGTTGCAGGGAGCGGTCGATGTGCTGGGTCGCTTCGGGGTGGAACGTGATGTAGGTCGCGCCGGCTTCGATGAAGTCGCCGATGATCCGGTCAACCGGGCTGACCATCAGATGCGCATCGATGGGAGCGGTGATGCCGTACTTGCGCAAGGCAGCGCAGACCATCGGGCCGATGGTCAGGTTGGGTACGTAATGATTGTCCATGACATCGAAGTGAACGATGTCAGCACCCGCGGCGAGTACGTTGTCCACTTCTTCGCCAAGGCGGGCGAAATCGGCGGATAGAATCGATGGGGCAATAGCGAAGGGCTGCATGACGCACCTTTTAGTGGGCTAAACACGGTGGCGCGCATTGTATACCGCCCACCGTGACGCGCACACCGTAGTAGCGATGATTGACTGGCGCATAACAAACCCCACACCGCGTTGTGTCAGGCAAAGTCGGGACTCAGGATTTGCGGCCGCTTCGCGACCGATCGTAACCTTCGGCAGCGATAAAGGCCGAAGGACCTTCCTGCAATATCTTGCGAATAAACACATCAGCCACATCAAAGTTTGACGCCTAGTTTTGAACAGACATCCATAACAACGAGGGCAAAGGAATGCCGCGCATCCATAACGGTAATCAACTATTAAAGGGCCGCCACTCCGAATCCGGCCGCATCTACCTGCTCACCACAGTTACTGAGCAAAGACGCCCGATTTTTCGCGATTTTCATCTGGGACGCCTCGTGGTCAACCAACTCCGGCACGCCCATGACGAGGGCATCGTCAACTCCATCGCCTGGGTAGTCATGCCTGATCATTGTCATTGGCTGGTCGAATTGCACAGCAAAACCCTGGGTGAGCTGATGTGCCGCATCAAGTCGCGCAGCAGTGTGGCCGTCAACGAGGCTGCCCAATCCAGAACCCGTCTATGGCAAAAGGGTTATCACGACCGGGTATTACGTAAAGAGGACGACTTGAAAGCCGCCGCCCGCTACCTCATCAAAAGCCCGATCCGCGCCCAACTGACCACACGGATCGGTGACTACCCCTTATGGGATGCCTGCTGGGTCTAGGGCTGAGCCGTGCGCAACTTCTCCCAGCGCCAGATCCGAATAGCTACGCCACACCCATTCAACGTTGAGAGCCTGCACCAGCCATTTCATCCGCTCGACAATTGCTGCAAGCGTTGATCGAACCGGGCATGCGGCACCGGCGCCGCATGCCCCATCAAGGGCAGCCATAACCAGCCGATAATCCACGGATAGCAAAAACGTCTCATCTAAACGCTCACACCCTGACAAATACTGATCAACCCATTACGCTGCCGGGACTACTTCTGGCCTGGAATAACTGATGCTTTCTTATCGTCTGGCACTGCCGGCGTTGTGCCTGTCGCTGATGTTGCCGCTTGCCCTGCCAGTACTTGCAGCCGAGAGCGAGGCCCCCGCCACGCCCGCAGTGCGTGACTCGCTGCCCGAACGCAGCCAGGAAGACGCGACGGCGCTTGAGCGACAAACCCCGCAACATGAGCAACAACAGTTGCAAACGCCGAACGGCAATTTTCTCGCCCTCTGGAAACCCGCCAACAGCAGCGCCCCCAGTGGTGCGGTGATTATCATCCCCGGGGCCGGTGAAACCGCTGACTGGCCGCAGACCGTTGGCCCTTTGCGCCGCAAGTTGCCGGACGCCAACTGGGCCAGTCTGAGCCTGAGCTTGCCGGACATGCAAAGCGAAGCCAGCCTGGCGCGGGAAGTCGAACCGGAGAAGCCTCCTACGGCATTAGCGACAGACAGCAGCAAAGCAGCCAGCACCACAGCCAAACCCATCGAGCAGGCGGCCAGTGCAGGCACCGAGAGTCCGGAGCCTGCGGCCACTCCAACGTTTGATCAATTGAACACTGTCGACGCAGAGCGCATCTTCGAACGCATCGACGCTGCCATCGCCTTTGCCCAGCAACAAAATATGCGCAGCATTGTGTTGCTGGGCCACGGCTCGGGGGCCTACTGGGCATCGCGCTATATCAGCGCAAAGCACCCGGCCCAGGTTAACAAGCTGATCATCGTGGCCGCCCGCAAGCCCGTTCAGGCACAGCCCGACTTGAGCCAGTTGACTCCCGGTCTAAACGTGGCGCTGCTGGATGTTTTCTATAAAGACCAGGCATCCGCCCGCGAGGCCGCGTTGCAGCGGCTGCAGGCCAGCAAACGGGCGAACGGGGCTAATTTCAAACAGGTCGGATTGCTCGGCATCCCGGGGAATCGGGACGCTGAGCAGGAACAGTTATTCCGTCGGGTGCGGGGCTGGCTCAGCCCGCTGCCTGCAGATAAGTAAGCGGCACTAAAAACCGTGTCGCTCGCGAATCAAGGCATAGGCTTGATGCAACTCGCGGGTTTTTTCAGTGGCCTCACGTACCTGTGATGCACTGGCGCCAGTACCGGCAACCTTGTCCGGGTGATGACGGCTGAGTAAACGGCGATAGGCGCGCTTGATCTGCGCCGGGTCGCTGCTTGCCACAACCCCGAGCAGGGTCAGCGATTGCTGATAAGTACCGCCACGGGTCGCCACGGGTTGTCTATGGGCTTCCTTTTCGCCCCCCAGCGCCAGAACCTGTTGCGCGCTCCAGCCCAGCCATCGCCCCCAAAGCACAATCAACTCACGCTCCTGGGGGGCGACACGGCCGTCCGCATGGATCATGCGCCAGCAGGCGCACAATACGCCTTCTGCTGCGTGGGGCTGGGCCTTGAGGCGCTGCAGGTAGCCGCGCAACGAATCAGTCCCGGCCTTGCCACGATTGAACGCTGCAATGGCACGCTTCTGTGCCGCAGGCTCCATATCAAGCTGGCGCATCTCATGCCGCGCCTGCTCGATATGTTTGTCCACCACCTGCCCGCCGCTTTTTGCCAGCCGGCCGAGCAAGACAAACAACAGCTCATCGTTGCGCAGGACCGGGCGGGCGCCCAGGCGTTCAAGCAGGTGCCCCCAACTGTGCAGCTGCAAGCGCCGATCCAGCGCCTGCCCTAATAAAGCACCGAGCATGGCCCCCGGAATACTGGCGATGAAAAAGCCCGCTCCGGCTCCAATCAGAGTCCCTGGCCACAACATGTCAGCAGGCGCCCTTGATCAGCGACTCGACCTCGGCCAAGCGCTCATGGGTACCCACATCCACCCAATGCCCCTGCAAACGTTCACCTGTGACTTGCCCGGCGGCCATGGCCTTTCGCAACAGCGGTGCCAACTTGAACGCGCCCCCCGTACAACCGTGGAACAGTTCAGGGGCCAACACTGCGATACCGCTGTAGGTCAGCGTATCCGCACCCGGTGCGCCATCTTGAACCCGGGCACCGCTCAGGCAGAAATCCCCTGTGGTGTGGTGCGCCGGATTATCTACCAGCACCAGATGAGCCAACCCTGTTAGCGGTTGGCGCAAACCGGCAAAGTCGTAGTCGGTCCAGATATCACCGTTTACCACCACAAACGGGCTGTCACCCAGCAGCGCCAACGCCTTGAAAATCCCGCCACCGGTTTCAAGCGGCTCACCTTCAGCGGAATACTGAATACTGACGCCAAATCGCGAGCCGTCGCCCAAGTGGTCTTCAATCTGCTGGCCCAGCCAGGCGTGATTGATCACGATCTCGGTAAAGCCTGCCGTCGCCAGTGCCCGCAAGTGGTACTCGATCAACGGCACGCCGCCGGCACGAATCAATGGCTTGGGCGTGTGAAGGGTCAATGGCCGCAAGCGCTCACCCTTGCCTGCCGCCAGAATCATCGCTTTCATAGATCAGCCTCGCTGACCAGGCCAAGACTGGCAAACAGTTCGCCCAGTTCAGCCAACTCAGGGCGTCGCGCCAACACAGCTTCTATATAAGAGAAGAATCGCGGCACATCGGCCAAATAGCGCGGCTTGCCATCGCGATGGCAAATACGGGCAAAAATGCCGATCACTTTCAAATGTCGCTGCACGCCCATCAGGTCGCTGGCACGCAGGAACTCGTCAAAGCTCGACTGCACCGGGATGCCCAACGGCAACGCCAGATTCCAGTAATCCTGAAGCCAGGCGCGCACACGCTCTTCGGGCCAGCTCAAAAAGGCGTCCTTGAACAGGCACGTGATGTCGTAGGTCACCGGGCCATACACCGCGTCCTGGAAATCCAGCACGCCAGGGTTGGGGATGCTGAGCATCAGGTTGCGCGGCATAAAGTCGCGGTGTACCAGCACCTGGGGTTGCGCCAGCGCGCTGTCGATCAACAGCCCGCTGACCCGCTTCCAGGCCGCCAGTTGCTGTTCATCGAACTCGTGGCCCAGATGGGCACGCACGTACCACTCGGGGAACAGCTCAAGTTCGCGGGTCAGCAATGCCACGTCATAGCAGGGCAAGGGCTCAACCATTGGCAGTTGCTGGAAGGCCAGCAAGGCTTCGATGGCATCCTTGAACAATTCATCGGCGTTGGTGCTGTTGATCACGTCGAGAAAGGTTTTATTGCCCAGATCGTTGAGCAAAAGAAAGCCGCGAGCGAGGTCCTGAGCGTAAATTTTCGGCACGTTTATCTGGCAGGTCCGCAACAAATCAGCAATATCGACGAAAGGTTTGCAGTTTTCCTGGGGTGGCGGCGCGTCCATGACGACAAAGCTGCGCCCCTCGCCCTCCCAGCGAAAGTAGCGTCTGAAACTCGCATCGCTACTGGCAGCAGTCAGCGTGGCTGGGGGTACGGCCCCCCAACCCTCATCCGCGAACAAGGTTGCCAACTGTTCATCGAGCCAAACTTTCAGGTGTTGCAAGCGTACATCTTGGTCAGGCATTACAAGGGTCTCCGACGGCGCTAGCCGTCAAGCGGGTCATGCTTTATTATCCAGAATCTTTTCCAGACCATCGATAGGCGTGCGGTCCCCCACCGCGGGCTGATGGCACGCAGGAAGCCCGGACTAATAAGATGGCATTGAAATCCCCCGCGTTTCGTAAAAAATTTCCGTTGCTGGTAACCGGCAGTTTGCTGGCCATGCAACCTCTAGCCACGCCGTTCGCTTTCGCTGAGGAGCAGTATGACTGTTCCGTGTCGGCTACGGGTGGCTGGGATTGCGCGCCAAAAACGAACGCCGCGCAACTGCCGCCGCGTCCGTCGCACGGTGACGCCTCGGTAGCCGCCAACGTCGAGACGGGCGAGCAGGCCGAGCGCACACCGCTGGTAACTGAAGCCAAAGGCCGTGGGCTCAAGGCGCGCAGTGACGACTACAGCCACCTCGACTGGGTGCCACGTGACAAGCTGACCGCAGCCCAACTGGCCGAAACCGGCCCGTATTGCGCCGGTTCATACGTAGAGCCCATCCGTCCGGGCATGAGCGACCCGACCAGCAAAAGCGACGCCCCGACCTTCGTCAGCGCCAAGGCCTCCCGCTACCAGCAGGAAGAGCAGCTCGCGACCTTGGCCGGTGACGTTGTTTTGCGTCAGGGCAGCATGCAGATCGAAGCCGACGAAGCCAGCCTGTACCAGGCTGAAAGCCGTGGCGAACTCAATGGCAAGGTTCGCCTGCGTGACAACGGTGCATTGATTGTCGGCGACCACGCCGATGTTCAGCTGGACACCGGTGCCGCCAAGGTCGACAACGCTGAATATGTTCTGCACAAGTCGCGTATTCGCGGCAGTGCGCTGTACGCCAAACGTGCCGAAGACGCGATCATCCGCCTCAAGGATGGTACCTACACCACGTGCGAACCGAACAGCAACGCCTGGCAACTCAAGGGCAACAACATCACGTTGAACCCGGCTACCGGTTTCGGTACAGCTACCAACGTGACGCTGCGGGTTAAAGACATCCCGATCTTCTATACCCCGTACATCTACTTCCCGATCGACGATCGCCGTCAGTCCGGTTTCCTGCCGCCGTCTTTCAGCAGCAGCACCGACACCGGCTTCATGCTCGTGACCCCGTACTACTTCAACCTGGCACCCAACTACGATGCCACGTTGTATCCGCGCTACATGACCAAGCGCGGCCTGTTGATGGAAGGCGAGTTCCGCTACCTGACCGAGTCCAGCGAGGGTCAGTTCGGTGCCGCATACCTCAACGACGACAACGACGATCGCAAGCGCCAGACCGACTACACCGACAAGCGCTACATGCTCAACTGGCAGCACAAGGGCGGTCTGGATTCCCGTGTACTGACCGAAGTCGACTACACCAAAATCAGCGACCCGTATTACTTCCAGGATCTGGAGAGTGATCAGATCGGCGTTGAAAGCCGTGACTTTCTGAACCAGCAAGGCGCAGTCAGCTACCGTGGCGACAACTACACTGCAAGGCTGAATGTGCAGGCCTATCAACTGGCTACCGTTACCCAGATCACGCCTTACGATAAGTTGCCGCAACTCACACTCAATGGTGTGCTGCCACAGCACCCGGAAGGTCTGAACTTCGCCTACAACACCGAGCTGGTTCGATTCGATCGCGATCTGGAAAACGGGCTTTTCTACGATCAAGACGGCCTGCCATCCAAGCGACTGGATACCAATGTTCAAGGCCTTGCCCGCGCCAACGGCACACGCATGAACCTGGCACCGAGTGTCAGCCTGCCGCTGAACTGGAGCTACGGCTTCCTGACGCCATCCCTCAAGTACATGTACACCCAGTACGATCTGGATCTGGATGGCAAGGGTAAAGGGGAACTTGCTGCCGGCGATAAATTCAACAGTTCGGTTAGCCGCAGCGTCCCAATCGCCAGCGTCGACAGCGGCCTGTATTTCGACCGCAACACCAACTGGTTCGGCACCGACTACCGCCAGACCCTCGAACCGCGCGCGTTCTACCTCTACGTGCCCGAGCGCAATCAGGATGACATCCCGATTTTCGACACCAGCGAGAGCACTTTCAGCTACTCCTCGCTGTGGCGTGACAACCGCTTTACCGGTACTGACCGCGTCGGCGACGAGAACAAGCTGTCGCTGGGCCTGACCAGCCGCCTGATCGAAGACAACGGCTTTGAACGTCAACGTATCAGCGTGGGCCAGGCTTACTACTTCAAGGACCGCAAGGTTCAGTTGCCTGGTATTGACGCAGACCGTAAGGACGCGACCTCCAACGTATCGCCCTATGCACTGGAATACGCCTATCGCTTCAATCGCGACTGGCGCGCAACGGCTGACTACAACTGGGACCCGGAAACCCGCAGCCCGCGTTCAGGCAGTGCGATGATGCACTACCAGCCTGAAGACAACCCGAACAAGGTGGTCAACGTCGGGTATCGCTATCGCAACGACCAGGTACGCTACGACCAGTACACCGGCAAGTGGACCGTGGGCGGCGGCGATTACCTGTCTCCAGGGCAGCCGGGCTACATCAAGGATTACTACAAGATCCAGCAGCACGACTTCTCGGTTATCTGGCCGATCGTGCCGCAGTGGAACGCCATCAGCCGCTGGCAGTACGACTACAACCGCAACCGTACCCTGGAAGCCTTCGGTGGCTTTGAGTACGACAACTGCTGCTGGAAGCTTCGTCTGATCAGCCGTTATTGGGTATCCAACGACGAGTACACCCAAGAAGCCCCTCAAAACGAGAAGGGCGACCATGGTCTCTTCCTCCAAGTTGTGCTGAAAGGTCTCGGTGGCGTTGTTGGCACCAAAGTAGAGAGCTTCCTCGACAAAGGCATCCAAGGTTATCGTGAACGTGAAGATCAAGCTTTCTGAGTGTCTGCGCCCGCTAATGCTGGGCGCGTTGTTCCTGGGGACTGCAGCAAGCGCTGCGGTACAGCCCCTGGATAAAGTGGTGGCCATCGTCGACAACGACGTGATCATGCAGAGCCAACTGGACCAGCGTGTCCACGAAGTTCAGCAAACCATCGCCAAGCGTGGTCAGGGCGTACCGCCTGCCAGCGTTCTGGATCAGCAGGTGCTTGAGCGCCTGATCGTCGAAAACCTGCAACTGCAGATCGGCGAGCGCTCCGGCATCCGTATCACGGATGAAGAGCTGAACCAGGCCATTGGCACCATTGCCCAGCGCAACAACATGACCATCGAGCAGTTCCGTCAGGCCCTGGCCCACGACGGTCTGTCTTATGAAGATGCCCGCGAGCAGGTTCGTCGCGAGATGATCATCAGCCGCGTGCGTCAACGCCGCGTGGCTGAGCGCATTCAGGTCACGGATCAGGAAGTGAAGAACTTCCTGGCATCCGACCTGGGCAAAATGCAAATGTCCGAAGAATTCAATCTGGCCAATATCCTGATTCCAACGCCTGAAAGCGCGAATTCGGAAGCCATCCAGAACGCTGCCAAGCAAGCTGAAGAGGTCTACAACAAGCTCAAGCAAGGCGCGGACTTCGGGCAAATGGCTATCGCTCGCTCCGGCAGCGACACGGCACTGGAAGGCGGCGACATGGGCTGGCGTAAAGCTGCTCAACTGCCACCTCCTTTCGACCGCATGCTCAGCGAGATGCCTGTGGGTGACGTTACACCTCCGGTGCGCACGCCTGGTGGCTTCATCATTCTCAAACTCAACGCAAAACGCGGCGGCGGGTCGGTGGTGGTGGACGAAGTTCATGTTCGCCATATCCTGATCAAGCCAAGCGAAATTCGCAGCGAAGCGCAGACCAAAGAGCTGGCAGCCAAAATCTACGACCGCATCACGTCGGGCGAAGACTTCGCTACCCTGGCCAAAACCTACTCGGAAGACCCGGGTTCCGCCCTTAACGGCGGCGACCTGAACTGGGTTGACCCGAACTCTCTGGTACCCGAGTTCCGTGAAGCGATGGCCGATACCCCGCAAGGCGTTCTGTCCAAGCCGTTCAAGACCCAATACGGCTGGCATGTCCTGGAAGTCCTTGGCCGTCGCGCCACTGACAGCACCACCCAGGCCCGCGAGCAGCAGGCAATGAACGCATTGCGTAACCGCAAGTACGATGAAGAGCTGCAAACCTGGTTGCGTCAGATCCGCGACGAAGCCTATGTTGAAATCAAACTTCCTGGCGCTAACTCGACAGAAAGCGCAGATCAGGCCACGCAGTGAAAACACAGCGTTTTGCACTGACACCCGGCGAACCGGCAGGTATAGGTCCAGACCTGTGCCTGTTGCTCGCTTCGCAACGCCAGCCGCACCCCCTGATTGCCATCACCAGCCGTGACCTGCTCCTTGAGCGGGCCACGCAGCTCGGTGTGGCTGTCAGCCTGCTGCCGGTCGGGCCGGGCAACTGGCCTGAACAACCGGCACCGGCGGGCAGTTTGTACGTGTGGGATACCTCCCTGAACGCCCCGGTCACCGCCGGCACACTGGATAAGGCCAATGCAGCATTCGTACTGCAGACCCTTACCCGTGCCGCGCAAGGCTGCCTGGATGGCGATTTCGCGGGCATGATCACCGCCCCGGTACACAAAGGGGTGATCAACGAAGCAGGCATCCCGTTTTCCGGACATACCGAATTCCTCGCTGACCTGACCCATACCGGGCAAGTGGTCATGATGCTTGCCACACGCGGACTGCGCGTGGCACTGGTCACCACTCACCTGCCACTGCGCCAGGTCGCCGACGCAATAACCCCCGAGCGACTGATGCGGGTTACCCGCATCCTGCACGCCGACCTGCAACAAAAATTCGGCATCGCCCAACCGCGAATCCTGGTGTGCGGGCTCAACCCCCATGCCGGTGAAGGCGGTCATTTGGGCCATGAAGAAATCGATATCATCGAACCAACCCTGGAGCTTCTGCGCAGCGAGGGCATGGACCTGCGTGGCCCGCTGCCTGCCGACACTCTGTTTACCCCCAAATATCTGGAACACTGCGACGCAGTGCTGGCGATGTACCACGACCAAGGCCTGCCCGTACTGAAGTACAAGGGGTTTGGTGCCGCAGTCAACATCACCCTGGGTTTACCGATTATCCGTACCTCTGTCGACCATGGCACCGCCCTGGATCTGGCAGGTAGTGGCAAGATCGATACCGGCAGCCTGCAAGTCGCCCTGGAAACCGCCTACCAGATGGCCGAGACCCGTATATGAACGAGCAATACCAACACAAGGCGCGCAAGCGCTTTGGCCAAAACTTCCTGCACGATGCTGGCGTTATCGACCGCATCCTGCGCGCCATCCACGCCAAGGCTGACGATCGCCTGCTGGAAATCGGCCCGGGCCAGGGCGCCCTGACCGAAGGCATTCTTAACAGCGGTGGCCAGCTTGACGTCGTGGAACTCGACAAAGACCTGATCCCGATCCTCAACCGTCAATTCGCGGGGATGAGCAACTTCACCCTGCACCAAGGTGATGCGCTGAAGTTCGACTTCAAAAGCCTCAACGCGGCCCCCCGCACCCTGCGCGTCGTCGGTAACCTGCCGTACAACATCTCCACCCCGCTGATTTTTCACCTTCTGAAAAACGCAGACCTGATCCGCGACATGCACTTCATGCTGCAAAAAGAAGTGGTCCAGCGCATGGCCGCCGGGCCTGGCGGTGGCGACTGGGGGCGTCTGTCGATCATGGTTCAGTACCACTGCCGTGTCGAACACCTGTTCAACGTTGGTCCCGGTGCATTCAACCCACCGCCAAAAGTTGATTCAGCGATTGTCCGCCTGGTGCCGCACGAAGTGTTGCCCCACCCTGCCAAAGACCATCGCCTGCTTGAGCGCGTGGTTCGCGAAGCCTTCAACCAGCGTCGCAAAACCTTGCGCAACACCCTGAAAGCCTTGCTCAGCAACGATGAAATCGAAGCCGCCGGCGTCGATGGCAGCAAACGCCCGGAGCAACTCGACCTGGCCGCCTTTGTGCGCCTGGCCGACAAACTCGGCGAACAACCTGTCGTAGCGCCCGTTGCCGACTGATTGCTGAGAAAAAACGGGACCTGGGTCAGACACCACGTCTGGCCTAGTACCCGTGACTTGGCCTAGACTCAGGCATCAGTTTTATCCCGAACTGTGTCTTCGCTTTCACGTAAGGCCTCTCGCATGCACGATCCCCGCTATCTGGTCGACGTCAGCGTCGTCACGCGTTACCTGCCAGAACAATCACAGCCCGAACATCAGCGCTTCGCCTTTGCGTATACCATCACGGTGCGCAACAACGGCTCGGTCCCCGCGAAGCTGTTGTCCCGGCACTGGGTAATTACCGACGGCGATGGTCATGTTGAAGAAGTCCGTGGTGCCGGCGTTGTAGGGCTACAGCCCAAGATCGAACCCGGCAGCGAACACTCCTACAGCAGCGGCTCGGTCATCACCACCCAGGTCGGCACCATGCAAGGCAGCTACCTGATGCATGCTGACGACGGCCACGAGTTCAAAGCCACCATTGCGCCCTTCCGCCTTGCGGTGCCCGGAGCCCTGCACTGATGGCGGTGTACGCCGTTGGTGACCTGCAAGGCTGCCTGCAGCCACTCGAACGCCTGCTGGCACGTGTCGCGTTCGACCCCGCCAAAGACAAACTCTGGCTGGTGGGTGACCTGGTCAACCGTGGCCCGCAATCGCTGGAAACCCTGCGTTTTTTGTACCGCATGCGTGAATCACTGGTGTGCGTGCTGGGCAACCATGACCTGCACTTGCTGGCCGTGGGCCATAACATCGAACGCCTTAAAAAAGGCGACACGCTGCGCGAAATCCTCCAGGCCCCCGATTGCGATGAACTACTGGCCTGGTTACGCCAGCAGTCGCTGCTGCACTATGATGCCGAGCGCAACATCGCACTGGTGCATGCCGGAATACCACCGCAGTGGACACTGAAAAAAGCCCTCAAATGCGCCAGCGAAGTTGAACAGGCCCTGCGCGATGACAACCTCATCGGGCCTTATCTCGACGGCATGTACGGCAACGACCCTGCCAAGTGGGACAATGACCTCACTGGCGTCACCCGCTTGCGGGTTATTACCAACTATTTCACCCGTATGCGTTTTTGTACCCGAGAAGGCAAACTCGACCTCAAAAGCAAAGAGGGTGTCGGTAGCGCACCACCCGGCTACGCGCCGTGGTTCAGTTACAAAGAACGCAAAACCCAAGGCCTCAAGATCATCTTTGGGCATTGGGCGGCGCTGGAAGGCAACTGCAAGGAGCCAGGCATCTTCGCGCTCGATACCGGCTGCGTTTGGGGCGGGGCCATGACCCTGCTCAATGTCGACACCGGCCAGCGCCTGAGCTGCGACTGTGACGAACCAGGCTTTGCGGCCCCCTCCGTAGCCCCGCAAACCGACTCACCTTCCCACCCCTTGGGCGCCTGCTAACCGCGCCCGCTGTCAGGCCACAGGAATATCCAATGACCGAATTCAAACGTATCCCGCCCGAACAGGCCCAGGCCTTGCGCGAAAAAGGCGCCGTCGTGGTTGATGTGCGCGACCCGCAGGCCTTCGCTGCCAGCCACATCAGCGGGGCGAAGCATCTGGACAACCACTCGCTGCATGATTTCATCACCAATGCCGACCTTGACGCGCCCCTGATTGTTGCCTGCTACCACGGCAACTCCAGCCAAAGCGCTGCGGCGTACCTGGTAAGCCAGGGTTTTAGCGAGGTCTACAGCCTCGATGGCGGCTTCGAGCTATGGCGTGCGACTTATCCGGACGAAACGGCCCAGAGCACTGCCGAATAATTTTTTTATCAGCGCCCAGCCCGCGTGATCATTGGGCTGGCGCCCTACCTGACCAACGGTCAGGGGTAACAAATCACGCATCTCGCCTTGACCTCCCTGATTACCAACTATCCTTTACCTCAGGCCATCCAAATCTGGGGAGAGCCGGTACACCGGCGAATGGATCATCGGTAGTAACTTCAAGGGCTTAGCCACCTTGATGGTGTCCTGGGGGGTACACAGCAGCTGAAATGCTGCTGCATGCCAGCACTCGAACTGACCGATCTATCGCCGACTCCACGTATCGAGCGAGGTGACGTCATGAGTATTTTTAGCCACTTCCAACAACGCTTTGAGTCCACACGCCAGGAAGAGCTCACGCTTCAGGAATATCTTGAACTGTGCAAGCAAGACAAAAGCACGTATGCCTCTGCTGCTGAAAGGCTGTTGCTGGCCATTGGTGAACCGGAACTGCTGGACACCTCTAACGACTCACGACTGTCACGAATTTTCTCCAACAAAGTGATTCGTCGTTATCCGGCCTTTGAAGACTTCCACGGAATGGAAGAATGCATCGACCAGATCGTCTCCTACTTCCGCCATGCCGCACAGGGCCTGGAAGAGAAGAAGCAAATCCTCTACCTTCTCGGCCCGGTCGGTGGCGGCAAGTCATCGCTTGCCGAAAAACTGAAGCAACTGATCGAGAAAGTGCCCTTCTATGCGATCAAGGGTTCTCCTGTTTTCGAGTCACCTCTGGGGCTGTTCAACGCCACCGAAGATGGCGCGATCCTGGAAGAAGACTTCGGCATTCCTAAACGCTATCTGAGCACCATCATGTCGCCATGGGCTACCAAGCGACTGGCCGAATTCGGTGGCGACATCAGCCAGTTCCGCGTGGTCAAGCTCTACCCCTCTATCCTCAATCAGATCGCAGTGGCCAAGACTGAGCCGGGGGATGAGAACAACCAGGATATTTCGGCACTGGTGGGCAAGGTCGATATCCGAAAACTTGAAGAATTCCCGCAGAACGACGCCGACGCCTACAGCTACTCCGGTGCGCTGTGCCGGTCCAACCAGGGCCTGATGGAATTCGTGGAGATGTTCAAGGCGCCGATCAAGGTGCTGCACCCACTGCTGACCGCCACTCAAGAGGGCAACTACAACAGTACCGAAGGCCTGGGCGCGATTCCGTTCACGGGCATCCTGCTGGCCCACTCCAACGAATCGGAGTGGCACACCTTCCGTAACAACAAGAACAACGAAGCGTTTATCGACCGGATCTACATCGTCAAAGTACCGTACTGCCTGCGGGTCAGCGACGAAGTGAAGATCTACGACAAACTGCTGTTCAACAGTTCGCTGGCCAAGGCCCATTGCGCACCCGACACCCTGAAAATGCTGGCCCAGTTCACCGTGCTCTCACGCCTCAAAGAACCGGAAAACTCCAACATTTACTCCAAAATGCGGGTCTACGACGGCGAGAACCTCAAGGACACCGATCCGAAGGCCAAATCCATTCAGGAATACCGCGATAACGCTGGCGTCGACGAAGGCATGAACGGCCTTTCGACCCGCTTCGCATTCAAGATTCTGTCCAAGGTGTTCAACTTCGACCCGCATGAAATTGCCGCCAACCCGGTTCACTTGCTCTATGTGCTCGAACAGCAGATCGAACAGGAACAGTTCCAGGCCGAGACTCGCGAGCGCTACCTGCGATTCCTCAAAGAGTACCTGGCACCGCGCTATATCGAGTTTATCGGCAAGGAAATCCAGACCGCTTACCTGGAGTCCTACAGCGAGTACGGACAAAACATCTTCGACCGCTACGTGCTCTACGCCGACTTCTGGATTCAGGATCAGGAGTATCGCGACCCGGAAACCGGCGAAATTCTCAACCGCGTGGCCCTCAACGAGGAACTGGAGAAGATCGAAAAACCGGCAGGCATCAGCAACCCGAAAGATTTCCGCAACGAAATCGTCAACTTCGTGCTGCGCGCCCGGGCCAACAACAACGGCAAAAACCCGACCTGGCTCAGCTACGAGAAGCTGCGTGTGGTGATCGAGAAGAAAATGTTCTCCAACACCGAAGATCTGCTGCCGGTTATCAGCTTCAACGCCAAGGCGAGCAAAGAAGACCAGCAGAAGCACAACGACTTTGTTACTCGAATGGTCGAACGTGGCTACACCGACAAACAAGTACGCCTGCTCTCCGAGTGGTACCTGCGGGTCCGCAAATCGCAGTGAGGTAGCTGTAAGCCTCAAGCCTCAAGCTGCAAGGCAAAGCATGCCCAATTGCTTCGACTTGCAGCTTGCAGCTCACAACTTGAAGCTGCCCGGAGGGCCTAATGAGCTATGTGATCGACCGACGTCTCAATGGCAAGAACAAGAGCACGGTAAACCGTCAGCGTTTTCTGCGGCGTTACCGTGACCACATCAAAAAGGCCGTAGAAGAGGCCGTGGGCCGCCGCTCCATTACGGATATGGAGCATGGCGAGCAAATCAGCATCCCTGGCCGCGATATCGATGAGCCGGTGTTGCATCATGGGCGCGGCGGCAAGCAGACAGTGGTTCACCCCGGCAACAAGGAATTCACAAGCGGCGAACATATCCCCCGCCCGCAAGGCGGAGCGGGAGGCGGTGGCGGGCCCGGCAAGGCAGGTAACTCCGGCGAAGGCATGGATGAGTTCGTCTTCCAGATAACCCAGGAAGAGTTCCTCGAATTCATGTTCGAAGACCTCGAACTGCCCAACCTGGTCAAACGTAACCTCACCGGCACCGACACCTTTAAAACCGTGCGCGCCGGTATCAGCAACGAGGGCAACCCGTCCCGCATCAACATCATTCGCACCCTGCGCTCAGCCCACGCACGTCGTATTGCCCTGTCCGGCAGCAGCCGGGCAAAGCTCCGGGAAGCCAAAGCCGAACTGGAGCGGCTTAAACGCGAAGAGCCGGACAACTTCGGCGATATCAAAGCCATCGAGGCCGAAATCGAGAAACTCAGCGCACGTATTCACCGCGTGCCGTTCCTCGACACCTTTGATCTCAAATACAACCTGCTGGTCAAACAGCCCAACCCCAGTTCTAAGGCCGTGATGTTCTGCCTGATGGACGTTTCTGGCTCCATGACCCAAGCCACGAAGGACATTGCCAAACGCTTTTTCATCTTGCTGTACCTGTTCCTGAAGCGGAACTACGACAAGATTGACGTAGTTTTCATTCGCCATCACACCAGCGCCCGCGAGGTCGATGAAGAAGAGTTTTTCTATTCCAGAGAAACCGGCGGCACCATTGTTTCCAGCGCACTAAAGCTGATGCAGGAGATCATGGCCGAGCGCTACCCCACCAACGAGTGGAATATCTACGCCGCGCAAGCCTCTGACGGGGATAACTGGAACGACGACTCACCCATTTGCCGCGACATTCTGATCAACCAGATCATGCCATTCGTGCAGTACTTCACTTATGTTGAAATTACACCACGAGAACATCAGGCGCTCTGGTACGAATACGAACGCATCAGCGAGGCATTTCCCGACACCTTCGCACAGCAGCAACTGGTCTCGGCCGGCGATATTTATCCGGTCTTCCGTGAACTCTTCCAGCGCAGGTTAGTGACATGACCGCCAAAGAGAATAAACGCCACCCCATCTCCACTGGCTCAGAGTGGACCTTTGACCTTATCCAGGCTTACGACCGCGAAATCGGCCGCCTGGCGGCACGCTACGCGCTCGACACTTATCCCAATCAGATCGAGGTCATCACCGCAGAGCAAATGATGGACGCCTACGCCTCCGTAGGCATGCCACTGGGTTATCACCACTGGTCCTATGGCAAGCACTTCTTAAGCACCGAGAAATCCTACAGTCGTGGTCAGATGGGGCTGGCATACGAAATCGTCATCAACTCTGACCCGTGCATTGCTTATCTGATGGAAGAAAACACCATCTGCATGCAAGCACTGGTGGTGGCCCATGCCTGCTATGGCCATAACAGTTTCTTCAAGGGCAACTACCTGTTTCGCACCTGGACCGACGCCAGTTCGATCATCGACTACCTGGTGTTTGCCAAGCAGTACATCATGCAGTGTGAAGAGCGCCACGGTATCGACGCCGTTGAAGACCTGCTCGACTCGTGCCATGCCCTGATGAACTACGGTGTAGACCGTTACAAACGGCCCGATCCGATTTCAGCCGAAGAGGAGCGCCGCCGGCAAAAAGAGCGCGAGGAGCACCTGCAGAAACAGATCAACGATCTGTGGCGCACCATCCCCAAGAACGCAGACAAACTCAGCGAAAAGGACAACGCACGCTTCCCCGATGAGCCTCAGGAAAACATCCTGTATTTCATAGAAAAACATGCGCCGCTACTGGAGCCCTGGCAGCGCGAAATCGTACGCATCGTGCGCAAGATAGCGCAGTACTTTTACCCACAACGGCAAACACAAGTGATGAACGAGGGGTGGGCCACGTTCTGGCACTACACCCTGATGAACGACCTCTACGACGAAGGCCTGGTGACCGAGGGCTTTATGATGGAGTTCCTCATCTCCCACACCAGCGTGGTATTCCAGCCAGGCTTTGACAGCCCTTACTACAGCGGGATCAACCCCTACGCACTGGGGTTTGCGATGTATTGCGATATCCGGCGCATCTGCGAGCACCCTACCGATGAAGATCGCTACTGGTTCCCGGACCTGGCTGGCAGCGACTGGCTATCGAGCATCAAGTTCGCCATGAGCAGCTTCAAGGACGAGAGTTTTATTCTGCAATATCTGTCCCCCAAGGTGATCCGCGACCTGAAACTGTTCAGCATCATGGACGACGATCAAAAAGACGACTTGCTGGTACCCGCCATTCACGACGAAAACGGCTACCGCATCATTCGTGAAACCCTGGCAGCACAGTACAACCTGGGCAATCGTGAACCCAACGTTCAAATCTGGAGCATCGACCGCCGTGGCGACCGCTCGCTCACCCTGCGCCACCAGCAACATGACCGCAAACCGTTGGGAGACTCAACCGATGAAGTCCTCAAGCACCTGCACCGCTTGTGGGGGTTCGACATCCATCTAGAAACATTACAGGGCGACCAGATAGTAAAAGTCCATCACGTGCCACCAAAAGGTGATCACGGCGATACTGACCGCGGACGTCTGGACATGAATGCCATTCACCTGTAGCACACGCAGCCTCCGTTAACGCGACACAAGCGTTATCCTGTCGCGCTAACGGAGGTTTTTTATGCAGATATATAAAGTTGGCGGTGCTGTACGTGATCGCCTGCTGGGCAAGCCTGTAACCGACATTGACTGGGTGGTTGTCGGCGCAACGGCCGAACAAATGCAGGAAAAGGGATTCCGCCCCGTAGGCTCGGACTTCCCGGTATTTCTTCACCCAAAAACCGGTGACGAATATGCGCTGGCACGGACCGAGCGCAAAAGCGGCCATGGTTATGGCGGATTTATTTTTCATGCCAGCCCCGATGTCACTCTCGAAGAAGACCTGATCCGCCGCGACTTGACCATCAATGCGATGGCGGAGGACGAGACCGGTAATATCACGGACCCCTACCACGGCCAACGTGACCTTGAAGCCCGTATACTACGCCACGTTTCCCCCGCGTTCGCCGAAGATCCCCTACGAGTTCTACGTGTAGCCCGATTCGCTGCGCGCTACGCAGGCCTCGGCTTCAGCATCGCTCCCGAAACTCTGGAACTGATGCGCCAACTGTCCAGATCCGGCGAACTGCAAGCCCTGACCCCGGAGCGCTGCTGGAAAGAAATTTCCCGCGCTCTGATGGAAGACCACCCCCAGGTTTTTATTGAAGTGCTGCGCAGTTGCGACGCTCTTGAAGTATTGCTGCCCGAAGTGAATGCCCTGTTTGGCGTACCGCAGCCCCCTGCACATCACCCGGAAATCGACAGCGGGATACACACCCTCAGCGTGCTGGAGCAGTCAGCCCTGCACAAGCTTCCTCTGACCGTCCGCTGGGCCTGCTTGCTGCACGACCTGGGCAAGGGACTTACACCGGAGACAGACTGGCCAAGACACATTGCCCACGAGCACAAAGGGCTGCGCCTGATCAAAGCGGTCAATGAACGGTACAAAGTACCAAGAGATTGTCAGGAGCTGGCCTTATTGGTGGGCGAATATCACACTCACGCCCATCGCGCCCTTGAGCTAAAGGCTTCGACACTACTGGAGTTACTGCAACGTTTTGACGTGTACCGTCGACCGCAGCGGTTCGAGGAATTTATCGTCGCCTGCGAGATGGACGCCAGAGGACGCCTGGGCCTGGAAAACCGCCCATATCCACAGGCCGACTACTTGCGGGGAGCGGCCCTGGCGGCCTTGGCAGTTGCCGTCCAACCGCTGCTGGAACGGGGCTTTAAAGGCCCTGAGTTGGGCGAGGCCCTGAAACACGAACGGCTCAAGGCACTGCAGGCCTACAAGGACGCGGCCAGGTCATGAGTCACTTGTGGGAGCTGGCAGCCAACTCCCACAAGGCTTGCCTGTCACTAGCACTCAATCCTGCCGAAATCAGTGCGACTGACCTGGCGGAAGCATCTCCAAGGGCGTCAACTGCTCACCGCGCCATTCAAACGCAGCAGGTACGAGCACTTGATCTATCTGTGCTTCAGCCCACAGCTGAGAAAGGGTTTTACCCACTTCCGGATGCTGCTTGTCCGGCGCTATCAACGACAGCGGCCACAACACAAACGCATTCTTGAGAATTTCCGCGCGAGGCAAGATCAGGCCATCAAAGTTGCCGACTAAATCGCCGTAAAACAACACGTCGATATCCAGCGGCAAACCTTTACGATCCTGGGCATAACGTCCGTTATCAGCTTCGATCACCTTCAAACGGCGACTCAATTCAGCCAACGGCAAATCCGTATTGGCCGACACCACGAGATTAAAAAAGGGCCCGCTTTTGATGCCTACGGGCTGGCTTTCAAACACCGCCGAACAGCGTATATCGAGCAAGAAACCAGCCAGAGCTTCCAGCCCGGCCTGCAAATGCTTTTCGCGCTCGACATTGCTGCCCAGCCCGAGATAAACCTGAGTTAGCGACATCCGCGCTCAATCTCCACACCCACCCCAGTGGCCGCCGCTACGGCGCCGGGCTTGGTCAGCTTGAGGTGAAGCCAGGGAATATTGAACTCGCTCATCAACACTTCAGCCAGTCGCTCCGCAAAGGTTTCTACCAGCTGAAACTGAGCCTGCTCGGCAAATGCCTGAATTCGCGACGACACACTCGCGTAATCCAGCGCTAGCGTCAGGTCATCGCCTGCAGCAGCAGGACGGTTGTCCCACGCAAAACTCAGATCAAGTCGCAGGCACTGGCGGATGCCACGTTCCCAGTCATAAGCACCGATTACGGTGTCAACTTCCAGGCCTTCGATAAACACTCTGTCCAAGCACTCTTCTCCGCAGCACGACAAGGGCGCAATGCGCCGTTAGAATCAGGGCGTCCTCGCCCGGAATAGTTAGCATGTTTTGGTTACTGGCGATCCTCGCCTACCTGCTTGGCTCTCTGTCCTTTGCCATTTTGCTCAGCCGCCTGACGGGTAACCCCGACCCGCGAATGAGTGGCTCCGGCAATGCCGGCGCAACCAACATGTTGCGCCTGACCGGCAAAAAACTCGCCATCCTGACGCTACTCGGCGATCTGTGCAAAGGCCTGTTGCCAGTACTGCTGGCCAGACAGCTCGACTTCGGGCTCCAGGACCAGGCCTGGACAGGCACCTGCGCCGTTGTCGGCCACATGTACCCGCTGTACTTCCGCTTTCGGGGCGGAAAAGGCGTTGCCACTGCCGCCGGCATGCTACTGGGGCTTTACCCTCCGGCAGCACTACTGGCCGTTGCCACCTGGCTGCTGACCTTCCAGCTGACCCGTACCAGCTCACTGGCGGCACTGATTGCCACACCACTGACCCTGCCACTGCTCGCCTGGCAAGAACCAGCCGCCTTGCTGCCCATGAGCGCCCTGACGGCGCTGATCGTATGGCGACACCGGCGTAATTTACGCGACCTGATGGCCGGGCGCGAACGGCATTTCTGAATTGAGCGAATGAAAAACACTCACGTTCAGTCTGACATTCACACCCCGACCCTTACAGCGGCTTCAACTGCTCCATCGGCCAGCGTGCCTGCACGCTAATGGCCAAGGTTTCATGCTGGCCCGCCTGTAAACGCTGACAGCCGGCAAACGCAATCATCGCGCCATTGTCGGTGCAAAACTCCGGCCGGGCGTAGTAGACATTGCCATTCATCTCGCCAAGCATTTTTTCAAGCGAGACACGCAACGCCTTGTTGGCACTGACCCCTCCCGCAATCACCAGCCGCTTCATGCCCGCATGCTTCAAGGCACGCTTGCACTTGATGGTCAGCGTCTCGACCACCGCCTGCTGGAACGCCAGCGAAATATCGCAACGGGTTTGCTCGGTATCGTCACCCTGCGCCACACAACGCTGCCACGTGTTCAAGGCAAAGGTTTTAAGGCCACTGAAGCTAAACTGCAGGCCCGGGCGATCGGTCATGGGTCGAGGGAACACAAAACGCCCAGCAACGCCCTGAGCGGCCAGTCGCGCGATCTCGGGACCACCTGGATAGTTGAGCCCCATCATCTTCGCCGTCTTGTCGAAAGCTTCACCGGCAGCATCATCCAGGGTCTCGCCCAGCAACTCGTACTGGCCAATGCCATCAACACGAACCAGCTGCGTATGACCGCCCGACACCAACAAAGCGACGAACGGAAATTCCGGCGGTTGTTCTTCCAGCATCGGGGCCAGCAAATGCCCCTCCATATGATGCACACCCAGGGCCGGAATGCCCCAGGCAAATGCCAGCGCCTGGGCGCAAGAGGCCCCAACCAGCAGGGCTCCAACCAATCCAGGGCCTGCCGTATAGGCAATTGCGTCAATCTCCGTAGGCACACAGTCAGCCTCAGCCAACACCTGACGAATCAAGGGCAGCATGCGCTTGACGTGATCCCTTGAAGCCAGCTCCGGAACCACACCGCCATAAGCGCGGTGAAGGTCGATCTGACTGAACAGTGCATCGGCCAAAAGCCCGCGTTCACTGTCGTATAGCGCGACGCCGGTTTCGTCGCAGGAGGTTTCTAATCCCAGTACTAGCATGGGTTTACGCCTTGTAGAGGCTAGATTCGAAGGCGCGCATAATAGTCGCCACTCCCGCCCCCGGCCAGCGGTTTTCGATCAGAGGCTTTGCATTCCGGGCGATGAGGGGTTAACATCCGCAACCCTTAAAAACCGACGTCTTCCAACGCGATTTTGCCTTGAGACGTTGACCCCGGTAATGAATGAAGGTAGCTCTGGATGCCAGCCGTCAAAGTAAAAGAGAACGAACCCTTCGACGTAGCTCTGCGTCGTTTCAAGCGCTCCTGCGAAAAAGCCGGTGTTCTGGCTGAAGTTCGCAGCCGCGAATTTTACGAGAAGCCGACTTCTGAGCGTAAGCGTAAAGCAGCAGCTGCTGTTAAGCGTCACGCGAAGAAAGTTCAGCGCGAGCAGCGCCGCGCCGTTCGTCTGTACTAATACACAGACGTTCGTTGCAAGCTTCTGCCAAGCCCGGCCTAAAGCCGGGCCGTAGGCAGTTGCAGCAAGTTACATGCTTTATCGTCAAGGCCGCAGACGCGACCGCGACAAGCGTTACATCACGTCAGACCTGGCCTAATAGCCAGCAGTGCACGTCTTTACTGACGAGCCTTCCAAGGCTACCGACGAGCACACCTCTCTGATTTTCCCAAAGACGATCAGCCCAAGGCACCTCTCCAGTGCCTGCTTATGAGCTATCCGAGACCAGCCATTGGTCAGTGCCGGACTCAGAGCGTCACACCTATCGCCCCCATACATTCTGATTAAAATGATCAGGCAGGGTTTCGACAGATACACTTCCCCGAAATAATTGAGCAGACGTCCCTCGATCGAGCAGAGCATTCTCCTGCACGCCACGACGACCAAGCCTGTTATACGGACCCATTTCTGCACTGTGCTGACGAGAACGCCATGGCCGGGTTAATCCCCCAGAGCTTTATTGACGACCTTCTGAACCGTACCGATATCGTCGATGTCGTTAGCTCGCGCGTGCAAATGAAGAAAGCCGGCAAGAACTACACCGCCTGCTGCCCCTTCCATAAAGAAAAAACACCGTCTTTCAGTGTCAGCCCCGACAAACAGTTCTATTACTGTTTTGGCTGTGGTGCCGGCGGTAATGCCCTCGGCTTCATCATGGACCACGACAATCTGGACTTCCCCCAGGCTGTCGAAGAACTGGCCAAAGCCGCTGGCATGGAAATCCCCCGAGAAGAAAGTGGTCGCCCTCATAAACCCCGGCAACCCACTGACTCTCCGCTCTACCCGCTTCTGACTGCTGCAGCCGACTTTTATCGCCAGGCCTTAAAAAGCCATCCGGCACGTAAAGCGGCCGTGGACTATCTGAAGGGGCGCGGCCTGACTGGCGAAATCGCCCGTGACTTCGGCTTGGGGTTCGCTCCGCCCGGCTGGGACAACCTGTACAAGCATCTAAGCAGCGACACGCTTCAGCAAAAAGCCATGATCGATGCCGGCCTGCTGGTGGAAAACGCCGAGACCGGCAAGCGCTACGACCGTTTTCGCGATCGCGTGATGTTTCCGATCCGTGATAGCCGCGGCCGGATCATTGCCTTCGGCGGCCGAGTGCTGGGCGACGACAAGCCCAAGTACCTGAACTCCCCGGAAACCCCGGTCTTTCACAAAGGCCAGGAATTGTACGGGCTGTTCGAAGCGCGCAAATTCACCCGCAGCCTCGATGAAATCATTGTGGTTGAAGGCTACATGGACGTTATCGCCCTCGCCCAGCAAGGCCTGCGCAATGCCGTCGCAACCCTGGGCACCGCCACCAGCGAAGAACACATGAAGCGCCTGTTTCGCGTGGTTCCCAGCGTTTTATTCTGTTTTGACGGCGACCAGGCTGGCCGCAATGCCGCCTGGCGCGCACTTGAAGCCACACTGCCCTGCTTGCAGGATGGCCGCCGCGCACGCTTTTTGTTCCTGCCCGAAGGCGAAGACCCGGACACACTGGTGCGCTCCGAAGGCACCGATGCCTTCAAGGCCCGCATCAACCAGCACGCGCAGCCTCTGGCCGATTACTTCTTCCAGCAACTGATAGAAGAAGCAGACCCGCGCTCGCTTGAAGGCAAGGCCCACATGGCGACGCTGGCAGCACCGCTGATCGACAAAGTCCCGGGCGCCAACCTGCGGACCTTGATGCGTCAGCGCTTAAGTGAAATCACCGGCCTGACCAGCGAAACGGTCAGCCAACTGGCTCAAAGCGCACCGCCCAAACCCCAGGTACAACCGGCTTACGATCCGGGCATTGATTACGATGCAATGCCCGACTACAGCGACTTCCAGCAACCGGACATGTACATCCCCCAACAGGAATGGACACCGAAAAAGCCCGGCGCTGGCGGCAAGAAGTGGGAAAACAAACCCTGGGACAAAAAAGGCAAGCGTGGCGTCGAGCGTGAGCAGGCCTGGATCCCGGTCGGCGTTGAGCCGCCTACACTGACAGCCCTGCGCACCTTGCTGCATCACCCGCAACTGGCCAAAAAAGTTGAAGACGCCGGGCACTTTGCTGCAGAAGACCAGACTAATAATCAGCTACTGATTGCTCTGGTGGAGGCCGTTCAGAAAAATCCTAAGCTAAGCTCTATACAGTTGTTGTCCCGCTGGCACGGCACTGAACAGGGTCGCTTGCTGCAAAGACTGCTGGAAAAGGAGTGGCTAATTGATGCCGACAACCTTGAACAACAGTTTTTCGACACCATAACTAGCTTGTCAGCTCGCCAACGCGAGCGAAATCTT
Organism: Pseudomonas sp. B424; assembly: GCF_055408345.1. NCBI lineage: Bacteria > Pseudomonadati > Pseudomonadota > Gammaproteobacteria > Pseudomonadales > Pseudomonadaceae > Pseudomonas > Pseudomonas sp. B424. The sequence goes on along the minus strand of NZ_JBUZTL010000003.1, from coordinate 357,502 downwards.
GAACAACTTCTTCGAAAAGCACGTCAAGGCGAGCTAAGCCCCGAGGAAAAAAATCAGTTACGCGACCTTCTAAGTCGCAATAATCCCGCATCAAACCCGACCTCAACTGGCGCGTGAGGTCATAGCTAAGGTATAATCCTCGGCTTGTTTTTTGCCCGCCAAGACCTTCAGTGGATAGGGTGTTATGTCCGGAAAAGCGCAACAGCAGTCTCGTATCAAAGAGTTGATCACCCTCGGCCGTGAGCAGAAGTATCTGACTTACGCAGAGGTCAACGACCACCTGCCCGAAGATATTTCAGATCCGGAGCAAGTGGAAGACATCATCCGCATGATTAATGACATGGGGATCCCCGTACACGAGAGTGCTCCGGATGCGGACGCCCTTATGTTGGCCGATGCCGACACCGACGAGGCAGCTGCTGAAGAAGCAGCTGCCGCGTTGGCGGCAGTAGAGACCGACATTGGTCGTACTACTGACCCAGTGCGCATGTACATGCGCGAAATGGGCACGGTAGAACTGCTGACACGTGAAGGCGAAATCGAAATCGCCAAGCGTATTGAAGAAGGCATCCGTGAAGTGATGGGCGCAATCGCGCACTTCCCTGGCACGGTTGACCATATTCTCTCCGAGTACACTCGCGTCACCACCGAAGGTGGTCGCCTGTCCGACGTTCTGAGCGGTTATATCGACCCGGACGACGGTATTGCGCCGCCTGCAGCCGAAGTGCCGCCTCCTGTCGACCCAAAGGTGAAAGCCGAAGGTGATGACGAAGAGGAAGATAAGGAAGAGTCCACCGAGGAAGAGGAAGAGGTCGAAAGCGGCCCCGACCCGATCATCGCGGCTCAGCGCTTTGGCGCCGTTTCCGATCAGATGGAAATCGCTCGCAAGGCACTGAAAAAGCACGGTCGTGGCAGCAAGCAGGCAATTGCCGAGCTGGTTGCACTGGCTGAGCTGTTCATGCCGATCAAACTGGTCCCGAAGCAATTCGAAGGCCTGGTTGAACGTGTTCGTAGCGCCCTGGAGCGTCTGCGTGCACAAGAGCGCGCCATCATGCAGCTGTGTGTTCGTGATGCTCGCATGCCGCGTACTGATTTCCTGCGCCTGTTCCCGGGCAACGAAGTCGACGAAAGCTGGAGCGACGCACTGGCCAAAGGCAAAAGCAAATACGCTGAAGCCATTGGTCGCCTGCAACCGGACATCATCCGTTGCCAGCAAAAGCTGTCTGCACTTGAAGCCGAAACAGGCTTGAAGATTGCCGAGATCAAGGACATCAACCGTCGCATGTCGATCGGTGAGGCCAAGGCCCGCCGCGCGAAGAAAGAGATGGTTGAAGCGAACTTGCGTCTGGTGATCTCCATCGCCAAGAAGTACACCAACCGTGGCTTGCAGTTCCTCGATCTGATCCAGGAAGGCAACATCGGCTTGATGAAAGCGGTAGACAAGTTTGAATACCGCCGCGGCTACAAATTCTCGACTTATGCCACCTGGTGGATCCGTCAGGCGATCACTCGCTCGATCGCCGACCAGGCCCGCACCATCCGTATTCCGGTGCACATGATCGAGACGATCAACAAGCTCAACCGTATTTCCCGCCAGATGTTGCAGGAAATGGGTCGCGAACCGACCCCGGAAGAGCTGGGCGAACGCATGGAAATGCCTGAGGATAAAATCCGCAAGGTATTGAAGATCGCTAAAGAGCCGATCTCCATGGAAACCCCGATCGGTGATGACGAAGACTCCCATCTGGGCGACTTCATCGAAGACTCGACCATGCAGTCGCCAATCGATGTAGCTACCGTTGAGAGCCTTAAAGAAGCGACACGCGACGTACTCGGCGGCCTCACAGCCCGTGAAGCCAAGGTACTGCGCATGCGTTTCGGTATCGACATGAATACCGACCACACCCTTGAGGAGGTTGGTAAACAATTCGACGTTACCCGTGAGCGGATTCGTCAGATCGAAGCCAAAGCGTTGCGCAAGCTGCGCCACCCGACGAGAAGCGAGCATTTGCGCTCCTTCCTCGACGAGTGATCCCAAAACCCCCGGCCCTGCCGGGGGTTTTGCTTTATACCCAAACACCTTCTCGCCCCTTCCCCCCGCCACAGTCCGACTACACTGGATGCATCCAAGCGCACTGAAGAGACGCGCATGTCACGATTGCTGGCTTTCCTGCTTCTGTCGCTTGTCGCCTGGACCACTGCCACCTGTGCCCTGACATTTAGCGATAAAGAGCAGCAACGACTCGAAAACCATCCTGAACCGTTCCTCGGCATCGATACCGCGCGCCCGTCATTTGAGCTTCAAACCCAGCGCGCGCTCTATGCTGACCTGACGAGCGATCATGCACACCTGCACCCTGCCCCCCGACAAGTGGCCGCATCAGAGCTAACCGGACAAACCAGAATCGACTGGCTGCTCGACAAAGTACTGCCCGACACCAACCCGGGAGAAATCGCTAATAATCAGCAGCACTGGAATGGCGACTACCGCGCCCTGTGGCGCACCGTGCTGCTCTATATCCTCCCCAGCACACTACTTTTGACCGTCATACTGATCGTGGTCATCCGCATCAATCGACGCACGAGCTTTGAAATTTATCACCGAAAAGCCCTCGAACAAGCGCTGCGCAGCAGCGAATATCACTACAGAAGCCTGATAGAAAGCCTTTCGGCTATCGCCTGGGAGGCACGCCTGGACGGCGATGCCTATACCTATGTCTCGCCCCAGGCCGAAGTTTTGCTCGGCTACCCTATCGCGGACTGGTCAAGCCCGGGGTTCTGGCACCGGATCCTGCATCCCGATGACCAGGCCCGCGCCCGGGCCTGCCGCGACAGTGAGATCAACGCCGGTCATGACCACAGCCTGGACTATCGAGTGATAACCGCTGACGGCAATACCCTGTGGCTACGGGACATAGCCAGTATCACCACCCACAACCAACAGGCCGTTTTGCGCGGCCTGATGATCAATATCAGCGATAACAAGCAGGTCGAGGAAGCCTTGCGCCTCTCCGAAGAAAAGTTCGCCAAAGCGTTCCATGCCTCTCCAGACGGCCTTTTGATAACTCGACAAAGCGATGGCCTGATGATCGAAACAAACGAAGGCTTTAGCCAGCTCAGTGGTTATGACAGCGACGCTGCCCTGCACCACTCAACGCTGGATCTGCACCTGTGGGTCGATCTTGAGCAACGCACCGAACTGCTGAGACGACTGGAGGAAAACGGCTTTGCCCGTGACTTCAGATGCAGCATCCGACACAGGGACGGACGAATCCGCCTCTGTGAAATCTCCAGCTACCCACTGAAGATCGGCACGGAGAACTGCATACTCACCATCGCGCGCGACATCACAGAACGCCATCAGATGCAGGAAAAACTGCAACAAACGGCAACCGTCTTTGAGAGCACGGCTGAAGGCATCGTCATTACTGATCCCCAGCATGTCATCACCGCGGTCAATCGGGCCTTCACCGAAATTACCGGTTACTGCGAGAGCGAAGTCCTTGGCCAGACTCCGCGCATTATGGCTTCCGGCCAGCACAACAGCCTGTTCTTTGCCGCAATGTGGCATCAGCTTTCAAAAGATGGCCACTGGCAGGGCGAAATCAGCAACAAACGCAAAAACGGTGAAATACACCCCAACTGGATGACCATCAGCACCGTACGCAACAGCGACAACCTGGTGACCCACTTTGTAGGCGTATTTTCTGACATCTCCAGCCTCAAACATGCCCAGTCACGCCTTGACCACCAAGCCCACCACGACCCGCTGACCAACCTGCCCAACCGTTTGCTGTTTGAGCGTCGGCTGCGCGAGGTGCTCACGGATCAGAGGCGCAATGGCCAGCACGGCGCCGTCCTGTTTCTGGACCTGGACCGTTTCAAGAACATTAATGACAGCCTCGGCCATCCGGTCGGCGATCTGCTGCTCAATGGCATTGCAACCCGCCTCAAAGAACAGTTGCGCGATATCGACACCGTTGCCCGCCTTGGCGGCGATGAATTCATTATCCTGCTGCCCGGGCTCAAATCCCCCCGTGATGCAGAGCTCATAGCCGACAAGCTCCTGGCGTGTTTCAGCGCCCCCTTCCCGGCAGGCGAGCATGAACTGTTTATCAGCGCCAGCATCGGCATCAGCGTGTATCCGGAAGACGGCACTGAAGTAGACATCCTCATCAAAAATGCCGATACCGCGATGTACCGCTCCAAACTCAAAGGTCGCAACCGTGTCGAACGCTACACCCAGGACCTGAGCGCCCAGGCCAGTGCACGCGTCGCTCTGGAGCAGGATCTGCGCCGGGCGCTGGAGCGCGACCAACTGGTACTGTTCTATCAACCTAAAATCAGCTTGCGCGACCTCAGTCTGGTCGGCGCCAAAGCACTTATTCGCTGGAACCACCCTGAACTCGGAGACATCCCACCCGAGCGTTTTATTCATCTGGCCGAAGAAAACGGCATGATCATACAAATAGGCGATTGGATGCTCGAACGTGTCTGCCAACAACTGCATGCCTGGCATCAAGTTTACGAGCCCTTTGGGCCGATATCCGTCAACCTGGCGAGCTCTCAGCTGTACAGCCCAAAACTGCTGACACGTATCCATCAGTTACTCAAAACCTACGCACTCAAGCCGGGTTGCTTACAGCTGAAAATCACCGAAAACGTCATCACGAGCCAGACCGAAGAAGCGTTTGTGGTACTGCTTCAGCTCAAACAGTTAGGTGTGCAACTGTCCATTGACGATTTTGGTACCGGCTACTCGTCCCTCAGCTACCTCAAACATTTGCCGCTGGACACGCTGAAAATCGACCAGTCATTTATCCGGGGCCTGCCCAATGACACCCACGATGCCGCGATCGTGCGCGCCATCATTGCACTGGGGCGCAGCATGCAAATCACCATCATTGCCGAAGGTGTCGAAACCCGGGCACAACAGGACTTTCTGACCAAAGCCGGCTGCGAACAGATCCAGGGCCCTATCGTCAGCGCGCCTTTACCAGCCGAAGAATTCGCAGCAACTTTCCTTCGTCTGCTTATTTCAGACTTTTCGGATAGCACTACCGAGAAACCGTCGTTATAATCCGCGGCCTACTGAGGGCCTATAGCTCAGTTGGTTAGAGCAGGGGACTCATAATCCCTTGGTCGTAGGTTCGAGTCCTACTGGGCCCACCAAACTCAAAGCCGCGCACTGCGCGGCTTTCGTGTATCTGGAGTCTCCCCTTGTCTGATACCCGCCCGCCTGCGCTGGATGAAATGGACCGTCAATTGATTGCGGCCTTGCAGCTCAATGCCCGTGAAAGCGTGGCGATGCTGGCGCGTCAGTTGGGGATTGCGCGCACTACCGTGACCTCGCGCCTGGCACGACTGGAGAAGAACGGGGTCATCACCGGTTATGGCGTTCGTCTGGGCCAGCGTCTGATTGATGGCGGTTTACAGGCCTATGTCGGGATCACCGTGCAGCCACGCTCCGGCAAAGAAGTGGTCCGGCGCTTGAGCGCAATGGCCCAGGTACAGCAACTATGCGCGGTCAGCGGCGAGTTCGATTACGTGGCCTGGCTGCGCAGCGACTCCCCCGAGCAACTTGACCAGTTGCTCGATCAGATCGGCAGCGTCGAGGGTGTCGAAAAAACCACCACTTCGATCATCCTCAGCAGCAAAGTCGATCGCGGATAAGTCATTTCACCAGCCAGCCTCGTCACATCGACCAAAAAAAGGCCATAACGACGACAATTTGCGTCTTATTAACGTGCTCCGCGCTCCCTATCATGGTGCCTGTCTTTTTCTATACTCAACGTTACGCTTGAGTCGCCAGCAAGGTCAGCCATGAACAAGAATAATCGCCACCCTAACGACGGAAAAAAACCCATCACCATCTTCGGCCCGGATTTTCCGTTTGCCTTTGATGACTGGATCGAACACCCGGCCGGCCTGGGCAGTATCCCGGCACACAAGCTGGGCTCGGAAGTGGCGATTGTCGGCGCCGGGATGGCCGGGATGGTGGCGGCTTATGAGCTGATGAAGCTGGGCCTCAAACCCGTGGTCTATGAAGCCTCGAAAATGGGCGGGCGCCTGCGCTCGCAAGCATTCGAGGGCAGCGAAGGCGTGATTGCCGAACTGGGCGGCATGCGCTTCCCGGTCTCCTCGACCGCGTTTTACCACTACGTGGACAAGCTGGGGCTGGAGACCAAACCCTTCCCTAACCCGCTGACGCCCGCTTCGGGCAGCACCGTGATCGACCTCGAAGGCCAGACCTTCTACGCACAAAAACTGGCGGACCTGCCTGCACTGTTCCAGGAAGTAGCCGACGCCTGGGCAGATGCACTGGAATCAGGTTCGCGCTTTGGCGATATCCAGCAAGCGATCCGTGACCGTGACGTGCCCCGGCTTAAAGAGCTGTGGAACACCCTGGTTCCGCTGTGGGACGACCGCACGTTCTACGATTTTGTGGCCACGTCCAAAGCCTTCGCCAAGCTGTCGTTCCAGCACCGCGAAGTATTTGGCCAGGTCGGGTTCGGCACCGGTGGCTGGGACTCGGACTTCCCCAACTCAATGCTCGAAATTTTCCGGGTGGTAATGACCAACTGCGACGACCACCAACACCTGGTGGTCGGCGGTGTCGAGCAAGTGCCGCTGGGTATCTGGCGCCACGCCCCGGAGCGCTGCGCTCACTGGCCTGCTGGCACCAGCCTCAGTTCGCTGCACAACGGCGCACCACGCACTGGAGTCAAAGCCATCTCTCGTACAGCAGACGGGCTGTTTTCTGTCACCGACATCCTCGGTGTCACACGCCCCTATGAAGCAGTACTGGTCACCTGCCAAAGCTGGCTGCTGACCACCCAGATCGAATGCGAAGAATCGCTGTTCTCACAAAAAGTGTGGATGGCGCTGGACCGCACACGCTACATGCAATCGTCCAAAACGTTTGTGATGGTCGACCGCCCGTTCTGGAAAGACAAAGACCCCGAGACCGGCCGCGACCTGATGAGCATGACCCTCACCGACCGTCTGACCCGTGGCACTTACCTGTTCGACAACGGTGACGACAAGCCTGGGGTGATTTGCCTGTCGTACTCGTGGATGAGCGATGCGCTGAAAATGCTCCCGCACCCTGTGGAAAAGCGCGTAAAACTGGCGCTCGATTCGCTGAAAAAGATCTACCCAAAGGTGGATATCGCCAGCCGCATCATCGGCGACCCGATCACAGTGTCGTGGGAAGCCGACCCGCACTTTTTGGGGGCCTTCAAGGGCGCGCTGCCGGGGCATTACCGTTACAACCAGCGGATGTACGCGCACTTCATGCAGCAAGAGATGCCCGGTGAACAACGCGGGATCTTCATTGCGGGCGATGACGTGTCGTGGACCCCGGCCTGGGTTGAAGGCGCGGTGCAGACCTCATTGAATGCGGTCTGGGGGATCATGACCCACTTCGGTGGCAGTACCCATGCCGAGAACCCCGGCCCGGGTGACGTGTTCCACGAAATCGGGCCGATTGCCCTGCCGGATTGATCCCTGCGGGAGCGGGCTTGCTCGCGATGGCAGCAACGCCGTACATCAGGCACTGCGCAGCGATCCCGTCGCGAGCAAGCCCGCTCCCACGCGAAAATTGAACATCAGGAGAACACCATGCGCGTCGCCCTATATCAGTGCCCGCCCCTGCCGCTGGATGTGGCCGGCAACCTGCAGCGCTTGAAAGATGTCGCCACTCAGGCCAAGGACATTGATCTGCTGGTTCTGCCAGAGATGTTCCTCACGGGCTACAACATCGGCGCCCCAGCCGTGGCCAAGCTGGCGCAAACCCACGACGGTGACGCCGCACAACAGATTGCCGGGCTGGCCAGGGCCACGGGCACGGCGATTGTGTACGGCTACCCCGAGCGCGGCGCAGACGGGCAGATCTACAACAGCGCGCAATTGATCGACGCCCACGGCAAAAGCCTGTGCAACTACCGTAAAACCCATCTGTTCGGTGAGCTCGACCACTCGATGTTCAGCAAAGGCCCCGATGCATTCCCCATCATTGAGCTCAATGGCTGGAAGCTCGGCCTGCTGATTTGCTATGACCTCGAATTCCCGGAAAACACCCGCCGCCTGGCCCTGGCCGGGGCTGAGCTGATTGTGGTGCCCACCGCCAACATGGCGCCTTACGACTTTATCGCCGACGTCACCGTGCGGTGTCGTGCCTTCGAAAACCAGTGCTATGTGGCCTACGCCAATTATTGCGGGCATGAAGGCAACATCCATTACTGCGGTCAAAGCAGTATCGCCGCGCCCAACGGCCAGCAAGTCGCGCTGGCCCAACAGGCCGAGGCACTGATTGTCGCCACACTGGATCATCAGCAACTGCTGGACGCCAAAACCGGTAATTTTTACCTGGCCGACCGCCGTCCCGAGCTTTACCGCGAGCTGAGCAAGCGCTAAATCCGCTAGCATGAGCGCTTCTCTGTTCCGGAAGTGCCCATGCCTGCGCTGAACCACCCTCACACCCAACGTTTGACGCTTAAAAGCGGTCTGACTCTTTCCGTGCGCCACGAGCCGCGCCTCAAGCGTTGCGCGGCCGTTTTGCGGGTCGCCGCAGGCAGTCACGATGTGCCCGCAGCCTGGCCTGGGCTGGCGCACTTTCTGGAGCACTTGCTGTTTCTGGGGACCGCGCGCTTCCCGGCGTCCGATAGCCTGATGGCGTATGTGCAGCGCCACGGCGGCCAGGTGAATGCCAAAACCAGTGAGCGGCATACCGAATTCTTTTTTGAATTGCCTCCGGCTACCTTCGAGGGCGGCCTTCAACGCTTGTGCGACATGCTCGCCCATCCGCGCATGAATCTGGACGACCAACTGCGCGAGCGTGAAGTCATACATGCCGAATTTATCGCCTGGGCCCGTGAGGCTTCAGCGCAACGCGAAATGAAGCTGTTCCAGCCGCTGAACCCGGCCCACCCGTTGCGGGCATTCCATGCAGGCAACCGTTACAGCCTGCCCGTGCCGCGCGCGAGCTTTCAGCAGGCCTTAAAAGATTTTTACCAAGGGTTTTATCAGACCGGGCAAATGACTTTGAGCCTGGCAGGCCCGCAGTCAGCCCCGGACCTGATAGCCCTGGCCGAGCGCTGCAGCGCAGAGTTCCCCAGCGGTACCACCGTGCAGCAGACCAGCGCACCCTTGCTGATGGCCAGCCCCGAGCAACACTATCAACACTGCGACGGCCCGCGCCTGAGCCTGATGTTCGCCCTTGAACAACTGCCGCCCGAGTATGACCAGGCGCTGGACTTTCTGTGCCTCTGGATCAATTCCGACAAAGCCGGCGGCCTGATTGCGCAGTTACGCCAGCTGCAAGTGATCGACACCCTCAAAGCTACATCGCTCTACCACTTCAATGGTCAGGCCCTGCTGCAGATTGAATTCAGTGCCGCCACCGACATCGCGGGGCACGCCGCACTGATCCAGAACACCTTCCATGACTGGCTGGCGTTTTTCAGCGCACAACAGGATTGGCCTGCGCTACGGGACGAGTACCGTCTGCTGCAACAGCGTCAGCTAGACGTCAGTGCTGCGCTGGAACTTGCCCGCCGCGATGGTGAGCAATATGTACCCGGTCTGTCAGAACAAGGCATTACAGCCCTCAAGGCCGTGCTGGAACAGTTGCCTTGCGCGCCACAACCAGCCGGGCAGCATGCCTGGCAACTGCCTGCGCCCAATCCGTTTCTGCTGGCAGCGAAAGAACCGGTCAGTGCCGGCCTGATTCGCGGGCAAACCAGTGCTCACCGCGGCTTGCGCACATTTGCCCAGGATCGCCTGCGCAGTCGCCGCGACCTGTCCGCCATGAGTTTCAGCACGGCAATCCCCGCCCACAGCGGCGAAGCGGCGATTTATCTGCGCTGGCACCTGCCGGTAAAGCCTGCACCGGAATTGTTGCCGCTCCTGGAAAACAGCCTGCGCTCACTTGTTCTCGATGCTCGCTACGCCGGAGTCGAACTGTCGTTCAACGCGTTGGGCAATGACTGGCTACTCAAAATGCACGGTTTCCACGAACCCATGCCCGCCATTCTGGAGCACGCAGTGCGCGCACTCGGTGCACCGGTCACAGAGCTCACAGGCAGTACCTCACCAGCCGCACCGTTGATCCCCATCCGCCAACTGCTCAAACGCCTGCCCGAACTGTGCCAGCCGTGCAGCGGGCCTGTTGCCGCCGATCTGCAGGACTGCTGGGCACAAGCCCGTTGGGACGGGCTGGCCGTCGGACTGCCTGCTTCCACACAGACCTTGATCACACCGGTGCTGAACAAAGTCCCGGGCACCCCGGATGCGCAACAGGTGCGGCCTAGCGAGCACAACACCCAACGTCACTGGCACACCGAGCCCTGCGACTCCAGCGAGCACGCACTCCTTCTGTACTGCCCGGCCCCGGAAGCGACCATCGCTGACGAAGCCGCCTGGCGCCTGCTCGGTCATGTGGCGCAAACCCCGTTCTATCAACGTCTACGGGTCGGGCTGCAACTGGGTTATGCCGTGTTCAGCGGCCTGCGCCAGATCAATGGCCAAACCGGCCTGCTGTTCGGCGTGCAATCGCCCAACGCCCCGACAGCAGAAATCTTCGATCACATCCAAAACTTCCTCGAGGATTTGCCGAATATGATCTCTGCACTGGATGAAACATCTTTCATTCAGGCCCGCACAACCTTGGCCCGACAATTCTCGAGTGAGGCCCTGGGCGTGCTCCAGGCCAGCGAATTGCTCTGGCAAGCGAAGCTGGCAGGCCACCCGTCGGATTACCTGACAGCCCTCTACACCGCACTTATGGCACTGGATCAAGGCACTACACTCAAAGCGGCCCAGCAGGTTAACGCGCCTGAAAGCCGCTGGTTGTGCCTGGCCACAAGCCCGGCCACTGAAACGTTTTATCCAGGGAGAAGCTGATCGTTACCAACCATGTAATGGGCTTTCTTCAACTTTGGGCGTTCAGACACTTTCAAATTTAGTAACATGTCCACCTGAACTTTTGAACATCTCCTTCGGGAGCTGGACTAATCAAGAGACACCCACTAACCACCCGCTGAAGGAGTCACCTAATGGCTTGGACTAAACCTGCTTACACCGACCTGCGTATTGGCTTTGAAGTCACCATGTACTTCGCCAGCCGTTGATCTGCCCGGCCTCTTGAATAAAGAGCCCAGCAGAGCAACCCAACGCCTCGGTTCGCCGGGGCGTTTTTATTTTCAGCTTCGCAAGAGAGCACGCCATGTTCGTCCAGATTCTAGGCTCCGCCGCTGGCGGCGGCTTCCCGCAGTGGAACTGCAACTGCGTCAACTGCGCGGGTTTTCGTGATGGCAGCCTGCGCGCCACCGCCCGCACGCAGTCCTCGATCGCGATTTCCGATGACGGCGTCAACTGGGTCCTGTGCAACACCTCACCCGACATCCGCGCCCAACTGCAAAGCTTCGCCCCCATGCAACCGGGCCGGGCCCTGCGCGATACCGGGATCAGCGCCATCATCCTGATGGACAGCCAGATCGACCACACCACCGGCCTGCTCAGCTTGCGCGAAGGCTGCCCGCATGAGGTGTGGTGCACCGACATGGTCCATGAAGACCTGAGCACCGGCTTCCCGCTGTTCACCATGCTCAAACACTGGAATGGCGGCCTGAACTGGAACCGCATCGAGCTTGAAGGCTCATTCACCATCCCGGCCTGCCCCAACCTGCGTTTCAGCCCGTTGCCGCTGCGCAGTGCCGCGCCGCCGTACTCGCCACACCGCTTCGACCCGCACCCGGGCGACAACATTGGCCTCATCGTCGAAGACCTGCGCACCGGCGGCAAACTGTTCTACGCCCCCGGGCTGGGCAAGGTAGATGCACCTCTGCTGGAAATCATGGCAGGCAGTAACTGCCTGCTGGTGGACGGCACGATGTGGGACGACGATGAAATGCAGCGCCGTGGCGTCGGTACCCGCACCGGGCGAGAAATGGGCCACCTGGCACAAAACGGTCCCGGCGGCATGCTCGAAGTACTTGAGCAACTGCCTGAGCAGCGCAAGATTCTGATCCACATCAACAACACCAACCCGATCCTCGACGAAGACTCTGCCGAACGCGCCGAACTGGCACGCCGGGGAGTTGAAGTGGCCTTTGATGGCATGAGCATCGAGTTGTAATAATCCATGCATTCCCCTGCAGGAACGGGCTGGCTCGCGATACAAACGACGCGGTATGCCTGACAAATCGCGGTGATGCCATCGCGAGTAAACCCGCTCCCACATGACTGGAGAACACACGTGACCCAAGCCCCACTCTCCACCGCCGAATTCGAGGCCGCACTGCGTGCCAAAGGCGCGTACTACCACATCTACCACCCCTATCAGGTGGCGATGTACGAAGGCCGCGCGACCCGCGAGCAGATTCAGGGCTGGGTCGCCAACCGCTTCTACTATCAAGTCAATATCCCGCTCAAGGACGCCGCTATCCTGGCCAACTGCCCGGATCGCGAAGTACGTCGTGAGTGGATTCAACGCCTGCTCGACCACGACGGCGCACCCGGAGAAGACGGCGGCATCGAAGCCTGGTTGCGTCTGGGTCAGGCCGTAGGTCTGGACCCGGATCAACTGCGCTCCCAGGAGCTGGTTCTGCCCGGCGTACGCTTTGCCGTAGACGCCTACGTCAACTTCGCCCGCCGCGCCAGCTGGGAAGAAGCCGCCAGCAGCTCGCTGACCGAGATGTTCGCGCCGCAAATCCACCAGTCACGCCTGGACAGCTGGCCGCAGCACTACCCGTGGATCGACCCTGCCGGCTACGAGTATTTCCGCACTCGTCTGGGCCAGGCCCGGCGCGACGTGGAACACGGGCTGGCAATCACCCTGCAGCACTACACCACCCGGGAAGGCCAGCAGCGCATGCTGGAAATTCTCCAGTTCAAACTCGACATCCTTTGGAGCATGCTCGATGCCATGACCATGGCCTACGAGCTGGACCGCCCGCCGTTTCACAGCGTGACCTGCGAACGGGTCTGGCATAAAGGAATCACCCTATGAACTTCGACCGCAGCAAAATCCCGACCTGGCGTACCGGCTACCGTTTCCAGTACGAACCGGCACAAAAAGGCCACGTGCTGCTCTACCCCGAAGGCATGATCAAACTCAATGACAGCGCCGCGCTGATCGGCGGCCTGATTGACGGCCAGCGCGACGTGGCGGCCATCATTGCCTCGCTGGACGCGCAGTTCCCCGGCGTACCCGAACTCGGTGAAGACATCGAGCAATTTATGGAGGTCGCTCGTGCAGAGCACTGGATCGAACTTGCCTGACAGCCGCATCCCCCCAACACCGGAAGTCGGCCTGCCATTGTGGCTGCTGGCTGAACTGACCTATCGCTGCCCGCTGCAATGCCCCTATTGCTCCAACCCGCTGGATTTCGCCCAGCAGGGCAAAGAGCTGAGCACCGAGCAGTGGATCAAGGTATTTCGTGAAGCGCGGGAGATGGGCGCAGCCCAGCTCGGGTTCTCCGGTGGCGAGCCGCTGGTACGCCAGGACCTGGCCGAACTGATCAGTGAGGCCCGCAAACTAGGCTTCTACACCAACCTGATCACCTCGGGCATTGGCCTGACCGAGCAAAAAATCAGCGACTTCAAAAAGGCCGGGCTGGACCATATCCAGATCAGCTTCCAGGCCAGTGACGAGCAAGTAAACAACCTGCTGGCCGGCTCGAAAAAAGCCTTCGCGCAAAAACTCGAAATGGCCCGCGCCGTCAAAGCCCACGGCTACCCGATGGTGCTGAACTTCGTCACCCACCGGCACAACATCGACAAGATCGACCGCATCATCGAGCTGTGCATCGCCCTTGAGGCCGACTTCGTCGAGCTCGCCACCTGCCAGTTCTACGGCTGGGCCCAGCTCAACCGCGTCGGCTTGCTCCCAACCAAGGAACAGCTGGTGCGCGCCGAGCGGGTGACCAATGAATACCGCGCCAAACTTGAAGCCGAAGGCCACCCCTGCAAACTGATTTTCGTCACCCCGGATTATTACGAAGAGCGCCCCAAGGCCTGCATGAACGGCTGGGGCAGCATCTTTTTGACCGTGACACCTGACGGCACCGCCCTGCCGTGTCATGGTGCACGGCAAATGCCGGTCGAGTTCCCCAACGTGCGCGACCACAGCATGCAACACATCTGGTACGACTCGTTCGGCTTCAATCGTTTTCGGGGTTATGACTGGATGCCCGAGCCTTGCCGCTCGTGCGACGAGAAAGAAAAGGACTTCGGCGGCTGTCGTTGCCAGGCCTTTATGCTCACGGGAGACGCCAGCAACGCGGACCCTGTGTGCAGCAAGTCGCCGCAACACGACCTGATTCTCAAGGCGCGCGAAGAAGCCGAGCACGCCACCCAGACCATCGAACAACTGGCCTTCCGAAATGAACGAAACTCACGTCTCATCGCAAAAGGTTGAACCCTTCAGTGCTGCACTCGCCGTAGCCGCCGGGGTCGATTTCGCTGAATTGCGGGTCGGCCCCCTCGGCCTGTTCTGGAATGAATACCGCCCCACTGACGCCGCCTGCCGTATCTGGCACCGGCGCGACGGGCAAGCGCATTGCCTGACGCCAGAGGGTTTCAGCGTGCGCAGCCGGGTATACGAGTACGGCGGGGGCGCGTTTTGCCTGAGCGATGATGGCGTGGTGTTCGTCAACGAAGCCGATCAACAACTGTACCGCCAAGGCCTGGATGGCACCGCCCCGCAGGCGCTGACCCAAGGCACTTGCCGCTACGGCGATGTGCAGTTTGTCGAAGGGCAAGTGCTGGCCGTCGAAGAAAACCTCGATCAGCATCGGCTGGTCAGCATCCACCCGGGCACCCTTGAGCGCCGGGTACTGGCCGAAGGTGCCGACTTCTATGCCTCGCCCACCCTGAGCCCTGACGGCCAGCGCCTGGCCTGGATCGAATGGAGCCGTCCGCATCAGCCATGGACCTCTACCCGACTGATGCTGGCCGAAGGCCAAAGCGCCGGCCACTGGAATACCGCGTATTGCATTGCCGGCGACCTGGCTGAGGAATCGCTGCAACAACCGCGCTTCGACGAACACAACCGCCTGCATTGCCTGACCGACCGCGCTGGTTTTTGGCAGCCTTGGGCCGAGTCGGGCGAAGGCCTGGTGCCCGCGCCAGCCGCTGACGCCGATCACGCCCCGGCGCCCTGGCAATTGGGCGCCAGCACCTGGCTGCCGCTGGGCGAACAAGCATATCTGGCCAGCTGGACTGAAGCCGGTTTCGGACATTTGGGCATACGTACAGCTGATGGCAACCTTGAGGATTTCACTGGCGACTACAGCCGTTTTCGCAGCCTGGCGCTGGATGACGAGTTCATCTACTGCATCGCCGCATCGCCGGTATGTCCTTCAGCGGTGGTCCGCATTCACCGCGCTGATCACCATGTCGATGTGCTGGCTGGCGGCGTTGCGCCGCTGCCGGCCGAGCAGATCAGCCGTCCGCGGACGCTGTGCTATCCCTCGGCCAGCGGACAGGCCCACGGCTTTTTCTATCCGTCGATGCACGGTGAGATCAAGCCGCCGCTGGTGGTCTTTATCCATGGCGGCCCGACCTCGGCCTGCTACCCGATGCTCGACCCGCGCATTCAGTACTGGACCCAGCGCGGCTTCGCCGTGGCCGACCTCAACTACCGTGGCAGCAGCGGCTATGGCCGTGACTACCGTCAGGCTCTGCACCTGAAATGGGGCGAAGTGGACGTAGAAGACGCCTGCTCGGTCGTCAGCCATCTGGCCGGACAAGGGCTGATTGACGGCAACAACGCTTTTATTCGCGGCGGCAGCGCAGGCGGTTACACCACCCTGTGTGCATTGGCGTTCAACAACGTCTTCCGGGCGGGAGCCAGCTTGTACGGGGTCAGCGACCCGATTGCCCTGGCCCGGGACACCCACAAGTTCGAAGGCGACTACCTTGACTGGCTGATTGGCGATCCCGTGCGCGACGCTGAACGCTACGCGGCCCGCACCCCATTGCTGCACGCCAGCCAGATCAGCGTGCCGGTGATTTTCTTCCAGGGTGAGCTGGACGCCGTGGTGGTCCCCCAACAGACCCGCGACATGCTCAAGGCCCTGCAAGACAACGGCATCCCGGCCCGGGCGCATTACTACCCCGACGAACGCCATGGCTTTCGCAAGGCCGCCAACCAGGCCCATGCGCTGGAGCAGGAGTGGTTGTTTTATCGTGGGGTGATGCAAACCGGTGCATAACCTGTAGCCGCTGCCGCAGGCTGCGATGGGCTGCGGCGGCTGCTACAAATGATCTGTGCTTAACGCTTGGCGATAATCCACACCGCGTGCACGATCCCTGGAATGTAGCCGCACAAGGTCAGCAGAATATTCAGCCAAAATGCCCCGGCAAAGCCCACTTGCATAAACACGCCCAGTGGCGGAAGCAGAATGGCGAAGATGATTTTAATAAGGTCCATATACACAGCTCCCAATGATTGGCGGGCTCAATCAAGCCCTACCGTTAATCGACTGCGGGCTCAGGTCAAAGGTTCAGTCGATACTTATCCACAGATAAAAAAACGCCCCGTGCCGAAGAAATCAGGCACAGGGCGACGCGTTATACCGCGAGACGGTTCTTTTAATTCGGTGTCGCTCTTTAGACTGCAACCCCACGGCGGCACTGCAATTGCGCGGTACGTACCCGGGCAAACGCCCGGGCCAGGCGCAGTAGCATTTCGTCGATGTTGCCCTTGCTCACGCACAACGCCGGGGTAAAGCGCAGGCAGTCGGGCTGCGGCGCACTGATCAGTAAACCCTCGTACAGTGCGGCCTTGACCACGGCGTCCGCCGAGTCATCCGACAAGGTCAGGCCCCACAACAACCCCTCACCACGTAATTCGCCCTGTGCATAACTATTGGCCAGCCGGCCCAGGCCTTCGCGCAAGTGTTGGCCAGTGTCCCGAACCTGCTGCAAAAAACCTTTTTCCAATAGCGTTTCCAGCACCGCGCCACCGGCGGCGGTCATCAGCGCGTTGCCATGGTGGGTGCCACCCAGCTCACCGGGTGCCAGGCAGCAGGCCTTGCCCCGAGCCAGCAGCGCGGCCAGCGGCACACCACCGCCCAGGCCTTTGCCCAAGGTGATGATGTCGGCGCGAATGCCGTAATTTTGTTCTGCCAGCAACGTGCCGCAGCGCCCCATACCGGTCTGGACTTCATCCAGAATCAGCAAGATCCCCAGCTCGCGGCACAACCGCTCAACACCCTTGAGGTAATGCTCGGTCGCCGGGATCACACCGGCATCGCTTTGCACCGGTTCCAGCATGATGGCCACGGTCTGTGCATCGACCGCCGCATGCAGCGCGGGCAAGTCGTTAAATGGCACATTGATGAAGCCCGGCAATTGCGGCTCGAAACGGTTATCCAGCGTACCGCTGCCAGAGGCCGACATGGCCCCGAAGCTGCGACCATGGCAACTGCGGCTGGCGGTGATTATCCGGTGTGCGCCACCGCGATGCAGCTGGCCCCATTTACGCGCCAGTTTGATCGCACCTTCGTTGGCCTCGGCGCCGGTGTTGAGCAAATGCACCTGATCGCTGCCGGTGCTTTCACACAAACGTTGCGCCAAGTTCAACATGCCACGGTTTAAAAAACCTGTGCCTGGATTCATCAGCGATTGCGCCTGCTCAGCCATCGCTTTGACCAGCACCGCCGGGCTGTGGCCCAGGCTGTTGGCGGCAGCGCCCTGGGTAAAGTCCAGGTACGCACGGCTGTCGCTGTCCCACATCCACGAACCCTGCCCGCGCACAAACACTTGGGCTTCGCGCTCAACACAGGGCATCAGGTACTGACGGGACGGGTGGTTGCCAGACATCGACGGCGCAGAATGAGCAGCCATCTCTTCAAGGCTGGGGGAATGGCGACGCAGGTTAAACAGGTTCATGCACGCGGACCTTGTGACCATAAACAGATTCGATTTGCAACTGCCGGCTGTTTATATAGAAGGTAAACCTCTCGATGGGTTTATTGCCCTGCCTATGTATAACGCCGCTGCGCATCAGCATCTCAGGCTCGATGAGCCTTGTGGAATGGGCGTAGACTAGGCGCCTGCGGCCCGTTGAGCCATTTCGTTTTTTAAGCATTTTCGATAAGTATTACTTATGGATTTCAAGCAACTGCGTTATTTCGTCGCGGTCTATGAAGAAGGCCATGTGGGCCGTGCTGCCGAGCGTCTTTCCATCTCGCAGCCAGCCCTGTCGCAGCAGATTCGCCAGCTCGAACACAACCTCGACGTCAGCCTGTTCGAGCGCAGCAGCAAACGCCTGCTGCCTACCCTCGCGGCGCACACCCTGTACAACCACGCGCTGCCACTGCTCGATGGCCTGCAGCGAGCCAAAGAGGCCCTGCACAACTTCCAGGGCCAGGCCCTGCGCACCATTGCCATCGGCGTGCTGCAGACCGTGCACACCAGTCTGGTACCGCAAATGCTGGAGCGGGTGCGTCAGGCACAACCTCATTTGGTGGTGCAGATTTACGAACTCACGGGTATCGAGATCGAACGGCGCCTGCTCAATGGCTCACTCGACATCGGGATCAGCTACCTGCCGCCGCGCCAACCGGGGCTGCACGGGATAATGCTGTACGAAGATGAACTGCAACTGGTCATCCCGGCTGAGCATCCGTTACGCGAATTCAAGAAGGTGTCCCTGAGCCAAGCCGCAGAGCTGCCAATGTTGCTGCTGGGGGAAGAGTTTCAGGTGCGCCAGATCTGGCAAACCCAGCTGGCCAATCTGGGGCGGCGGCCACAGGTTCAGGCCGAGCTGAACACCATGGCCGGGATTCTCGACAGCCTGCCCCACAGCAAACTGGCCACCGTGTTACCGGGGCGCTCGCGCCATGAACACGACGACAAGGCGCTGCTGTGGAAACCCCTGAGTGAACCGAGGGTGCCGCTGAAGGTGGGATTGGTATGCCGCGATGTACAGCGGCAACAAGCGACGCTGGGGCTGTTGCGCACACTGCTTGAGGATGTGATGCACCCACAGGATGCCACTATGTAAATGTGGGGCCGGGCTTGCTCGCGATTGCATCACCGCTGGCACACTGAAACACCGCGGCGTCTGAATCGCGAGCAAGCCCGCTCCCACAAGGGATGTGCTGAAACCGTGGACAGAAATTTCTGACGCACAAAAAAGAAAACCCCGCCTAAGCGGGGTTTTGCAGACTGTTTCCCTGACATCCTTTTCACTCCGCCATCCTGGCAGAATCCTACGTGTCCCTGTTGTTGCTTTGAGCTTCCTGCTCTACGTCCATTGGAAGTAGATTACCTCTGGATCCAATCTGACGATATGGGAGAATGGCAGCATGTAATGTAAGCAAATGCTTACATTGCACTCAACAGTTTAAAAATGTGCTTCATCCAGCAGGTAAAGCGACTCGCTGCCCGCCTTGACCGACGCGCTCAGGGAGTGGATACGAGGCAGCAAACGCGCGAAATAGAAGCGTGCAGTGCCCAGCTTGCTGGCATAGAACGCTTCAGCGGACTCTTTGCCCAACGCGGCCCTGGCCATCAGCGCCCACATGTACGCATACGTTGTGTAACCAAAAACCTGAAGGTACTCGACCGAGGCTGCGCCGATTTCGTTCGGGTTATTTTGCGAACGGTCCAGAACCCAGGCCGTCAACTGGTCGAGTGTGTCCAAAGCCGCAGCCAAAGGCTGGGTGAACTCATTCAGATCCGGGTTTGCCGAGGCAATAAACTGACGAATCTCGTCTGCATACTGGCGGTAGTAAACCCCCTGGTTACCAACGATCTTGCGCCCCACCAGATCCAGCGCCTGGATACCGTTGGTGCCCTCGTAGATCTGGGTAATGCGCACATCCCGTACCAGTTGCTCCTGACCCCATTCCCGGATGTAGCCATGGCCGCCAAATACTTGCTGGCCATGCACGGTGGTTTCTAGCCCCAAGTCAGTCAGGAAAGCTTTGGCCACGGGGGTCAGCAAGGCGACCAGGCCATCGGCGCGCTCACGCGCCGCCGGGTCTTCACTGAATTTGGCGATATCCAGCTGGTTGGCCACGTAGGTCGAAAAGGCACGGCCACCTTCGTTCGAAGCCTTCATGGTCAACAGCATGCGACGCACGTCCGCGTGCACGATAATCGGGTCCGCCACTTTATCTTTGGCCTGAGCGCCGGTAGCTGCGCGCCCTTGCAGGCGGTCGCGGGCATATTCCACAGCGTTCTGGTACGAACGCTCTCCCGAAGCCAGGCCCTGGATGCCAACACCCAGACGCTCGTAGTTCATCATGGTGAACATCGCCGCCAGGCCACGGTTGGGTTCGCCCACAAGGTAGCCGACCGCTTCGTCGAAGTTCATCACGCAGGTGGCCGAGGCCTGAATCCCCATTTTGTGTTCAATCGAGCCACAGGTCACCGGGTTGCGATCACCCAGGCTGCCATCGGCGTGAACCATGAACTTGGGTACCAGGAACAGCGAGATACCTTTAGGCCCGGCCGGTGCATCCGGCAGCTTGGCCAGCACCAGATGGATAATGTTCTCCGTCAGGTCATGCTCGCCGCCAGTAATGAAAATCTTGGTGCCAGTGACTTTGTAGGAACCATCCCCTTGAGGCTCAGCCTTGGTGCGAATAATCCCCAAGTCGGTGCCCGCATGGGGCTCGGTCAGGCACATGGAACCTGCCCACACACCCGAGTACATATTCGGCAAATAGGTGGTTTTCAATTCATCGCTGGCGTGGGCGTTGATCGACACGCAGGCCCCGGCAGTCAGCATCGGGTACAGCCCGAAGGACAGGCTGGAAGAGTTGATCATTTCTTCGACCTGGGCCGACACCGCCTTGGGCATGCCCATGCCGCCGAACTCAGGATCGCCGCCTACGCCAACCCAGCCGCCTTCGGCATAGGTGCGATAGGCATCGACAAAACCGGCCGGGGTAGTCACCGCTCCATTGTCCCAGTGGCAACCTTCTTCATCGCCACTACGGCTCAGTGGCGCGATGCTTTTAGCGGTGACCTTGCCCGCTTCTTCGAGAATGGCTTCAACCGTTTCAGCATCTACGGTCTCTGCCAACGCAGGCAATTGCGCCCAAAGTGTAGCGACCTCGAAAACCTCGTTGAGGACGAAGCGCATATCGCGCAGGGGCGCTTTGTAGTCAGCCATGGCAAACCTCGTAATCTGGAAACGGCGATTAATGTAGGACCCAGTCTAGCTTAACGACAATTGCGATACATAGGGTCATGCTGTGACCTCGAACTACAAACAAGTCACGAAAGCATATCTAATGTGGGAGCGAGCCTGCTCGCGAAAGCTTTCGCGAGCAGGCTCGCTCCCACTGGTTTTTTTTGGCGAGCACCAAAAACCAAAAAACCGCGCCCCAAAGGGAACGCGGCTTTTTAGATGACTCGCCGAAGCTTAGTAGCCCAGGTCGAAGTCTTCTTCTTTCATGTCCATCAGGTTAGCGGCACCCGACAGCATGGTGGCAACGTGGGTACGGGTGCGCGGCAAGATGCGCTGGAAGTAGAAGCGCGCCGTTTGCAGCTTGGCTTTGTAGAACGCTTCTTCGGACGTGCCAGCAGCCAGTTTCTCAGCTGCCAGGCGGGCCATGTCAGCCCAGAAGTACGCCAGGCACGCATAACCGGAATACATCAGGTAGTCGACCGAGGCCGCACCCACTTCTTCACGGTCTTTCATCGCCGCCATACCGACCTTCATGGTCAGCTCGCCCCATTCCTTGTTCAGTGCAGCCAGCGGAGTCACGAATTCCTGAACGGCTTCGTTGCCTTCGTTGCTCTGGCAGAACTTGTGCACGATTTTGGTGAAACCCTTGAGGGCTTCGCCTTGGGTCATCAGCACTTTACGGCCCAGCAGGTCGAGTGCCTGGATACCGGTGGTGCCTTCGTACAGCATCGAAATGCGGCTGTCGCGAACGTTCTGCTCCATGCCCCACTCAGCGATAAAGCCGTGACCGCCGTAGATTTGAACGCCGTGGTTGGCGGACTCAAAACCGACTTCAGTCATGAAGGCTTTAGCGATCGGCGTCATGAAAGCCAGCAGTGCGTCTGCTTTCTTCTTCTCTTCTTCATCAACGCCGTATTTCACGATGTCGACTTGCTTGGCAGTGAAGTAAACCATCGCACGGTTGCCTTCGGCGAAGGCCTTCATGGTCAACAACATGCGGCGTACGTCCGGGTGAACGATGATCGGGTCAGCCGCCTTTTCAGGGGCTTTTGGGCCGGTCAACGAACGCATTTGCAGACGGTCACGGGCGTATTTCAGACCACCCTGGAAGCCGATTTCAGCGTGGGACAGGCCCTGCAGGGCGGTGCCCAGACGCGCGGTATTCATAAAGGTGAACATGCAGTTCAGGCCTTTGTTCGGCGGGCCGATCAGGAAACCCGTGGCGCCGTCGAAGTTCATCACGCAGGTCGCATTGCCGTGGATGCCCATTTTGTGCTCAAGGGAGCCACAGGACACGGCGTTGCGCTCACCGATGCTGCCATCGGCGTTAGCCTTGAACTTGGGCACGATGAACAGCGAAATGCCTTTGGTGCCAGCCGGTGCATCCGGCAGGCGGGCCAGTACGATATGGACGATGTTGTCGGCCATGTCGTGTTCACCGGCCGAGATGAAGATCTTGGTGCCGGAAATCTTGTACGAGCCATCAGCCTGGGGCTCAGCCTTGGTGCGCAACAGGCCCAGGTCAGTACCGCAGTGCGACTCGGTCAGGCACATGGTGCCGGTCCATTCGCCGGTCACCAGTTTGCTCAGGTAGGTCTCTTGCTGCTCAGGGGTACCGTGCTCGGAGATGGTGTTCATCGCACCATGGGACAGGCCCGGGTACATGCCCCACGACCAGTTGGCCGCGCCAACCATTTCGCTCACAGCCAGACCCAGAGACTCAGGCAAGCCCTGGCCGCCGTGCTCTACGTCGTGCGCCAGGCTAGGCCAGCCGCCTTCAACAAATTGTTTGTAGGCTTCTTTGAAACCGGTAGGGGTTTTAACGCCGGATTCACTCCAGGTGCAGCCTTCAATGTCACCCACGCGGTTCAGAGGTGCCAGCACCTGCTCACAAAACTTGGCGCCTTCTTCGAGAATGGCGTCAACCATATCTGGAGTAGCGTCCTGGCAAGCCGGCAGGCTTTGATAATGCGCTTCGTAACCGAGCAGTTCGTCACGAACGAAGCGAATATCACGCAAGGGGGCCTTGTAGTCAGGCATAGCGATAAACCTCTGCTGATGAATCCGGGGATGAACAACCGCGTGGATTTGTTATGGCGGTCAAACGGGTGTTTGAAACATACGTTTACGCTTATTTATTGTCAAGCAGCGCGATACCGCCGTTCGTCTTAGGTCGGATTTGTCAGGCAAAGGGAAACGGAATGGTGGGAGCGAGCCTGCTCGCGATACAGGCGACGCGGACAGTCTGTCAGACAGAGCCGATGCCATCGCGGGCAGGCCCGCTCCCACCATAGATCGTGGTCTGGATTGAAGCGGTTTTCAGTCCAGCAAATCGAGTTGCAGATATTCAGCCACGGACTGCGCCGACGCTGATTTGAGCTTCGGCACCCGGCCCAGACAGGGCGCAGGCAAACGTTCCGTCAGGGTGGCGAGGTTTTCTTCCAGGCGTGAGGTTTTGGGGCCGATGATATTGGCCACCCAGCCGGCCAGTTGCAGGCCATCGCGGGCAATCGCCTCGGCGGTCAACAATGCATGACTGATGCAGCCCAGCCGTACGCCCACCACCAGTATCACCGGCAGATCCAGTGCCTGCGCCAGGTCCGACAAGCTGTCTTGCCCCGACAATGGCACGCGCCAGCCGCCAGCGCCTTCGATCAGGGTGAAGTCCGCCTGCCTGGCCAACACCTTTCGCATGGGGCCCAGCAACGATTGCACCGTCACCACAACCCCGGCTTCGCGGGCGGCAATGTGCGGCGCGATCGCCGGCTCGAACGCCACCGGATTGACCTCGTCATAACTCAGCGCGATGGAGCACTCAGCCATCAGCGCCAGCGCATCGGCATTGCGCAACCCCCGGGGCGTGACGTCACAGCCTGACGCCACCGGCTTGCCAGCGGCCGTGCTCAACCCGGCTGCGCGGGCGGCATGCAGCAAACCTGCCGCGACCGTGGTTTTGCCCACATCAGTGTCGGTACCGGTAATGAAGTACGCAGGGCTCATCGCGTTTTCTCCAGGATGCCGTAGACCACCTGATACGTCGCCGGTAGCCCGAGGGGTTGACGAAACTGCTCATAAGCACCAATCAGCCCCTGAAGCCGTGCCCTGCCGGTCAATCCTTCCGGGCGACCGGGGTTCAGATTGTGAGCCCCCAGCGCTTTGAGCTCGTGGGTCAGTTGGCGAACTTGCGGGTAATGCAGCACATGGGCCTGATTGTGCAAACTGGCGACCTGAAACTGACTGTCGGCACACAGTTGCTGATAGGTCTGGAACTCACGAAACCGATTTACGTGAACCTGGCCATCGACTGCCCGCCAACTGTCACGCAACTCGCTCAGGGTGCCCACGCACAAACTGGCAAATGCCAGCACCCCGCCAGGCTTGAGCACGCGATGAGCCTCGCTCAGCACGGCCCTGAAGTCGGCACACCATTGCAGCGCCAGGCTGGAGAAAATCACATCGCAGCTGTTCGATTGCAGCGGCAGGCTTTCGGCATCACCGGCGATGAAATGCTGCGCCCCCCCCAAAGGCCGGGCGTAAGCCAGCATGCCTTCGGCGATGTCCAGCGCCAGCCCCTGGCTGTGGCCAAAACGCTGGCCCAGCACGCGACTGAAATAGCCCGTGCCACTTCCCAGGTCCAGCCAGCGTTGCGGGGCCAGACCCACTGGCAAACGGGCAATCAGTTCGTGGCCAACGTCACGTTGCAACTCGGCAACGCTGTCGTAACTGGACGCCGCACGGGAAAACGAAACTGCGACTTGACGCTTGTCCGGCAAGCTGGCCGCAAGCATCGCAACACTTAAATCATTCATCACCCAACTCGTGTAAAAAAGCCTGGATCGCCGCCGCCAATTCGTGGGGGGCTTCCAGTAAAAATGCATGACAGGCCTGTTCAATCAGACCCACTTCGACATCGGGTAATAACGCCAGCACATCGGTCGCGGCCTGCACCGGCACCAGCTCATCCTGCCCGGCAAACAGATGCAGTTGCGGCCCGCCAAACGCCTGCAACGCTGCACGGGTGTCCAGCTTGCCAAGCACTTCAAGGCCCGCCAGCAGCGTGTCCGGCTGAGCTTTCGGTGCCCCGCCCAGAAGCAGGCCGGCCAGTGCGCGAGGCTCAATCGAGCCTTTGCTGCACAGCAGACAAAAACGCTTCAGGGTCGTGTTAGGTGCATCGCGAAAGCCGTTGAGAAACGGTTCAAACGTGGAAGCCGGCATGGCGCTGGGCCAATCCTCGCGGCTGACAAAGCTGGGGTTGCTGGCCAACGTCACCAGCCCGCAACAACGATCCCCCCGACGTGCGGCCAACTCGCTGGCGAGCATCCCGCCCAGCGACCAGCCACCCAGCCAGACGTCGTCGGGCAAGGTCGAATCGAGTTCATCGAGCCAGTCTTCAAGGTCCGCCGACAACAGCACCGGCAGCGGTTCGATTTCGACCCGCAGGTGCTCGTCCAGCGCGCGCAATGCCTCGGCCAAGGGCTCCAGAGGGGAAACCCCCAGGCCCCAGCCCGGCAGCAAAATCAAACGATCACGCATGGTCTAACTCCATCGTGCGCCAACAGTCGTCGAGTGCATTTAACAATAGCTGCACCTGCACCTCTGTGTGGGCAGCCGACAAGGTCACACGCAAACGGGCACTGCCTGCGGGCACCGTTGGCGGACGGATCGCGGTCACCAGCAAGCCGCGCTCGCGCAACATCTGCGACAAGCGCACAGCCCGGCCACTGTCGCCAATCATGATCGGCTGGATCGGGGTGAAGCTGTCCATCAACTGCAGGCCGATCTGCTCGGCGCCACGACGAAATTGACCCACCAGGGTGTTCAGATGCTCACGTCGCCAGTGTTCGGTGCGCAACAGCTCAAGGCTTTTCAAGGTCGCGCAGGCCAGGGCAGGTGGCTGGCTGGTGGTGTAGATGTAAGGCCGGGCGAACTGGATCAGGCTTTCGATCAGCTCTTCGCTGCCCGCCACGAAGGCACCGCTGGTGCCAAAGGCCTTGCCCAGCGTACCGACCAGCACCGGCACATCCTGCGCGCTCAACCCGAAGTGCTCGACAATGCCGCCACCCTTGGCACCCAGCGGGCCGAAACCGTGGGCATCATCCACCATCAACCAGGCGCCCCTGGCCCTGGCTTCACGGGCCAGCGCTGGCAGGTCGGCCAGGTCGCCGTCCATGCTGAACACACCATCGGTGACCACCAGCGTATTGCCGCAGACCTTCTCCAGGCGCCGGGCCAGACTGGTCGCGTCGTTATGCAGATAGCGATTGAACCGGGCCCCGCTCAACAACCCCGCATCCAGCAGCGAGGCATGGTTCAGACGGTCTTCGAGCACCGTATCGCCCTGGCCCACCAGCGCCGTGACGGCACCCAAGTTGGCCATGTAACCGTTGCTGAACAACAGCGCTCGCGGGCGGCCGGTGAACTCGGCCAGCGCTTCTTCCAGGGCGTGATGCGGGGTGCTGTGGCCAATGACCAGATGCGACGCCCCGCCGCCCACACCCCAGCGCGACGCCCCGGCCTGCCAGGCTTCGATCACCTGCGGGTGATTGGCCAGGCCCAGATAGTCGTTGTTGCAAAAGGCCAGCAGCGGCTGGCCGTCGACCACTACTTGCGGGCCTTGCGGGCTTTCAAGCAGCGGGCGTTGACGATACAGATTATCGGCACGGCGAGCGGCCAGGCGGGCGCTTAAATCAAAAGACATGTTGACCATAATCCCTTGTAACCGCTGCCGCAGGCTGCGATGGGCAGCGAAACGGCCCCGGCTTCGGTAAAGCGAAGGTCTTGCAGGCCCGTCGCAGCCTGCGGCAGCGGCTACAGGTCTGCGCAGGTGTTAAACCGCAGCGTTATAGAACTGCTCGCTGGATTTCTGATCTCTCAGCGCGTGCTCGATAACCGCCTGATGCACTTCGTCGGCGTGCTCTTCCCGGGCTTCGGGCAGGATGCCCAGGCGCGCAAATAACTGCATGTCCTTGTCAGCCTGAGGGTTGGCCGTGGTCAGCAGTTTGTCACCATAGAAAATCGAGTTGGCCCCGGCAAAGAACGCCAGCGCCTGCATTTGTTCGTTCATCGCCTCACGCCCGGCCGACAGACGAACATGGCTCAAAGGCATCATGATCCGCGCCACCGCCAGCATGCGAATGAAATCAAACGGGTCGATGTCTTCGGCGTTTTCCATCGGTGTACCGGCCACTTTCACCAGCATGTTGATCGGTACCGACTCCGGGTGCTCCGGCAGGTTGGCCAGCTGGATCAGCAGATTGGCGCGGTCATCCAGCGACTCGCCCATGCCCAGAATGCCGCCGGAGCAGATCTTCATCCCGCTGTCGCGCACGTAGCTCAGGGTTTGCAGGCGTTCGCTGTACGTTCGGGTAGTGATGATGCTGGTGTAAAACTCAGGCGAGGTGTCGAGGTTGTGGTTGTAGTAATCGAGACCGGCGTGGGCCAGCGCAGCGGTTTGATCCTGATCCAGCTTGCCCAGGGTCATGCAGGTTTCCAGGCCCATGGCCTTCACCCCTTTGACCATTTCCAGCACATAAGGCATGTCTTTGGCAGACGGGTGCTTCCAGGCCGCGCCCATGCAAAAACGGGTGGCGCCGATGGCCTTGGCCCGCTGCGCCTCTTCCAGCACCTTTTGTACCTGCATCAACTTCTCTTTGGCCAGGCCGGTGTTGTAGTGGCCCGACTGCGGACAATATTTGCAATCTTCCGGGCAGGCACCGGTCTTGATCGACAACAGCGTAGAAACCTGTACCCGGTTGGCATCGAAATGCTTGCGGTGAACGGTCTGCGCGTCGAAAAGCAGGTCATTGAAAGGCTGGGTAAACATCGCCCGGACCTCGGCTAAAGACCAATCATGTCGCAAGTTGGCAAGGCTGCTGGCGCTCATCGGCGTTTCTCTTGTTTATGCTTTGACTAGAACCCGAGGCAAACACCTCAGATACGGCACGGATGTCGGCATGTTTAAGGATGTGACATGAACTGTCAACCACAATGGATTAAGCTGGTTTACATCTGGTTATTAAATAACCAATCGTGTTTATTGTGCGATGAGCGCTGCTGCACAGCACGCCCCCTGTGCGTCGCCTGCGAGCTGGAGTTGCCGTGGCTGGGTGACCGTTGCCAGCGCTGCGCCTTGCCACTGCCGATGGCCGGCCTGACTTGCGGCCACTGCATCAAGCAGCCTCCCGCGTTCCAGCAAGTGCATGCACCCTGGCTGTACGGGTTTCCGGTCGACAGTCTGATCATTCGCTTCAAACACCACAGCAAGTGGCCTTATGGGCGACTGTTAGCCGAACTTCTCGGCCAATCGCTGCTCGATAGCTTCAACTCAGACAACCCCCAGCCCGACTTCCTGCTCCCGGTGCCCCTGTCCACTGCGCGGCTGCGTCAGCGCGGCTACAACCAGGCCGCCATGCTCGCCCAGTGGCTCAGCAGCACGCTGAACATCCCTCGACGCGAGCACTGGCTGCTGCGAACTCAGGACACCACCGCGCAGCAGGCGCTGGACGCCAAAGCCCGTAAACGCAATTTGCAGCAGGCCTTCAGCCTTGCACCGGGCGCGCAAGTGCGCGGGTTGCATCTGGCCCTGGTCGATGACGTGCTGACCACAGGCGCTACCGCCGAAAACCTGGCCCGCCTGCTCATCAGGGCCGGAGCGCGGCGGGTTGACGTGTACTGCCTGGCCCGCACCCCAAAACCTGACGGGCCACCTTGACGCCACCCGGTCGAGCAGGCACTTTCCGGGCACGTCCCGCCTTGCGAACCAGCCGCCATGCACCTGCCCACCTTGCTTGCCCAACACATCGTCCGCCGCCCGCAACGCATCGCCCTGTTGCAGCACATCGCCGAGCAGGGTTCCATCACAGCAGCGGCAAAAAGTGCAGGCATCAGCTACAAGGCCGCATGGGATGCGATCGATGAACTGAACAACCTGGCCCAAACCCCGCTGGTGGAACGCAGCATCGGCGGCAAAGGCGGTGGCGGCGCCCGGCTGTCCCTTGCCGGTGAACGGGTACTGCGCCTGTATCAACGCCTGCAGGTATTGCAGAGTCAGGTGCTGGACGCCGCCGAAGACAGCGAAGACCTCGACCTGCTGGGACGCCTGATGCTGCGCACCAGCGCCCGCAATCAGTTGCATGGCACCGTTATTGCCATCCACGGCCATGGCCACAACGACCTGGTCCAGCTTGAACTCCCCGGCGGCCTGACCCTGCACGCACAAATTACCCACGACAGCACCCAGCGCCTGGAACTGGCCATTGGCAGCCCGGCAGTGGCACTGATCAAGGCCGGCTGGCTGCAACTGATGGGCGCCGGACAGCCGCCAAGCCCCGAGCACAATCAGCTGGGCGGGCAGATTGAGCAGATCCTGCACACCGACAATGGCCCCAGCGAAGTTCGCATCAGCCTGCCCAGCGGCCAGACCCTGTGCGCCCTGGCCGAGCCGCAACATCTGGATACACAAGGTCTGGGCGCTGGCAGCGCGGTGAGCGTGCAGTTTGCGCCGTCGCTGGTGCTGCTCGGCACTGCACTCTAAACCGCCACCCTCACCCCAACCCTCTACACAGAGGGAGAGGGGCTTTTCATCGAAGGTCTGAAACATCCCTGTCATACCCGCTGCTTATGGTGACTGCCAAAACCGTCCCGAGCCGAGCCAGCCATGAGCCTATTAGAAGAAAACCAGCCCACCGACCTTGAGCAGATCATCGGCCTCAGTCGACGTGGTTTTATCAGTGCTGGCGCCTTGTGCGGTGCAGCGATGTTTCTGGGCGGCGGCCTGCTGAGTCGCAGCGCCCTGGCAACCGGCGTGAGTAACGCCAATGGCCAGTTACTGGGGTTCGACAGCATCAGCGCGGCCACCGCCGACACCATCACCCTGCCGCCCGGCTACCGTGCCTCGGTGCTCATCAGCTGGGGCCAGCCGCTGCAAGCCGGCGGCCCGGCGTTTGACCCCACCGGCAACGGCACCGCCAGCGCCCAGGAAGTGCAGTTTGGCGACAACAATGACGGCATGAGCCTGTTCGCCTTCGCGGATGACCCGAACCGCGCCCTGATGGCGATCAACAACGAATACACCAACTATCGCTACCTCTACCCCCACGGCGGCTCGCCGGCCTCTGCGCAAGAAGTGCACAAGGCCCAGGCCACTGAAGGCGTATCGGTGATCGAGATCCAGCGCAAGGGTGACGGCTGGCAGTTCGTGCAGGGTTCGCCCTTTAACCGGCGCATCCACGCCAACACCCCGATTCGCCTGAGCGGCCCCGCTGCCGGGCATCCCTTGCTCCGTACCCGGGCCGACAGCAGCGGCACCCGCGCGCTGGGGACCTTCCAGAACTGCGCCAACGGCAAGACCCCATGGGGCACCTACCTGACCTGCGAAGAAAACTTCACCGATTGCTTCGGCAGCTCTGATCCCGAACAGGCCTTCGATGCCGCGCAAAAACGCTATGGCGCCGTCGTCGCCAGCAAAGAGATCAACTGGCACCAGCACGACCCGCGCTTCGACCTGGCGGTCAATCCCAACGAGCTCAACCGTCACGGCTGGGTGGTGGAAATCGACCCGTTCGATCCCCTCTCAACACCGGTAAAACGCACCGCACTGGGCCGTTTCAAACACGAAAACGCCGCCCTGGCCGAAACCGGTGACGGCCATGCCGTGGTCTATATGGGCGACGATGAGCGCGGCGAGTTCATCTACAGATTCATCAGCCGCGACAAAATCGACCACCAGAACCCAAAGGCCAATCGCGACCTGCTGGACCACGGCACGCTGTATGTGGCGCGCTTCGACAACGGCGACAACAACCCTGACCGCCCCAAGGGCCAGGGCCAGTGGATCGAACTGAGCCACGGCAAGAACGGCGTCGATGCCAGTAACGGCTTCGCCAATCAGGGCGAAGTGTTGATCCACGCACGCATGGCCGCCAGCACCGTCGGCGCTACCCGCATGGACCGCCCGGAATGGATCGTGGTCAGCCCCAAGGACGGCCAGGTCTATTGCACCCTGACCAACAACGCCAAGCGCGGCGAAGACGGCCAGCCGGTCGGCGGCCCCAACCCCCGCGAGAAGAATGTGTACGGGCAAATCCTGCGCTGGAAAGCCCCAAACGGTGACCACGGCGCAGACACCTTCGACTGGGACCTGTTTGTGGTGGCCGGCAACCCGGCGGTTCATGCCAGTCAACCCAAGGGCGGCTCGACCAACATCACGCCACAAAACATGTTCAATAGCCCGGACGGCATGGGGTTCGACGACGCCGGCCGCCTGTGGATCCTCACCGACGGTGATTACAGCAACGCCGGCGACTTTGCCGGCATGGGCAATAACCAGATGCTCTGCGCCGACCCGGCCAGCGGTGAAATCCGTCGTTTCATGGTCGGCCCGGTTGGCTGCGAAGTCACCGGCATCAGCTTCTCGCCAGACCACAAAACCCTGTTTGTGGGCATTCAGCACCCGGGTGAAAACGGCGGTTCCACCTTCCCCGAGCACCTGCCCAACGGCAAGCCGCGCTCCTCGGTCATGGCCATCAGCCGGGAAGACGGCGGCATCGTCGGCGCATAACAAAAAAGTCTTGTGGGAGCGAGCCTGCTCGCGATTGCATCACTGCGGTGATCCAGAAACACCGCGTCGCATGCATCGCGAGCGAGCCCGCTCCCACAAGGGGGCCAGACTATATTCAATCGCCCTCAGCCACCCGGTCTGCGCTAACATGCATGGCCGGACGCGGCAGCCTGCTGCGCGCAGGAGTCAGCATGTCTCATCCGTTTGCAACACTTACCCCTGATCTGGTGCTCGACGCCGTCGAGAGCATCGGTTTCCTGAGCGATGCCCGCGTGCTCGCGCTCAACAGCTACGAAAATCGTGTGTACCAGGTCGGTATCGAAGACTCGGAACCGCTGATCGCAAAATTCTACCGGCCACAGCGCTGGACCAACGAAGCCATCCTCGAAGAACACCGTTTCACCTTCGAACTGGCCGAGCTTGATGTCCCGGTGGTCGCACCCATGATTCACAACGGTGAAAGCCTGTTCGAACACGCAGGCTTTCGCTTCACCCTGTTCCCGCGCCGTGGTGGCCGGGCACCGGAGCCGGGCAATCTCGACCAGCTGTACCGCCTCGGGCAACTGCTCGGCCGCCTGCACGCCGTGGGCGCGACCAAGCCGTTCGAACATCGCGAAGCACTGGGCGTGAAGAACTTCGGCCACGACTCGCTGACCACCCTGCTTGAAGGCAACTTCATTCCGCGCAGCCTGCTCCCGGCCTACGAGTCAGTCGCCCGTGACCTGCTCAAGCGCGTTGAAGACGTGTATGCCGCCACCCCGCACACCAACATCCGCATGCACGGCGATTGCCACCCCGGCAACATGATGTGCCGCGATGAAGTGTTCCACATCGTCGACCTCGACGACTGCCGTATGGGCCCTGCCGTGCAGGACTTGTGGATGATGCTGGCCGGAGACCGCCAGGAATGCCTGGGCCAGTTGTCTGAACTGATGGACGGCTACAGTGAATTCCATGATTTCAACCCCCGTGAACTGGCGCTGATAGAACCGCTTCGCGCCTTGCGCCTGATGCACTACAGCGCGTGGCTGGCCCGCCGCTGGGACGACCCGGCCTTCCCCCACAGCTTCCCGTGGTTTGGCAGCGAACGGTATTGGGGCGACCAGGTACTGGCGTTGCGCGAGCAACTGTCGGCGCTCAATGAAGAGCCGCTGAAGCTGTTCTGATCAGCCCTCATTGTTGCTCTCGTGGGAGCGGGCTTGCTCGCGATTCAGGCGACGCGGTGCCTCTGGATAATCGCGGTGATGCAATCGCGAGCAAGCCCGCTCCCACAAATGGAAAAACCTGCTTACACTCTCGGTCTCTTCCGTACCCGTTAGTTGCCTAAGCAAGGATTCTGCATGCAAGCCGCCAACCCGCGTCGCGGGTATATTTTAGGCCTCACCGCCTATGTCATCTGGGGCATCTTCCCGCTCTACTTCAAACTGCTGGCCAGCGTCCCGGCCGCCGAAATCATCGTGAACCGGGTGCTCTGGTCGGCGTTGTTCGGCTCGCTGTTGCTGCTCGTGTGGAAGCACCCCGGCTGGTGGCAGGAGCTGCGCGACAACCCCAAACGCATTGGCGTGCTGACCATCAGCGGCCTGCTGATCGCCGTCAACTGGCTGACCTACGTGTGGGCGGTGAATAACGACCGCATGCTCGAAGCCAGCCTGGGTTACTACATCAACCCGCTGGTGAACGTGCTGCTCGGCATGTTGCTGCTGGGCGAACGCCTGCGCCGCCTGCAGTGGATTGCCGTGGGCCTGGCCGCCGTCGGTGTGGCGCAACAGGTGTGGCAAGTCGGCAGCCTGCCGTGGGTCTCGCTGGTCCTGGCGCTCAGCTTTGGCTTTTACGGACTGATCCGCAAACAGGCGCCGGTCAAGGCGTTGCCGGGGCTGGTGGTCGAAACCTGGATTCTGGTGCCGGTCGCCATTGGCTGGTTGCTGATGCATCCCGAAGCCAACAGCGCCCATGGGCAATTCTGGAGCACCTCAGAAGCGTGGCTGCTCGTGGCAGCAGGCCCGGCAACGCTGATACCGCTGGTGTGTTTCAACGCCGCCGCACGGCATTTGCCCTACACCACCTTGGGCTTTATGCAATACATCGCACCGACGCTGGTGTTGATTCTGGCGATATCGGTGTATGGCGAGCACTTGTCCGAAAGCACCCTGCTCGCCTTTGCGTTTATCTGGGCCGGCCTGGTGGTGTATAGCCTCGATGCCTGGTTCAGCATGCGCCAGCGCGGCTGAACCCTACTCCTCGGTGCTGAATTTGAGATCAACCACCAGCTCATCCGCCAGGGTTTCCAGGCGCTTTTGCAGTACATCCAGCGACAGGGTCAGAGGCACTGCCAAAATCGCCTCGGCATGAAACAGCGGCTCGTTGCTCATCGGCGCGGGCCGCACATCTGTTACCAGCCGCTCCAGATTCACCCCCTGCTCCGTCAGCACCCGGGTGATGTCGCGCACAATGCCGGGGCGGTCGTTGCCCACCAGTTCCATGGCGATGGGCTTCCAGGTGCAGGATTGCTCGATACCGCTTTCGGCAATCAATACCCGAATCCCTTCCTTGGCCAGACTGTGCAGCGCATCGACCAGCTCATCATGGGCTTCGGCAGGCACGCCCACCCGCAGAATCCCGGCAAATTGCCCGGCCATCCTCGACATTCGACTCTCCAGCCAATTGCCGCCATGCTCGGCGATGCATTGAGCAATACGCTCAACCTGCCCGGCCTTGTCCTGGGCAAAGACCGTAATCACAAGATGGTTCATGGCGTGGACTCTCTTATTAGGGGGTCGGTTGAGTATAGGCACTGCCGTCAGTGTGGGAGCGGGCTTGCTCGCGATTCAGGCAGCACGGTCTGACAGGCAAACCAGAGCGATACCATCGCGAGCAAGCCCGCTCCCACAAAAGGTATTGGAAATCACAAATTGTGTACTGTTTTTAGAATTATCCGGGACAACCTGCATATTTCTTGAGAACATCTTGTTCTTCTGCGTGACCGATAGCGTAAAAATGGTCGCAGAACGACGTGATTAGTCTGATTTTCACATCTGCAATTGATCATGTAGTATGCCTCGACGACCACTACATAATTTGCAACATGGTCCGCCAAGGCGTCTGCAATACCCCGCACCACCCCGCCCGCATGAGCCAAGGCGGTGTCAGGCTTTAAATAAAAATGAGTGAGGCAAGCAATGACTGAACACGTTCACGTCGGTGGCCTGCAGGTCGCCAAAGTCCTGTTCGACTTCGTAAACAACGAAGCTATCCCCGGTACCGGCCTCACCGCCGACCAGTTCTGGGCCGGTGCCGACAAGGTCATCAATGACCTGGCACCCAAGAACAAAGCACTGCTCGCCAAACGCGATGACTTGCAGGCGCGGATCGACGCCTGGCACCAGGCTCAGGCCGGCAAGGCCCATGACGCCGTGGCTTATAAAGCCTTCCTCCAGGACATCGGGTATCTGCAGCCAGAAGCCGCAGACTTCCAGGCAACGACGCAAAACGTCGATGACG
Organism: Pseudomonas sp. B424; assembly: GCF_055408345.1. Classification (NCBI taxonomy): domain Bacteria; kingdom Pseudomonadati; phylum Pseudomonadota; class Gammaproteobacteria; order Pseudomonadales; family Pseudomonadaceae; genus Pseudomonas; species Pseudomonas sp. B424. The sequence continues at coordinate 322,289 of NZ_JBUZTL010000003.1, read as the reverse complement.
AAATCGCCCGCATGGCAGGCCCCCAATTGGTGGTGCCGGTGATGAATGCGCGCTTTGCCCTCAACGCCTCGAACGCCCGCTGGGGTTCGCTGTATGACGCGTTGTACGGCACCGATGCCATCAGCGAAGCCGATGGCGCCGCCAAGGGCAAAGGCTACAACAAGGTCCGTGGCGACAAGGTCATTGCCTTCGCCCGCGCCTTTCTCGATGAAGCCGCGCCTCTGGCCGGCGGCACTCACGTTGATTCAACCGGCTACGCCATCGTTGGCGGCGCCTTGCAGGTCACCCTCAAGGGTGGCGCCAGCACCGGCCTGCGCGACACCGCGCAACTGATCGGCTACCACGGATCCGCCGCTGCACCGACCGCCGTGCTGCTCAAGCACAACGGCCTGCACTTCGAAATCCAGGTCGACGCCGCAAGCCCGGTTGGCCAGACCGACGCAGCCGGGGTCAAAGACGTACTGATGGAAGCGGCCCTGACCACCATCATGGACTGCGAAGACTCGGTTGCTGCCGTCGACGCGGATGACAAGGTGGTGATCTACCGCAACTGGCTCGGCCTGATGAAGGGCGACCTGAGCGAACAGGTGTCCAAGGGCGGTGAAACCTTCACCCGCACCATGAACCCGGATCGCGAGTACAGCGCGCCAAACGGCGGCACCGTCAGCCTGCACGGCCGTTCGCTGCTGTTCGTGCGTAACGTTGGCCACTTGATGACCATCGACGCCATCCTGGACAAAGACGGCAACGAAGTGCCGGAAGGCATTCTCGACGGCCTGCTGACCAGCCTGGCCGCGATCCACAGCCTTAATGGCAAGGCCACACGCAGCAACAGCCGCACGGGCTCGGTCTATATCGTCAAACCGAAGATGCACGGCGCTGAAGAAGCCGCGTTCACCAACGAGCTGTTCGGCCGCATCGAAGACGTGCTCAAGCTGCCACGCAACACGCTCAAAGTCGGGATCATGGACGAAGAGCGCCGCACTACGATCAACCTCAAGGCGTGCATCAAGGCCGCCAGCGAGCGTGTGGTGTTTATCAATACGGGCTTCCTGGACCGCACGGGCGACGAGATTCACACCTCGATGGAAGCCGGGCCGATGGTGCGCAAGGCGGACATGAAGGCCGAGAAGTGGATTTCAGCCTACGAAAACAACAACGTCGATGTCGGTTTGAGCACCGGTCTGCAAGGCCGTGCGCAAATCGGTAAAGGCATGTGGGCCATGCCCGACCTGATGGCCGCCATGCTGGAGCAGAAAATCGCTCACCCGCTGGCCGGTGCCAACACCGCCTGGGTGCCATCGCCGACTGCCGCTGCGTTGCACGCACTGCATTACCACAAGGTTGACGTGTTTGCCCGTCAGGCCGAACTGGCCAAGCGCGCCCCGGCATCGGTCGACGACATCCTGACCATCCCGCTGGCCGTCAACCCGCAGTGGACGCCGGAGCAGATCCAGAACGAACTGGACAACAACTCCCAGGGCATTCTGGGTTACGTCGTGCGCTGGATCGACCAGGGCGTGGGTTGTTCAAAGGTTCCGGATATCAACGACATCGGCCTGATGGAAGACCGTGCCACGCTGCGTATCTCCAGCCAGCACATCGCCAACTGGCTGCGACACGGCATCGTCAGCGAAACCCAGGTCATGGAAAGCCTCAAGCGCATGGCGCCGGTGGTCGACCGCCAGAACGCCAACGACGCGCTGTACCGCCCATTGGCGCCGGACTTCGACAGCAACATCGCCTTCCAGGCGGCGGTCGAACTGGTGATCGAAGGCACCCGCCAGCCCAACGGCTACACCGAGCCTGTGTTGCACCGTCGTCGTCGTGAGTTCAAGGCCAAAAACGGTCTGTAAATAACGCCAAACGGTAGATAACAAAAAGCCCCGGTTTCCGGGGCTTTTTTGTATCTGTCAGCGGCAAGCAACTAGATATTCAACTCCTTGCGGACCAGCACCAGCAACTTGTCGGTATCGATAGGTTTAAGCAGAAAGTCCACCACGCTCAGGTGCATGGCATCGATGGCGTCACGCACACTCGCATCGCCCGACATGATGATAATCGGCAAGGCCGCCCGCTCTGATTCGCGTACTTTGCGGATCAGGTGCAAGCCATCGTAGGGCTGCATGCGCAAGTCGGTGAGCATCAGGTGAACCGGCTTCCCGGACGCCAGAAGCGCCAACGCCTGTTCTTCATTGCACGCCTTCAGGCACTCGATTGCGTTGAGCTCCAAAAACTCGGCCAACAGATCACGGGTCAATGGATCATCATCAACAATCAATACACAGGGCGAGAACAATTCAGACGCCTGCATCACCTCTTGTAAGGCCGCGCGCTCGGCGTCGGTCAAAATGTCATGTTCAGTCATACGTTTCTCAAATACATCCGTGTAGGTGAAATATCCCTCCGGTGTACTCCGTACTTCCCACCGTGCGCCAATGTGCACGCAGGCGCATCTATTTCCAAGCATTACGGTACAAGTATGTACAAAAATCATGTACCCGTTCTCACAACACTCAACATAACGCTGCCCATAGACTTACGTCCAATGGGCACCCGCGCGCAGACCGCCGAGCATGAGGGATAGAAACACGCCATGGGGCCCTGCCCTGTCCGGTCATAACAACAACGGTTTACAACCAACAACGCGGTAACAGCAATGAGCAAATCGGATGCGTTTCTCCAGGCAGGGAAGACCGCGGTGCTGCAGAACATTCACGGCACCATGCAGTTCTTGCAGCGATTCCCGCCCTTCAACCAAATGGAAAACACTCACCTGGCTTACCTGGTCGAGCAGTGCCAACTGCGCTTCTATGCCCCGGGTGAAAGCATCATCCGACCGACCGACGGGCCGGTGGAACACTTCTATATCGTCAAGCAGGGCCGCGTGGTGGGCGAACGCACCCATGCCGGCCGCGAGGCCGCCCAGACCACCTTCGAGATCACTGCCGGCGAGTGCTTCCCCCTGGCTGCGCTGCTGGGCGAGCGCGCCACCCGCACCGAACACCGCGCTGCTGAAGATACATTTTGCCTGCAACTGAACAAACCCGCGTTTATCAAACTTTTTGCCCTGTCCGATGAGTTCCGCGACTTTGCCTTGCGTGGCGTCAGCAGCCTGCTCGACAAGGTCAATCAACAGGTCCAGCAAAAAGCCGCCGAAACCCTGGGCACCCAGTATTCGCTCAATACCCGCCTGGGTGAACTGGCCATGCGTCACCCCGTGACCTGCGCCCCGGACACCGCACTGCGCGAAGCCGTGCGCCTGATGCATGAACAGCAAGTGGGCAGCATAGTCGTTGTCAACGAACACAAGGCACCGCTGGGGATCTTCACCCTGCGCGACCTGCGCCAGGTGGTGGCCAGCGGCGTCGAGGATTTCACCCAAGCCATCGAGCTGCACATGACCCCCGGGCCGTTTTACCTGAGCCCCGACCACAGCGCCTTCGACGCGGCCATCGCCATGACCGAGCGGCACATTGCCCACGTCTGCCTGGTCAAGGATCAGCGCCTGTGCGGTGTAGTGTCAGAGCGCGACCTGTTTTCCCTGCAGCGGGTCGATCTGGTGCACCTGGCGCGCACCATCCGCCACGCGCCACGGCTGGACACCCTGATCAACCTGCGCGGCGAAATCGGGCAACTGGTGGAACGCATGCTGGCCCACGGCGCGTCCTCCACACAAATCACCCACATCATTACCCAGCTCAACGACCACACCGTATGCCGGGTTATCGAGCTGGTACTGGCCGACAAGGGCGATCCGGGTGTGCCGTTCACCTGGCTGTGCTTTGGCAGCGAAGGGCGACGCGAGCAAACCCTGCACACCGACCAGGACAACGGCATCCTGTTCGAAGCCAGGGACGCCACCCAGGCCGCAGAAATTCGCCAGCGCCTGCTGCCCATCGCACAACAGATCAACCATCACCTGGCAGCCTGCGGCTTCACTCTGTGCAAGGGCAACATCATGGCCGGCAACCCCGACCTGTGCCTGTCACGTACCGAATGGGCACGCCGCTTTGCCGCCTTTATTCGTGAAACCTCACCCGAAAACCTGTTGGCATCGAGCATCTATTTCGACCTGCGAGTGGTCTGGGGCGATGAACAGGGCTGTGCGCAACTGCGCCGTGGCATCCTTGAACAGGTGGCCGACAACCGTCTGTTCCAGCGCATGATGGCCGACAACGCATTGCGCCATCGCCCGCCCGTGGGGCGTTTCCGTGAGTTTGTGCTGGAACGCAAAGGTGGCGACAAAGCCACCCTCGACCTCAAGGTCCAGGGCCTCACGCCTTTCGTTGACGGTGCGCGCTTGCTGGCGCTGGCCCACGGGGTTGAAGCCAACAACACGCTTGAGCGCCTGCGCCAACTGGTCGCCCTCGAAGTGATCGAACCGCTGGACGGCGCCGCGTATGAAGAGGCCTATCACTTTATCCAGCAGACCCGCATGCAGCAGCACCAACTGCAAACCCGGGAAAACCGCCCGTACTCCAACCGGGTCGACCCGGACAGCCTGAACCAGCTGGACCGGCGCATCTTGCGTGAAGCCCTGCGCCAGGCCCAGCGCCTGCAAAGCAGCCTGGCCCTGCGGTATCAGCTATGAACCTGCTGTCATGGTTATTGCCGCGCAAAAAACCGCAGCTCAGCCCTGAGCAGCAACAGCGCCTGCTGCAACTGCCGCCCGCATCGGGGTTGAGCGACACCACAATACGCAAGCAACGCTGGGTCGTGGTTGACCTGGAAACCAGCGGCCTGAACCTCAATCGCGATCAAGTGCTGTCGATTGGCGCGGTGGTGATTGAAGATGGCGCGATCGACCTGGGCCAGGCGTTTGAACGCACCTTTCTGCGCCCCGATGCCCCCCTCAACCCCAGCGTGCTGCTGCATGGGCTGGGCCCTGCCGCCATTGCCGCAGGCAGCGATCCGGCAGATGCCCTGCTCGACTTCATGGCCTTTGTTGGCGACAGCCCCCTGCTGGCGTTCCATGCGCCGTTTGACCAGCACATGCTTACCCGCGCCCTTAAAGACAGCCTTGGCTACCGTCTGCAACACCCGTTCCTGGATGTGGCGGCACTGGCCCCGATGCTTTGCCCCAAGGTCAATTTGCGCGACGCCGGGCTGGATCAGTGGGTCAACCACTTCAGCCTCCAGATCGAAGACCGCCACAACGCCAGCGCCGACGCCCTGGCCACTGCCGAACTGGCGCTGATCCTGTTCAGCCGCGCCCGCACCCAGGGCATCGACAGCCCACAGGCCCTGCAACAACGGCTGAACCAGTGGCAGCGACGCAAACAGGTGCACAGTTTTTAACCCCCCCCCCGCCTCTGTGGAAGCTGGCTTGCCTGCGATTCAGGCAACCCGGTACATCGCACACACCGCAGCGATCCCATTGCGAGCACACCCGCTCCCGCCGAAAACCTGTCCGCCGATCCAAAGCCATTAACCCCTCATCCGATGAGCGTCAATTGCGTAGGACCATTCGCTCTGACACAATCGCGAATAATTATCGTTAGTTAAAACTTGCAGTCGGTGATGTCTTTGTCGTCAGTCCAAAACCCACACAGTGAGCTGGTTGGAGCGCTTTATCGCGACCATCGCGGCTGGCTGCTGTCGTGGTTACGGCGCAACGTGGCCTGCCCGCAGCGGGCTGAAGACCTGAGCCAGGACACCTTTTTGCGCCTTTTGGGCCGCACCGAACTGCAAGCCCCCCGCGAGCCACGGGCCTTTTTGGCAGCCATCGCCAAAGGGCTGCTGTTTGACTACTTTCGCCGTGCCGCACTGGAACAGGCCTACCTCAACGAGCTGATGCTGATCCCCGAGGCCGAGCAACCCTCACCCGAAGAACAGCAACTGATCCTTGAAGACCTCAAGGCCATCGACCGCCTGCTGGGCAAGCTGTCCAGCAAGTCCCGCGCCGCCTTCCTCTATAGCCGCATCGATGGCCTGACCCACGCCGAAATCGCCGGGCGCCTGGGTGTGTCGGTGCCCCGTGTGCGCCAATACCTGGCCCAGGGCATCCGCCAGTGCTACATCGCTCTGTATGGCGAGCCAACATGAAGCCGGTCAGTTCAAAACCGGTCTCGGCCCAGGTGCTGGACGCCGCCATTGCATGGCAGTTGTGCCTGGATTGCGGCAATGGCAGCGACGTGGAACAGGCCGAATTCACCAAGTGGTACAGCGCCAGCGACGAGCACGCCCGCGCCTGGCTGCAACTGGGCATGCTCGACCACCGCTTCAGCACTGCCAGCGTCCCGGCACGCAACGCCTTGCTCAAGGCCCGCACTGGCGTGCAGGAACGGGTACGCAAAATCGGCAGCGGCCTGGCCAGTGTCGCTCTGGCGTGCGGGCTGGCGTTGTTCGCCGGTAAAAATTACCTGCCGATCGATTACTGGATGGCCGACCAACGCACCGCCACCGGTGAACAGCGCCAGTTGCGACTGGCCGATGGCACGCTGCTGAACCTCAATACCCACAGCGCAGTCGATGTGCGGTTTGATGACTCGACCCGCCGAATCATCCTGCAAGAAGGCGAGATCATGGTTGAGACCGGCCATGGTGATCCCCGACCGTTTATCGTACAAACCCGCGATGGCAGCCTGCGCGCATTGGGCACACGGTTCATGGTCAAGCGCGAAGACGACGGCACGCGCCTGAGCGTGTTGCAATCGCGGGTCGAGGCGCATCCTGAAAACAGCGTCGAACAAACGATCTACAACGAAGGCCAGCAAGTGCTGATGCACCGCGACCGGCTTGGCCAGATGCTGGCCGTCAGCCCCGGGGCCGACGCCTGGACACGGGGCATGCTGGTACTCGACAACGTGCGCCTGGCCGACATGGTCAGTGAACTCAATCGCTACCAACGGGGCCACCTGGGTGTAGACCCCGAAGTGGCCGACCTGCGCATCACCGGCAGCTTCCCGCTGAACAACATCGAACTGGCACTCAATGCCCTGATGCCGACCTTGCCGGTACAGATCCAGCAGCGCACGCCATGGTGGGTCACTGTCAGTCCCAAGCCTCTGGCGAACTGAATCTAAATTATTTTCAATCAGCCCTATCACTTTTCAAATCTCATTCGGCAGATAGGCATTGAGAAACATTTCCATTCAGGAACCCGCCGAATGTCCCGCACCCTCGACACGTTTTTGCGCCCCAGCCTGTTAGCCGTCGCCATTGCCTTTAGCGCCCCGCTGACCAGCACCCTGCTGATCGCCGCCGAGCAGGCATCGTCTGCGCGCAACTACAACCTGCCAGCCGGACCGTTGGCGGCCACCCTGAACCAGATCGCCAGCCAGGCCGGCATCACCCTGGCCATCGACTCGTCCCTGCTGGCGGGCAAAACTTCGGCGCCGGTAAACGGCCAGCTCGAAGCCACAACGGCACTGCGTGAAGCGTTGCGGGGGAGTGGGTTGCAGCTGCAACAGAGCGGTAGCGGCAGCTACACCCTGGTGCCAGTGGTTGAAGGCGCCTTGACGCTGGGCGACGTGAACGTCAACGCCAGTGCGGTGACAGAGGGCTCGGAAGCGGCCGGTTACGTCAGCGAAAACCTCAGCAACGTCGGCGCCCTGGGCGGGATGAAACTGCAGGACACGCCGTACTCCATGAGCGTGACCTCCCAGGCCCTGCTCAAAAACATGCAGGCCACCTCGCTGGATGACGTGTTCAAGCGCAACCCGTTCACTCAGATGTTTTCCCCCACCGGTGCGGGCTATGCGAGTGCCGTGAACATCCGGGGTTTCAGCGGCGCGGGTAACCTGAACATTGCCAACGATGGCCTGCGTTTCAGCACACTCGCGGACGCGGGCAACTATCTCGAAGAAACCGAACAGCTCGAAGTAATCACTGGCCTGACCGGCTTTTTGTATGGTCCCGCCTCGCCCGGCGGCCTGGCCAACTACGTGCTTAAGCGCCCGACCTACGAAAACTATCGCAGCGTGACCCTGGGCAATGCCGGCGGGGAGAACTATTACCTGCACGGCGACTTCGGCGGCAAAATCGACGATGAAGGCAAATTTGCCTATCGCCTGAACCTGCTGACTCAAGACGGCGAAACCGCAATCGACATGCAGAAGCGTCGCCGCGAGCTGATCAGCCTCGCCGTGGACTGGAACGTCAGCGACGACCTGCAAATCCAGTTCGACGCATCGCACAAGAAAACCCAGATCCGCGGCCTGACCAGCTATTGGTACTTTAATGACCAGGCTCTGCGTCCACGCGCTTCGCAGCTCGACAACAACAAGCTGTACAGCCAGAAATGGTCATTCTCGGATAACGAAACCGACAAGGGCGGAATTCGCGCCACGTGGCGCCTGAACGACACCTATACCCTGCGCGGCGCCATTGCCACCCAGAAGTTCACCGAAGAAAACACCTACACCGGCCCGACTGTTTCCAGCCCCGGGGTTTACACCCAGCCGCTGTACGCCTTCGCGCCGATTGAACATGTCGAGAACTCCGCCTACCTCTTCCTTGATGCGGCCTTCGATACAGGCGCCATTGGCCACAAGATGACCTTGGGTTATCAGGGCAACAACTCACGCATTCGTCAGTACGAAGACCATGTTCCCAGCTCCCCTCCGCAATACGTCGACGTGGGCGGCGGCCCCTTGCCGTTTGGCAGCAGTGAGCAAGTCGGTAAACCCAGCTACTCGATCGGCAATGGCAATCAGCGGCTGGCGAGCACCTCCGAAACCAATAACTTCCTGATCGGCGACGTCATCACGTTCAACGATCAATGGTCGAGCATCCTCGGCGTGACCCGTACCCAGATCAAGTCTTATGCCAATGACTTCGTCTACTCCACACCAGCGAAAAAAACCCGCTACGACGAGAGCAAAACTTCGCCCAGCGTTTCGCTTATCTACAAACCAGTGCCTTGGCTGACCACGTACGCGACGTACATTGAAGGGCTACAAGCAGGCGGAACGGCTCCCTGGAACGCAATCAACTCAGGTGAAATATTTGCGCCACAGGTCAGCAAACAATACGAAGTAGGTGCCAAGGCCACCGTGGGCGAAACGCTGTTTACCCTGGCCTTGTTCAATATCGAAAAGCCCAACGGCTTCCTCAACGAGACAATGATTTACACCGAAAGCGGCAAGCAGGTGAACAACGGCCTGGAGTTCAGCGTGACCGGCAAGGTCACACCGGAACTGACAGTGGTCGGCGGGTTTACCTTGCTTGATCCGAAGGTCAAGGACGCCGATTCCAAGGCCAACGATGGCAACGCCCCGGTCGATGTGGCCAAACAACTGGCCAAGGTCTATGCCGAATACGACATCAATACCGTCCCCGGCCTTGCGCTGACCGGCGGTGCGTTCTACACCGGCAAGCAATACACCGACGTTGCCAACGACTATCAGCTGCCGTCGTTCACCACCTTCGATGCCGGTGCGCGTTACCGCATGAAGATTTCGGAAAACGATCTGACCTTGCGCATGAACGTCAGCAACCTGGCCAACAAAGAATATTGGCTCAACAGCCATTACATTGGCGACCCGCGCACCGTGCAATTTTCGGCGCAGCTGGAGTTCTAAACCACTGTATTGAAATGTCCCCCGTGGGAGCGAGCCTGCTCGCGATGCAAACAACTCGGTGTACCTGACAAACCGGGGGAGATGCTTTCGCGAGCAGGCTCGCTCCCACAGAGACGTTATGGAGCTTCATGAAAAGCAAAACCATCCGCCGCTGGTCTTTTATCCACACCTGGACCAGCCTGATTTGCACCGCATTTTTGCTGATGCTCGCGCTGACCGGCCTGCCGCTGATTTTTCACCATGAAATCGATCACCTGCTGGGCAACAGCCCTGAGCTGCGTGAGATGCCAGCCGATACGCCGCGCCTCAATCTGCAACAACTGGTCAGCGCCGCCCAGGCCCACCGTCCCAACGAGGTGATGCAGTACTTCGGCAGTGAAGACGACGAACCCAACGCCGTCATCGCAATCATGGCCGCCACCGCTGGCACCGAGCCCAATTCGTCCCACACCTTTATGCTCGATGCGCGCACCGGCGAAGCGCTGGAGCTGCCGTCAGCCAACGGCGGAATCATGATGGTCATGCTGCGCCTGCACGTGGACATGTTTGCCGGGCTGCCCGGCAAGCTGCTGCTGGCCTTCATGGGGCTGTTGTTTGTGCTGGCAATCATCTCCGGCGCAGTGCTGTACCTGCCGTTTATGCGCCGCCACGAATTCGCGACCGTGCGCGCCGACAAGTCCACACGCCTGCGCTGGCTCGACCTGCACAACCTGATTGGCGTCGTGACCCTGACCTGGGCCCTGGTGGTGGGCGTGACCGGTGTGATCAGCGCCTGTGCCGACCTGATCATCGCCGCCTGGCGCACTGACAGCCTCAGCGCCATGACCGAGCCCTACCGGGGTGCGCCGCCACTGACGCACCTGGCCCCCGCCGATCGCCTGCTGGACATCGCCGACGAAGCCGCGCCCGGCATGCGCCCGGACTTTATTGCCTTCCCCGGCACCCGGTTCTCCAGCGAGCACCATTACGCGGTCTTTATGAAAGGCGGCACTCACCTGACTGCGCACCTGCTGACGCCGGTACTGATCGACGCCACAACCCTCAAGGTTACCGCCGTGGGCGAGCGCCCGTGGTACATGGACGCCATGGGCATGTCCCAGCCGCTGCACTTTGGCGACTACGGCGGCATGCCGATGAAAATCCTGTGGGCGGCCCTCGATCTGCTGACCATCGTGGTGCTCGGCAGCGGCCTGTACCTGTGGTGGGTGCGGCGACGCGCAGCCAGGGAGAACGCTCAATGAAACCGCGTCAGTCGAACTTCTGGAAGGTGTTCTCCATCCCGCTGGCGATCGGGCTTGTCTGCGTGACCGGACTGTTCAGCGCGCTATTGGGTGACGGCGCGTGGGATGTACTGAGCTGGATTGGCTTGGGCATTCCGGTGTGGGTCAGCGTGCGCGGGCTGCTCAAGCGCTGAGCAGGTGGGAGCTGGCTTGCCCGCGATGGTATCGACTCGGTCTTGCAGTTAAATCGCGTCGATACCATCGCGGGCAAGCCCGCTCCCACCTAAATCAGCAATCGGGCTTGTCTGCCGTGTAACGACGCGCCGGGTTCACCGCTGCACCGAACTCACGCAAGGCCTTGGCACCGATCAGCAGCGGGTAGTTGAAGCTGCTGCGGTCGGTAAGGTTGACCTCTACCGTGCGTTTGACGTTGCCCAGGCACATCTCCAGATCGACTACCGGGCGCTTGGCGCTTTCGGGGACATCCTTCTCGTCGTCTTCATCAGAGCGGCTTTTGATTTTGCTGATGCGCGCCACCTTGTGCTCGTACACCTTGTTGCTCGCGCCCTCGGTCGCCAGCTGAAAGCGCACCCACTCGTCACCATCACGGGTGAAGGTCTGGATGTTTCTGGCCGACAACGACGCGGTCAGGGCGCCGGTGTCCATCTTGGCTTTAAGGGTCTCACCGATTTCCGGCAGCTTGATGTATTCGTAACGCCCGTAAAGGGTCGGCTCGGCGGCCATCACCGGCAACGCCAAGAGGGACAACAAGACTAGAACAGACTTCATGGAGGCAGTTTCCTTTTGAACGTGCAGGTTAGACCCTGAGGCCGGATTTGGTTCGATTGCTCGACGTGGCAACGGCTACAAAAGCACGTTAGACCACCACGCGTGAAACATTCGTCAGCACGCCGATTTGGCGTTCCAGACTGCCCTGCTTATCATGGCCAGCCCTTAAACGTTCAAGAGTTGCTTATGCGCCGCCTGCTCACCGGCTGTCTGGTCACCCTGTTATTGCTCTGTAACACCCTGCTCCTGTTCGGGCCCTTGATGCTGTTTGCCCTGCTCAAACTGGTATCGCCGGGCCGTCTGCGCGACTACAACTCGCGGGCAGTCATGTGGATCGCCGAGACCTGGTCAGAGATCGACAAACGTATTTTTGCCCTGTGCCTGCCCACCCTATGGGACATTCGCGGTGCCGAAGGCCTGAGCCGTGATACCTCGTATCTGGTGATCAGCAATCACCAGTCGTGGGTCGATATCCCCGCTCTGATGCAGGGCCTGAACCGACGCACACCGTTCTTCAAATTCTTCCTCAAAAAAGAACTGATCTGGGTGCCCTTTCTGGGCCTGGCCTGGTGGGCACTCGACTACCCGTTCATGAAGCGCTACTCCAAAGCCTTCCTGGCCAGGCACCCGGAACTCAAGGGCCAGGACCTCAAGATCACCCGGGCCGCCTGCGAGCTGTTCAAGCGCCAGCCGGTCACTGTGGTCAATTACCTTGAGGGCACGCGCTTTACCCCGGCCAAACGCGCGCTACAGCATTCGCCCTACACCTACCTGCTCAAGCCCAAGGCGGGCGGCGTGGCATTTGTGCTGGCAGCCTTGGGCGAACAGCTGGATGCCGTGCTCGACGTGACCGTGGTGTACCCACAGGCAAAGATTCCGGGTTTTTGGGCATTGATCAGCGGGCAGGTGCCCAAGGTGATTGTCGACATACAGACCCGCGAACTGGACGCGGCGTTATGGCAGGGAGATTACGAGAACGATCCGGTGTTTCGTGAGCATGTCCAGAGCTGGGTCAACCAGCTCTGGATCAAGAAAGACCAGCGCATCAGCACCTTGCGTGCCGAGCTCGGTTAATTCTTAGACGCCCCAGGCGCTACCCAGCTTGCCCAGCAGCGAAGTGCCGACGCCCTGGCCACCCAGGTACTGAAGAATGATCGGTGCGAATTGGCCGATCATGCCGCTGTCCATGCCCAGGGCTTTGAACGCGTCGTCCAGTTGTGCAGTGTTAGACACATTGCTGACCGCGCTGGTGGCAGCCGAGCTGACGCCATCGGACTTGCCCAGCAAACCGCCCAGCTGGCTCAACTGGCCCAGCGCACCCGCGCCGGACAATTTGCTGATGCCCGGGACTTTATCGGTCAATGCCGAATAGTCGGTCGGGGCCAATTGGTTCTTGGCCAGGCTCAGCATCGCACCCACACCGCCCGCAGCCTGTTCAGGCTTGACGTTCAGCTTGGACAACTCGCTCAACAGGCCTGCTGCCTGCAGCGACTTGTCCGTGCTCGCGCCATTGCCGTTGCCGCCCTGCACCTGAGCAGCGATACCCGCCACGTCGCTCATGCTGAAACCTGCAAACACCGGGCTTGCCGCCACAGTCATCAATGTTGCCAGTGCCACGCCGCTCAACTTTTTCATCGCATCAACCTCATAGAACCCAAAAACTGCCCCGCTTTAACGGAGCAGTAAAACTGTGTATTTGACCCGCCATCCCGGCAGATGTTCCCAAGTGCCACTATCGGGTCAAACGGGCCGCAATCTTAATTGAAAAAAAGGCAGGTGTACTGCATCCGCTTTGCCCGGGCATGCGTATATCCGGCATCGAGGTACTGCCCATGATTGGAACAACCCTGCATCCTGAACTACGCTCAGCCAGAAATAGGCCCTACACGGTCGCAAAGACTGACTGGAGCACTGTTATCAGCATCGCCGACGCCGATCACCTCACACAGCTTTTGGCCCAGTGCGCGCTGGGCAACCGACGCGCCTTCGAAAGCCTGTACCGCAACGTTGCTCCGTACCTGCACAGCGTTGCGCTGCGCTGCATGGGCCGTCGCGACCTGGCCGAAGAGGTGGTGCAAGAAAGCTTTGTACGCATCTGGCATAACGCCGTGCGCTATCAGGCGCACCAGTCTGCACCCATGACCTGGATGGTCAGCATCACCCGTCATCAGGCCATCGACCAACTGCGCAAATACCGCGAGCAACCCCTGAACGACCTGCAACAGGATGCCCTGGCAGACGAAGCCCCCAGCGCCCACGACCAGTTGAACAGCGACCGCGAAGCCAGTGCCCTCAACCATTGCCTGGAGCAGCTCGACCGCCAGCAGCGCCAGTCCATCACCATTGCCTACTTTCACGGGCTCAGCGCCAGCGAGCTGGCAGAGCAGTTGGCGGCGCCCCTGGGCTCAGTCAAATCCTGGATTCGGCGGGGCATGGAGCGTCTGCGCAGGTGCCTGGAATCATGAACTATCAGACCCCCGGCCTGCGCCGTGCGCTGGCCGCCGATTACGCCATCGGCCTGATGCCGGCCACCGCCCGCAGACGCTTTGAGCACTTGTTGCTGGACGATGCCGCCCTGCGTGCCGAAGTGGCCGGATGGGAAGCCAGCCTGGCCAGCCTGACCGAACCGCTGGCCGAGCAACCGGTACCTGAACATGTGTGGCAGGCCATCGTCGCGCGCATCGAGCCGCAAAAACTTCACGTGCCTGAAAAACGTCCGTTCTGGACCGGGCTGCGTATCGGCGCGGCGGCATGTGCATTGGTCATCGCTGCGACCCTGGGCCTGCTCTACAACCACGACAGCGTCCAGTACAACGCCACCTTGCTCAGCGGCACGGCACAGCCCGGCCTGCGCATCGAAGCACACGCCGATTACTTGGACATTGAGCCGCTGGAACTGGCCAGCGTAGAGGCAGGGCGTAGTCTGGAACTGTGGGCAATTGCGGTGGATGGGAAACCGGTGTCTCTGGGTCTGATTCCCCAGGCAGGTGGTGGACGGCTGGCGCTTGGCCAAAGCCAGCAGCAATTGATCAGGTCTTCGGTGGTACTTGCCGTGAGCCTTGAACCCCAAGGCGGGTCGCCGACCGGGCAGCCAACTGGCCCTGTGCTGTATCAGGGCCCGCTGGCCAGTCTATGAAACACACTGACGTGTGGGAGCGGGCTTGCTCGCGATTGCAGCACCTCGGTTATTCAGATGTACCGAGTGGTTTGCATCGCGAGCAAGGTCGCTCCCTCAGGGTCACGCCTAGCTGAACATTTTGTGCGGGTCGATCACAAACTTCTTCGGTACACCGGCATCGAACTCGCCATAACCCCGTGGCGCGTCGTTCAGGCTGATCACTTCCACGCCGACGATGTCGGCAATTTTGATCCGGTCCCACATGATGGCTTGCATCAGCTGACGGTTGTATTTCATTACCGGGGTCTGGCCAGTGTGGAAGCTGTGGGATTTGGCCCAGCCCAGGCCAAAGCGAATGCTCAGGCTGCCCATTTTCGCTGCGGCATCGACTGCACCCGGGTCTTCGGTGACGTACAGGCCCGGGATGCCGATTTTACCCGCCACCCGCACCACGCCCATCAACGAGTTGAGCACGGTGGCCGGAGCTTCGTGTTTGACCCCGTCATGGCCGTGACCGCGAGCCTCAAAGCCCACCGCATCCACCGCGCAATCCACTTCAGGTTCACCCAGCAGATCGGCGATTTGTTCGTGCAGAGGGGTGTCTTTGGACAGGTCGGCGATTTCAAAACCCTGGGCCTTGGCGTGGGCCAGGCGGATCGGGTTGACGTCACCGACAATCACCACTGCCGCCCCCAGCAAACGCGCTGAAGCTGCCGCCGCCAGCCCCACCGGGCCCGCACCGGCGATATACACCGTGCTGCCGGGGCCGACGCCCGCAGTCACTGCGCCGTGGTAGCCGGTGGGCAGAATGTCGGAGAGGCACGTCAGGTCGCGAATTTTTTCCATCGCGGCATCGCGGTCCGGCAACTTGAGCAGGTTGAAATCGGCATAAGGCACCAATACATATTCAGCCTGACCGCCGACCCAGTCGCCCATGTCCACGTAACCATATGCGCCGCCGGGACGGGCCGGGTTGACGGTCAGGCATACACCGGTGTTTTGTTCCTTGCAGCTGCGGCAACGCCCGCACGCCACGTTGAACGGCACCGACACCAGATCGCCGACTTTCAGATGTTCCACATCGCGCCCGGCCTCGATCACCTCGCCGGTGATCTCATGCCCCAGCACCAGCCCGGTTTGCGCCGTGGTGCGGCCACGCACCATATGCTGGTCGGAACCACAGATATTGGTCGACACCACCCGCAGAATCACGCCGTGGTGAATGGGCTTGCCTTGAGGGTTCTGCATCTTCGGGAAAGGAATGCTTTGCACTTCAACCTGGCCATTGCCCAGGTACACCACACCGCGGTTGTCAGCCATCGTATTCACCCTTAGTTGTTGTTGGAGGGAGTTACTTGCAGCTTGCTGCGTGCAGCTTAGAACTTGCCGCGCCGTCAGAGCACCACCGTACGACCTCCATTTAGGAAAACGCGCCGCTCTATGTGATAGCCCACACCTCGGGCCAGGGTCTGGGCTTCGATGTCGCGCCCCTTGGCGATCAAGTCTTCGGGGTAATAGCTGTGATCAACCGCCTCCACCCCCTGAGCGATGATCGGGCCTTCGTCCAGGTCGTTATTGATGTAATGCGCCGTGGCGCCCACCAGCTTGACCCCCTTCTCGTAGGCCTGGTGATAGGGTTTGGCACCTTTGAAACCGGGCAGCAACGAGTGGTGGATATTGATCGCCTTGCCGTCGAGCTTGCGGCACAGCTCGGGGGACAGCACTTGCATATAGCGGGCGAGGATCACCAGTTCGGCGCCGGTGTCTTCGATCACTTGCCACACCCTGGCCTCTTGCGCCGGCTTGTCAGTCGGGTCCAGGGCGAAGTGGTGATAGGGGATGTCGTGCCAGCGGGCCAGCGGTTCCAGATCGGGGTGGTTGGACACCACGGCCACTACGTCCATCGACAACTGGCCGATGCGCTGGCGGTACAGCAGGTCGTTAAGGCAGTGGTCGGCCTTGGACACCATGATCAGCACTTTGGGCCGGTGATGGGGCGGCGTCAGTTCGAAGGTCATGCCGAAGGCCTGGCCACGCTCGGCCAGACCCGCGCGAAACTGGTGTTCGTCGAAGCCGTCGGGCTGGCGAAATTCGACACGGATGAAGAATCGGGCGGAGCGCTGATCGTCGAAGGAGTGGTGCTCGGTGACGTAGCAGCGATGCTCGAACAGATAACGCGTCACCGCATCCACCGTGCCCAGAAGGCTCGGGCAGTCCGCGGTAAGAATCCAGGTATCGGGGGCGCGGCTCATGGGGTGCTCCTTGATTGTTGTTGGAACGCACACGACCTCTGTGGGCGCGGGCTTGCTCGCGATGCAAACAACGCGGTACATCCGGCTGACCGTGGTGTTGCAATCGCGAGCAGGCCCGATCCCACAGAGGCGCAGGCAGGATCATATTTACGCTTCGACGTTCAGCCCGTACTCCGCTGCCGCATCCTGCAACCATAGCCACCAATAATCCGAAAAGCTGCGCCGGATCAGCAGTTCCCAGGTGTCTTCGCCGGTATGGCGGATCACCAGCTGTGATTTGGCAAACACCGTCCCTACTGCCTTACCCACCGGGAAGTTATCCGGATGCACGTCATAGCTGGTGGATTTCATCAGTACCTGGCGCACATTCGGTCCGCTCAGTTCCAGCAGTTGTTGCCCGCCGCTGACGTTGACCACCGAGATATGCAGCCCGGCCAGCGCCGCCCGCAACGCTTGTTCCACGGCGAATTCCTGGCCGCCGGGGACGATCAGCAACCACTCATCCGGCCCCATCCATTGCAGCGAGGTTTCGCCCTTCGCCACCAGACTCAGGGCCACGGGCAGTTCCAGGCCCAGGGCCTTGTGCACGCCTTCGGCAAAGGCCGGGTCTTTGGCGTCGCCGCGCAGGGTCAGATGGCCCAGCAATTTTTTCTCGCGCACGGTCACACCCGGATTTTTACGGCCCTTGCCGATCAGGCCGGCGAGGTTGGCGTGGTGCAGCGATGACTCGGCTTTCGCGCCCGAGTCCGGGCGCTGTTGGTAAACGTTGGCTGTGGTCATGGGTCACCCGTTAGCAATGTTGTGTTGATTGACTCCCACCATTCCCCGTGGGAGCGAGCCTGCTCGCGAAAGGGCTCCACTCAAATATTCTGCCGTTCGCCTTTCGGGTCGAAGAACACCGAAGACACGATTTCAGCCTCAATCACGCTGCCATCCGCTTGCGGTGAGAACACCCGCTCACCGATGCGCTTCAAGCCACCCTTGACCACACCCATGGCAAACGAATAACCCAGTGAGTTGTGGGCATAGCTGGACGTCACGTGACCGACCATCGTCATCGGGATCGTCTGCTTTGGGTCGAACACCAGTTGCGCGCCTTCCGGCAGCCATTTGGTCCCGTCGACAGGCTTGAGCCCCACCAGTTGCTTGCGCTGGTCACGCACGCAGTCTTCGCGGTTCATCCCGCGCCAGCCGATCCACGAGAACGGTTTGGTGCGGCCCACACACCAGCCCATGTTCAGGTCATCCGGGGTCATGGAGCCGTCGGTGTCCTGGCCGACGATGATGAAACCCTTCTCGGCCCGCAGCACGTGCATGGTCTCGGTGCCGTAGGGGGTGAGGTTGTATTGCTTGCCCGCCTCGACGATTTTTTCCAGTACGCCCATCCCGTAGTCGGCCTGGATATTGACCTCGTACGACAGCTCGCCGGTAAACGAGATACGGAACACCCGCGCCGGTACACCGCCCACCAGACCTTCCTTCCAGGTCATGAACGGGAACGCTTCGCGGTCCAGATCGATGTCGGTCACTTCGCTCAGCAGCTTGCGGCTGTTGGGGCCGGACAGGGTCAGGGTCGCGTAGTGGTCGGTGACCGAGGTGAAGTACACCTTCAGCTCCGGCCACTCGGTCTGCTGGTAGATTTCCAGCCATTGCAGCACGCGGGCCGCGCCGCCGGTGGTGGTGGTCATTACAAAATGGTTGTCGGCCAGACAGGCCGTTACGCCGTCGTCGAAGACCATGCCGTCTTCTTTGCACATCAGGCCGTAGCGGGCCTTGCCGACGTCGAGTTTGGTCCAGGCATTGGTGTAGATGCGGTTCAGGAATTCCCGCGCATCCGGGCCCTGGATGTCGATTTTGCCCAGGGTCGAAGCATCGAGAATACCGACGCTGTCACGCACCGCCTGGCACTCGCGCTTGACCGCTGCGTGCAGGTCTTCGCCGTTACGCGGGAAGTACCACGGGCGTTTCCACTGGCCGACGTCCTCAAACTCGGCGCCCTGTTTGACGTGCCAGGCTTGCAGCGCGGTGTAACGCACGGGCTCGAAAATGTGCCCGCAATGCCGGCCCGCCACTGCGCCAAACGTGACCGGCGTGTAGTTGGGGCGGAACATGGTGGTGCCCATCTGCGGGATGGTCACGTTCAGCGAACGCGCCGCAATGGCCAGCCCGTTGACGTTGCCCAGCTTGCCCTGGTCGGTGCCAAAGCCCAGCGCGGTGTAGCGTTTGACGTGCTCGACCGATTCAAAGCCTTCACGGGTGGCCAGTTCGATGGCGGCGGCCGTGACGTCGTTTTGCAGGTCGACAAATTGCTTGGGAGCCCGCGCCGTGGCTTTTTCGTGGGGCACTTGAAACAGTGCCAGCGTGGGTTCCTGATGCAGGTTCAGGGCTTTGGGCAACACGCCCTCAACCGGTTTGAACCCGGCTTCACTGGCCGCGCGCACGCCGCCTTCAAAACCATCGGCCAGGCTGTCGCCGAGGGGATAAACGCCGTTGATGCCGCCCACGCACACCCGTTTTTGCGGGGCTTCGCCAGGTACGAAACCCAGGATGTCTTCACGCCAGGTCGGCTTGCCGCCCAGGTGTGAGGCCAGGTGCACCACCGGGCTGTAACCGCCCGAAGTCGCCACCAGATCGCACTCCAGCCATTCGCCGGGGCTGGCGACGCTGTGGGATTTAAGGTCAATCGCCGCCACTCGGGCGCCGGTCACGTGTTTGCTGCCACGGGTTTCGATCACCGCGCTGCCCGTCAAAATGCGAATGCCCTTGGCCCGGGCTTCTTCGACCAGCGAGCCGCGCGGGTTGCTGCGGGCATCGGCAATTGCGACCACCTGCTGGCCTGCATCCAGCCAATCCAGTGCGACACGATACGCATGATCGTTGTTGGTACTGAGCACCAGTTTTTTACCCGGTACCACGCCGTAGCGGCGCACGTACGTGGACACCGCGCCCGCCAGCATATTGCCCGGCACGTCGTTGTTGCCGTACACCAATGGCCGCTCGCACGCGCCGGTGGCCAGCACCACGCGCTTGGCCCGCACCCGGTGGATACGCTGACGCACCTGGCCAATGGGCGCACGGTCACCCAGATGGTCGGTGAGGCGTTCGTGAATGGTCAGGAAGTTGTGATCGTGATAGCCGTTAACCGTGGCCCGTGGCAGCAGCACTACCTCAGGCAACGTCTTGAGTTCGGCAATCACCTTGGCCACCCATTCCATCGCCGGTTTGCCATCCAGGCTTTCACGACTGTCGAGCAGGCTGCCGCCGAACTCTTCCTGCTCATCGGCCACGATCACCCGCGCGCCGCTGCGTGCCGCCGCCAGTGCCGCGGCCAAACCCGCAGGGCCTGCACCGACGATCAGCACGTCGCAGTGGTGGTTCAGGTAGTCATAGGTATCGGGATCGTTCTGGGTCGGCGAACGGCCCAGACCTGCAGCCTTGCGGATGTACTTCTCGTAAGTCATCCAGAACGACTGTGGGTACATAAAGGTTTTGTAGTAGAAACCCGGCGGCATCAGCTTGCCGCCGACCTTGCCCAAAATTCCCATCACGTCGTTGTTCACGTTGGGCCAGCCGTTGGTGCTGGCGGCCACCAGGCCTTGATACAGCGCCTGTTGTGTGGCGCGCACGTTGGGGATTTGCGTGGCTTCGGTGGCGCCGATTTGCAGCACCGCGTTGGGTTCTTCGGCACCGGCGGCATAGATGCCCCGTGGCCGGGAATATTTGAAGCTGCGGCCAATCACGTCCACGCCGTTGGCCAGCAAGGCTGCGGCCAGGCTGTCGCCCTCGTAGCCCTGGTATTGCTGACCGTTGAACGTAAAGGTCAGCACTTTGCTGCGATCGACGCGGCCGCCGTTAGGCAGGCGATGGGTCTGGCTCATACCTTTTCTCCCTGCTCGCGAGTGGCCGTGGTGGTCAAGGGTGCCGCCTTTTCAGTGAACTGCGGCTGGGTGCCGATCAGGTAGGTTTCAAGAATTTCATAGGTCACGGTGTTGCGCGTGGCGTTGAAAAACTGACGGCAACCGGCGACGTGGTTCCACAGCTCGTGGTGCAGGCCCCGTGGGTTGTCGCGAAAAAACAGGTAGTCGCCCCACTCGGCGTCGGTGCAGACGCTGGGGTCAAGAGGGCGCGGGATATGCGCCTGGCCGCTGGCATGGAATTCCTCTTCGGAGCGCAATTCGCCGCAATGGGGACAGAAGATATGGAGCATGGGTGTTTCTCCTGTTAGTGGGCGACCGCGGCAGCGCCGTGTTCGTCGATCAGTGCACCGGTGTAGAACCGGTCAATGGAAAACGGGGCAGCCAATGGGTGCATTTCACCCTTGGCCAGACTGGCGGCAAACACGTTGCCCGAGCCCGGCGTGGCCTTGAAGCCGCCCGTGCCCCAGCCGCAGTTGAAGAACAGGTTGGGCACCGGGGTTTTGGAGATGATCGGGCAGGCGTCGGGCGTGGTGTCGACGATGCCGCCCCACTGGCGGTTCATGCGTACGCGGGACAGTACCGGGAACATTTCCACAATCGCCTGGATGGTGTGTTCGATCACCGGGTACGAGCCGCGCTGGCCGTAACCGTTGTAACCGTCGATCCCGGCACCGATCACCAGATCGCCCTTGTCGGACTGGCTGATGTAACCGTGCACGGCGTTGGACATGATCACGCTATCGATGATCGGTTTGATCGGCTCCGACACCAGGGCCTGCAGCGGGTGCGACTCGATTGGCAAGCGGAACCCGGCCTGACGCGCCATGTGCCCGGAGTTGCCGGCCGTGACCACACCCACGCGCTTGGCGCCGATAAAACCCTTGCTGGTTTCAACGCCGATGCACACGCCGTTTTCCTTGCGAAAGCCCAGCACTTCGGTTTGCTGGATCAGGTCCACGCCCAGCGCGTCTGCGGCACGGGCAAAGCCCCAGGCCACAGCGTCATGGCGGGCCACGCCGCCACGGCGTTGTACGGTGGCGCCCAGCACCGGGTAGCGGGTGTTTTTTGAGCAATCGAGGTACGGAATCTCGTCCGCCACTTGCCTGGCATTCAGCAGTTCGCCGTCCACGCCGTTGAGGCGGTTGGCGCTGACCCGGCGTTCCGAGTCGCGAATGTCTTGCAGGGTGTGGCACAGGTTGTACACACCGCGCTGGGAGAACATGACGTTGTAGTTCAAGTCCTGGGACAAGCCTTCCCACAACTTCATGGCGTGCTCGTAAAGGTGCGCCGACTCGTCCCACAAGTAGTTGGAACGCACGATGGTGGTGTTGCGCGCCGTGTTGCCGCCGCCCAGCCAGCCCTTTTCGACCACCGCCACGTTGGTGATGCCGTGTTCCTTGGCCAGGTAGTAGGCCGTCGCCAGCCCGTGCCCGCCACCACCGACGATGATCACGTCATAGACCTTTTTCGGGGTCGGGGTACGCCACATCTTCTGCCAGTTTTCGTGGTGGCTGAGGGAGTGTTTGAAGAGGCCGAAGCCTGAATACCGTTGCATAGGGTTTACTCCAAAAACGCGCTCAGCGATAAACCGGGAAGTCTTTGCACAGCGAAGTCACCTGGCGGGCAACGTCGGCCTCAATGTCGGCATCGCCCAGGTGATCGAGGATGTCGCAGATCCAGCCCGCCAGCTCCGTGCATTGCGCCACTTTGAAACCGCGCGTGGTCACCGCCGGGGTGCCGATGCGCAGGCCCGAGGTCACGAACGGCGATTGCGGATCGTTGGGGACGGCGTTTTTGTTGACCGTGATATGGGCACGGCCCAGCGCGGCATCGGCGTCTTTGCCGGTCAGGCCCTGGCGGATCAGGCTGAGCAGGAACAGATGGTTGTCGGTGCCGCCCGAAACCACGTCATAGCCGCGCTTGATAAACACTTCAGCCATGGCCTGGGCGTTTTCAATCACCTGCTTTTGATAGGTTTTGAAGCCCGGCTCCAGCGCTTCTTTAAAGCACACCGCCTTGGCCGCGATCACATGCATCAGCGGGCCGCCCTGACCACCGGGGAACACCGCCGAGTTGAGTTTCTTTTCCAGGGCCTCGTTGGACTTGGCCAGGATCAACCCGCCACGGGGCCCGCGCAGGGTTTTGTGGGTGGTGGTGGTGACCACGTCAGCGTACGGCAGCGGGTTCGGGTACAACCCAGCGGCGACCAGACCGGCCACGTGGGCCATGTCGACAAACAGGTAGGCGCCGACCTTGTCGGCAATCTGACGAAAGCGCGGGAAATCGAGGAATTTGGAGTAAGCCGAGAAGCCGGCAATGATCATCTTGGGCTGATGCTCAACGGCCAGGCGCTCTACTTCGTCGTAGTCGATCAGGCCGGTGGCGGTGTCAATGCCGTACTGCACGGCGTTGTACAACTTGCCGGAGAAACTGACGCTGGCGCCGTGGGTCAAATGACCGCCGTGGGCCAGGCTCATGCCCAGAACAGTGTCACCGGCATTCAGTAACGCCAGGTACACCGCCGCGTTGGCCTGGCTGCCCGAATGCGGCTGCACGTTGGCGTAATCGGCGCCAAACAGTTGCTTGGCGCGGTCGATGGCCAGTTGCTCGACTTTATCCACATGCTCGCAACCGCCGTAGTAACGTTTGCCGGGGTAGCCTTCGGCGTACTTGTTGGTCAGACCGCTGCCCTGGGCTTGCATCACGCGCTGGCTGGTGTAGTTCTCGGAGGCGATCAGCTCGATGTGATCTTCCTGACGCTGATCTTCGGCATTCATGGCCGCTAACAAGGCATCGTCGTAGCCCTGGATCTGATCCTGCTTGCTGAACATTGCGTGTCTCCCAGCGCCAGCGCGCCTTTTGGTCTCGGTGGGGCTTATGCCCTTTGAGCCTGATGGTAGAGCTGGCGCAGGCGGACCAAATGCCTATGGGCGCCACGCAATGGTGCGTTTACGACATGGTTTCGTATAACCCTGCGGGAGCGGGCTTGCTCGCGATACTGGCGGCGCGGCCCGTCTGGTAAACCGTGTTGATGCCATCGCGGGCAAGTCCGCTCCCACCCTTTGGCCGCAAGGTTATTGGACTATTCTTTTGTAGGGTGTTTCCGCATACAGCGTCGTGTCTGTGCACTCGCAAGATTCTTGGATAAAGTGCAGCACGAACTTCGACCAAGGAACCGGGAAATGACTGACAAGAGCCAACAATTCGCCAGCGACAACTACTCCGGTATCTGCCCCGAAGTCTGGTCTGCCATGGAAAAAGCCAACCACGGCCACCAACGCTCATACGGCGACGATGAGTGGACCCTGCGTGCGTCCAACGACTTTCGCAAACTGTTCGAAACCGACTGCGAAGTGTATTTCGCCTTCAACGGCACCGCCGCCAACTCCCTGGCACTGTCGTCGTTGTGCCAGAGCTTCCACAGCGTGATCTGCTCCGAGACTGCCCACGTCGAAACCGACGAGTGCGGCGCCCCGGAATTCTTCTCCAACGGCTCCAAGCTGCTGATCGCCCGTACCGAGAACGGCAAGATCACCCCCGAGTCGATCCGCGAAATCGCCCTCAAGCGCAAAAACATCCACTACCCGAAACCGCGGGTGGTCACCATCACCCAGGCCACTGAAGTCGGTAGCGTGTACCGCCCGGAAGAAATCCGCGCCATCAGCGCCACCTGCAAAGAGCTGGGCTTGTTGCTGCACATGGACGGTGCCCGCTTCTCCAACGCCTGCGCCTTCCTGGGCTGCACGCCGGCAGAGCTGAGCTGGAAAGCCGGCGTGGACGTGCTGTGCTTTGGCGGGACCAAAAACGGTATGGCGGTGGGCGAAGCGATTCTGTTCTTCAACCACGACCTGTCCGTGGACTTTGACTACCGCTGCAAACAGGCCGGGCAACTGGCGTCGAAAATGCGCTTTTTGTCAGCACCCTGGGTGGGGTTGCTGGAAAACGATGCATGGCTCAAACACTCCCGCCACGCCAACCACTGCGCCCAGTTGCTGAGCCAGCTGGTGAGTGACATTCCGGGGGTTGAGCTGATGTTCCCGGTGGAGGCCAACGGCGTGTTCCTGCAACTGTCGGAACCGGCAGTGGCTGCGCTGACCGCCAAGGGCTGGCGTTTCTACACCTTTATCGGCAAAGGCGGCGCACGCTTCATGTGCTCGTGGGACACCGAGGAAGCGCGTGTTCGGGAATTGGCGGCGGATATTCGTGAGGTGATGTCAGCTTAAAGCGGACGCAACATCAATACTAATGTGGGAGCGGGCTTGCTCGCGATGGCATCAGCGCGGTCGTACAGACAAACCGCGTTGCCTGAATCGCGAGCAAGCCCGCTCACACAGGGGTGATTGGTTTACGAACGATCAGGATTGCCCGATTGTTCGCTCAATCACATCGACCGTGGCGCTGACTTGCTCTTGATAACGGTCGAGTTCCTGTTTGTGTTGCTGCTTGAGCTCAATCTGCTGTGAACACAGATTCAGCGCCGCCAGCACCAGCAATTTGTCCCCGATCAAGCTCGGATACTTTCTTTTCGTGTCGGCCAGGGCGGCTTTCAACATGACCGTGGCTGCCATCAGGGTTTGTTGCTCCCCCTCAGGCGCTTTGATCGTGTAGTCGTTACCCAGAATCGAGACGACATTTACTCCGTCTCTGTCCACGCTCATGCGCTGACAGGGCTCGCGCGCTCAACCAGTGCCTGGATGCGGGCAGCGGTTGCACCTTGCTTCTCTTCCTGCTCCATCAGGCTCAATTGCAGGCTTTCGTTTTCGTCTTTGGCCAAAGCCAATTCAGCGCTCAGCTGTTCTTTGGCATCCAGCAGTTCTTGCTTTTGCTGAACCAGGTCGCTGACCAGTTGTTCCAGTTTGCTAAGGGATGATTCCATCATGGTAGTGATCTCAAGCAGTTTCAGAGGGCGCGTACGATAAAGAAAAGTCACCGGCTAAGCTAGGGTCTGTTCCCGTTTCATTGCGGCCGCGCCGATAGCCCATGTGGTGCAGGGCAAGGCGCGAGCAGCGTGGTCGGGTTGTTCCAAATAAGCTGCGAGCAACGCCGCCCTGCGCCAAATGGGTTATCGGCCCTTCGGGTCGCAATGAAACGAGAACAGAGCCTAGCGGCAACCTGCCTTTCAGAGCCCTAAAGACTGTGGTTTCGGGCCTTTGTTCCCCATATCACCAAATACCCTGCTGGATGGGCCCGCTCGACGCCCGATTGCTCGCGATTCAGGCAACGCGGTTCAGCTGACCGCCTGCGGTGATGCCATCGCGAGCAAGCCCGCTCCCACCGGAACGCGGCGAACCTCAAAACTCGATCCGCACATCCCCCTTCGGCACGCTGCAGCACGACAGGATGTAGCCTTCGGCAACGTCTTCGTCGGTGATGCCGCCGTTGTGCTCCATCTCGACTTCGCCGCCCAGTTTCAACACCTTGCACGTGCCGCAAATCCCCATGCCGCAGGCCTTGGGGATCAACAACCCCAGCTTGGCAGCCGCCGCATGCACGGTTTCGGCCGGCCCCACGCGGATGCTTTTGCCGGAGGCGGTGAATTCCACCTGGTTCAAATCCGCCAGGTCCAGCTCCGGTGCCTCGGCGGCCTGTTCGGCTTGCTCCACCGCATCGGCCCGGGCTTCGGGCGGTGTCGCACCGAAAGACTCTTCGTGATAACGGCTCATATCGAAACCGTTGGCTTCCAGCAGGCGCTTGACCGCACTCATGTATGGCGTCGGCCCGCAGCAAAACACTTCGCGCTCCATGAAGTCGGGCGCCATCAGCTCCAGCATCTTGTGGTTCAGGTAACCGCGATACCCGGCCCAGGGTTCGCCCAGACCATGTTTTTCGCAGATCAGGTGCAAACTGAAATTGTCGATGCGCGAAGCCATGTGCTCCAGCTCGCGGTGGTAAATGATGTCTTTGGGCGAACGGGCGCTGTGGATAAACACCATGTCGACATTGGCGTTGGTGTCGTAAAACCAGCGCGCCATCGACATCACCGGGGTAATCCCCACCCCGCCGCTCAAATACAGCACCTTGGGGCTCGGGGCGTCGATGGCGTTGAACAGCCCGACCGGGCCGTGAACGGCCAGCTCCTGGCCTTCACTGAGGGTGTCGTGCAACCAGTTGGACACCCGCCCGCCCGGCACGCGCTTAATGGTCACCGAAAAGCTGTAAGGCACCGAGGGCGAGCTGGAGATGGTGTAGGAGCGCATCACCGGGTCGCCGTCGATTTCCAGCTCCAGGGTCACGAACTGCCCCGGCTTGAAAAAGAACAGGATCGGCTGGTCAGCCATAAAACAGAAGGTGCGCACGTCCCAGGTTTCCTGAATCACTTTGACGCATCGCACGATGTGTCGGCCGTTGGCCCAGGTCTGGGTAGTTACCGGATTCAGAAAGCTGTTGGACATGGGTTTCTCCACGGCCGACAACCGGCCTCTTGCTGGCGATTCTGCGCATGCCCCGAGCCAGCCATTTATCCATTCGCGACATTCACATGCTTATGGCGACCAGCCCCTGAAAACAGGGGCTCGCGCGTCGGGAACAGATTTGGCCATGTCGCCCGCAGATATGGCATCCCGGCACTTCGAACGCACACTCAGCGCCACTGACCACATCAAATGCTTTGCCTTGCGTCGCACCCCTGATCAGCCACTTTCGGGCCACACAGAATGGCCATGAGGATTACAACAATGGACATCACCACAACCCTGAGCCTGGGCGATCCACTGGAACCCGCTCGCAAGGCCACCGCCGAGATGCTGCAAACCCGCGAGCGAACGTTTTCGCTGCCGCAGCCGTTCTATAGCGACGAACGCCTGTTCGAAATCGACATGCAGGAGATCTTCCAGAAGGAGTGGCTGATTGCAGGCATGACCTGCGAAATCCCGGCCAAGGGCAACTTTCTGACCCTGCAAGTGGGCAAAAACCCGATCATCGTGATCCGGGGCGCCGAAGGTCAGGTCCACGCGTTCCACAACGTGTGCCGCCATCGTGGCTCACGGCTGTGTACCAGCGAAAAAGGCAAAGTCGCCAAGCTGGTGTGCCATTACCACCAGTGGACCTATGAGCTGGACGGGCGCCTGCTGTTTGCCGGCACCGAGATGGGCGCCGACTTTGACATGAAGCAATACGGCCTCAAGCCGGTGAACGTCAAAACCGCTGGCGGCTACATCTTTATCAGCCTGGCCGAGAACCCGCCCGCCATCGACGAGTTCCTGGCCACGCTGAACCACTACATGGAACCCTACGACATGGAAAACACCAAGGTGGCGATTCACACCACCCTGGTGGAAAAAGCCAACTGGAAGCTGGTGCTGGAAAACAACCGCGAGTGCTATCACTGCAACGCGTCGCACCCGGAACTGTTGAAAACCCTGCTGGAATGGGACGATGTCACCGACCCCCGCGCCGATCAGGCATTCAAGGATCACGTCACCGCCTCCGCCGCCGCCTGGGATGCAGAAAAGATCCCTTACGCCCACGCCAGTTTTGGCCTGCGCAACCGCATCGTGCGCATGCCGCTGCTCAAGGGCACGGTGTCGATGACCCTGGATGGCAAACAGGGCTGCGCCAAGCTCATGGGGCGGATCAAAAACCCGGACCTGGGCTCGATGCGCATCCTGCATTTGCCGCACTCATGGAACCACTGCATGGGCGATCACATCATCGTGTTCACCGTGTGGCCGATCAGCGCGCAAGAAACCGTCGTGACCACCAAATGGCTGGTGCACAAAGACGCGGTGGAAGGCGTGGACTACGACGTGGAGCGTATGCGCAACGTGTGGGACGCCACCAACAATCAGGACCGCAAACTGGCCGAAGAAAACCAGCGCGGCATCAACTCCGTCGCCTACCAGCCGGGGCCGTATTCCCAGACGTACGAGTTTGGTGTGGTCAACTTTGTGGACTGGTACAGCGAGCGGCTGCTGAGCAACCTGGGGGCGGCGCCAGCGGCCTATCTGAAAGGGGTAGTGGCCCAGTAAACCCTACCCCCCCACAGGCATGCTTATCAGGCGTGCGGGCAGTGCATCAGATGCGCCTCACCCGTGACACGAATCAGCGGGTGAGGCGTGATCTGGCAAGTTTTGACGATCTGAAAGCCCTGACGCTCGTAAAAGCGCAAGGCACCGGTGTTGGCCGCATAGTCGATCAGGCTCAAGCCCTTCAGCTCCAAGTCGCGGCAACGCTCACGGGCATATACCAAAAACTGCTGGCCCAGCCCCTGGTTTCGCCAGCCCTCATGCAGCGCCAGACTTGAGATATACAGCGTGTCGGGGATCTCCATACCGTCGTAAGCCGCCAGCACCGGATCAGTCTGCGGCTCAGCCGCCGGATCGTTACGCATCGCGTAGCTGTGCATCATGCCAATCACCTGGCCCTGCGCCTCGGCGACCAGGCAGTTCTCATACGAGAAGGTCACCCCTTGCCGTGCGTAGCGAATTGCGCCGACATCCAGCAGTTCTTCCCCCGGCTGCGCCAATTTGCTCCAGATGTAATCGGCGCAACCTTCGGATGATATTTGAAACAAACGGGCAATATCCCGTGCATCTGCACGCACGCCTGGACGAAATAAAACGGGCATAGATCTGACTCCAAAAGGCATTGAGCGCCTTTTCTAACGCGGCCATACGAAGGACAACAACACACTGGCACCAAGGCTTTTTATCCAATTGTTTCCACCGGATGTACGATTTTTAACCAGTTGCCTGTACCCCACGTAATCAAAGGGCTGTAGCCCTTCACCAACAACTTGTCCACAGGCACACCCACAGCAATTGTGGGGAAGTGGACAAGTTGTCCCGGAAAGCGCAATTGGTCGTTTTTTGTACAGCGCACTGTAAGCCACGAAACACGTGGCCTGTAGCCAGTCGCAAACACCTTATCCACATATCCACCAACAGAGATTGTGCGCAACTTATGCACCGCCTGCCTTCGCTGTGGAAAACCCCTTAAAGCACCGATTATTAAGGGGTTTTGCAGGTGAGCAGTGGATAAAGTGTGTATTTGATCGTTTTTTGACCAGAACCCTGAAAGCCACGTTTTATATAGGTCTTAGCTGACAGCAAACAACTTATCCACATAAGCGCTAACAGAGTTTGTGGGTAAAGGTCAGCGCACTACGCCTTCTTCAATCAGCAACTTCAAAATGGCCTGAGCGCCCTCTTGCGCGCTGACACCCTTGAGCACCTGACCCGAGCCGCCAGCGGCCTTGGCTGTGGCGGCTTTCATGCGATCCGCGCCACTTTTGGCCTTGATCACTTTCAAACGCTTGGGCCGGGGTTTGGCCGGTTGTAGAACCCCAACTGTGGATAACTCATCGACCGTCACTTCAACCACTTCGGCGTTGATCGCCCCCCGGGTTGCAGGGCCGTAAGCGCTTTGCCGGGCCTTGGGCGCCGCGTTATCCACAGTGGCCATAAAGGGCAGCCGCACTTTGAGCTGTCGCCGCTGGCCACGGGGTAAAGCCTGCAGCACCAGTGCCACGCCGTTGTGGATAGATTCAATCTGCGCCACGCCCACCAGCAGCGGCCAGCCCAGTTGCTCGGCCAGCAGGTACGGCAACATCCCGGAACCTTCACCCGTTTCTGCCTGGCTGCCGCTGAGCACAAGCTGCACGCCCGCTTCGCGGATGTAATCGCGCAATACCGGCACGGCATCTGCGCCGTCCGGTTGCTCCAGCACGTGCAACTCGTCCAGCCCCATGCCCAGGTAGGCCCGCAGCGCGGGTTCGTGGGGGTTGCCTGCGTGCAGTACGTGCAAGTTATCCCCAGCCAGGTCCAGGCCCAGTTCGACGGCGCGTGCGTCCTGTTCGGCCCGTCGCGGACGGCCGGAGGCGGGGTGGATGCCGATTGAAACCAGTGCAACGGTGGCGATGGTCATACATGAATCTCCAGGACAATGTGGGAGCGGGCTTGCTCGCGATAGGGTCGCCGCGGTGTATCAGGCAGACCGAGTCGCCTGATTCGCGACCAGGCCCGCTTCCACAGAAGATGCGTTACGCCAGTTATCCACAGCCACGATCAATGCCTCAAGCACTGCTGCACCGTCCCCAATCACCGACAAGTCCGCACGCTTGATCATGTCGCAGCCCGGGTCGAGGTTGATCGCCACCACCTTGTCGCACGCACCGATGCCTTGCAGGTGCTGGATCGCGCCGCTGATGCCGACCGCCACGTAGACCCGCGCCGTGACCCAGGTACCGCTGGCGCCGACTTGCCGGTCGCGGCCCATGAAGCCGTCGTCCACCGCCACCCGTGAGGCCCCTTCCGTGGCGCCCAGCGCGGCAGTTGCCCTGTGGAAAAGTCCCCAGTCTTTAACCCCGTTGCCGCCGCTGACGATAAATTCGGCTTCGGCCATGGGAATTGCCGCCGGGTCGACCTCCACCGCCCCCAAGTCTTCAATCCGTGGCAAGCAGTCCACCACGGCTGTGGATAACTGCACCGTCACGGCTTCATGACGGGTTTCGCTGACCGGTTCGGCGCACTCGGCAGCGGCAAGGACCAGGCGCGGCAACGGTTGCGCCACGTCCTGCAAGCCAGCACCGGCGCGGCCGATGCACGCTCCATCCTTGACCTGCCACACCCGGGTGGCCGGGCGTTCGCCCAGGCTGGCAGCAAAGCGCCGGCCCAATTCGCCGCCGCCATTTCGACTGTCCGGCAAGAGCCAATGCCGGGGCGAGAACTGGTTATCCACAGCCCGAAGCCCCAGCACCCGCTGCTCCGGTGCATAACCCTCACTGTCCAGAAACAGCAGTCGGTCAACACCCGCCGTGGCAAAGGCCGTTTCCCTGGATTCGCCAAACACCACCGCCAGCACCGCGCCGTCCGTGCCTGCCAATTGATGGGCCAGGCCCAGCAGGTCGCGGTCGTGGCTACTCAGGCGCCCGCCAACCATGTCCGGCACTACGCAGATATAAAACGCCGGGGCCGGCACCTGATGCAGCGGCAATTGCACTGCAACGCTGGCCGAGCGCCGGGTTGCCCCGCCCTGCTGCGCGCCGCTGCGGTCGATCCGCTTGATGCCGTTGGGGCCGATAAAGCCCACGCCGTGCACATTTTTGCGCAGCACGCCGTTGGGCCCCATCCAGCTTTGCAGGTTCGGCTGCATGGCCGCATGCAGCGGGTGCAGCCGGTTGCGGGCGATCCACTCGGCACGTGGGTCGCGGCGAATAATGTCACTCATGCGAGCACCTCGGGGGCTTCACGCCGGGTCGGTCTGGCGGGCGACGCGTCTTCAATCAGGGCGTCGGCCACCAGCTCGGCAATGTCTTTGATCAGCGGACGCGGCTCGACCACGCCTTCGAGCATCGCGGTGCATTGCGGGCAACCCACCGCCACGCGCTCGGCGCCGGTTTCGCGGATGTCGTCCATACGCATGTCGGGAATCCGCTGTTTGCCCGGGATGTCAGTAATCGGCGCCCCGCCGCCACCGCCGCAGCAACGGGAACGAAAGCCCGAGCGCTGCATCTCTTTGACTTCAATGCCCAGCGCTCGCAGCACCGCACGGGGGGCCTCGTATTCGCCGTTGTAGCGGCCCAGGTAACACGGGTCGTGATAGGTCACGCTGCCACCCGCATCCTCAGCCAGATTGAGCAGGCCGGCAGCGATCAACTCAGCCATATAGGTGCTGTGATGCTGCACGAGGTAGTCGCCGCCAAAGGCGCCGTATTCGTTTTTCAGCACATGGAAGCTGTGGGGGTCGCAGGTCACGATGCGCTTGAACCGGTACTGCGCCAGGGTCTGGATATTGCGTTTGGCCAGGGCCTGAAAGGTCGCTTCGTCGCCCAGGCGTCGGGCAACATCGCCGCTGTCGCGCTCTTCCAGGCCGAGCACGGCAAAGTTGACCTTGGCTGCTTTCAGCACTTTGACGAAGGCGCGCAAGGTGCGCTGGTTGCGCATGTCGAACGCACCGTCGCCGACCCAGAACAGCACGTCAGCCGAGGGATTGTCGCGCATCAGGCCAAGGTTCAGATCCGCCGCCCAGTTCATCCGCCCGCCCGGTGCAAAACCGCCGGGGTTGTCGGTGGCGATCAGGTTGTCCAGCACCTGGGCACCGTTGTTGGGAGTCGCGCCTTTTTCCAGGGTCAGGAAGCGGCGCATGTCAACGATGGCATCCACGTGCTCGATCATCATCGGGCACTCTTCGACGCAGGCACGGCAGGTGGTGCAGGACCATAGCGTATCGGCGTCCACCAGACCGTTGATGATCGGTTGATGGGGGTTGCCGCCATGTTCGCCAATCGGCTTGCCGGGGTACGGGCTGCCGGCGAAGTGCGCATCGGTGCCGCCTGCCAGGCCGACCACCATGTCCTGAATCAGCTTTTTGGGGTTCAACGGCTGGCCTGCGGCATAGGCCGGGCAGGCGGCTTCGCACTTGCCGCATTGCACACAGGCGTCAAAGCCGAGCAGTTGGTTCCAGGTGAAATCCTTGGGTTTTTCCACACCCAGTGGCGCGCTGCGGTCATCCAGGTCCAGCGGTTTCAAGCCCGTGGAGCGACCGCCAGCAAAGCGCTCGGCACGGCGGTGCCAGGCCAGGTGCAAAGCACCGGCAAAGGCGTGCTTCATCGGCCCGCCCCAGGTCATGCCCAGGAACAGCTCGCACACCCCCCACGCCACGCCAACGGCCAGCACCGCCGCCAGCATCCAGCCGCCAAAGCCTTCGGGCAACAGGCCGGCCACCGGCAAGGTGAGGATGAAAAAGCTCGCCGAAAACACCAGCAGGCTTTTCGGCAGGCGCATCCACGGGCCTTTGGACAATCGCGCCGGCGGGTTGAGACGACGCTTGAACACAAAGAGTGCGCCGACAAACATCAGCGCCGTGGCAAACAGCAAGGCATAGCCGAGGATACGGTTATGCAGGCCCAGGCCGTGGACCAGGATCGCCAGCCCCGCCGCCAGCACAAAGCCCCCGGCCGTGGCGACGTGGGTGTTGGCCATGTATTTGTCGCGGGCCACCACGTGATGCAGATCGACCATGTAACGGCGCGGCATGGCCAGCAGGCCACCCAGCAGATCGACCTTGGCCGGGCGGCCACGGCGCCACATGTTCATGCGGCGCACGGCACCCAGTACAGCCAGGCCAAGGGCGAAGAACAACAAAACAGGGAGAACAATATTGAGCATGGTGAAGCTCCCAAAGACCACAAAGGTCTACCGTGGGAGCGGGCTTGCCCGCGATGGCATCAACACGATGCACCAGACAAACCGCGTCGTCTGAATCGCGAGCAAGCCCGCTCCCACATTGGTTCGGTGTCAGGTCAGAAGTCTTTGCACAACCGCAAAGCGTCATAGATCGCCGCATGCACGTTGCGCTGTGCCACGCAGTCGCCAATGCGGAACAGCAAGTACCCGTCCCCCGCTTCGCTCAGGCATGGCTGCGGCTTGATTGCGAACAAGGCTTCGACGTCGATCTGGCCCTTGTTGCGCGAATCCGGCTTGAGCCCGTAATACAGTTCTTCATCCGGACGCACGCCGTTTTCAATGATCACCTGATCCACCACGCGCTCTTCCTTGGCCCCGGTGTACTCGTTCTCCAGCACGGCAATCAGCTTGTCGCCCTCGCGGTAGACCTTCTCCAGCATCATGTCCCCGGTCATGATCACTTCCTTGGGGTACAGGCTGCGGTAGTAGGTGGGGAAGGACGTGCCGCCAATCGCCACGCCGGGCTTGGTATCGTCGGTGACGATCTCGACCTGGCTGCCTTTGTCGGCGGCATAGTCGGCTACCGACATGCCGGTGAACTCGCAAATGGTGTCGTACACCAGCACGTTTTTGCCCGGCTCGACCTTGCCGTCGAGTACGTCCCAACTGCTGACCACCAGGCCTTCGGCCGCGCCCCAGTGTTCGTTCTGTTCCACAAACGGATGCCCGCCGACAGCCAGCACCACAATGTCGGGGCGCAGGTCGAGAATCGTTGCCGCATCGGCCGCCGTACCCAGGCGCAGGTCAACCTTCAGTCGCGCCAGCTCCAGTTGGAACCAGCGGGTGATGCCGGCCATCTGGTCCCGTTGCGGGGCTTTGGATGCGGTGGTGATTTGCCCGCCGATGGCCTCCTTTTTCTCGAACAGGGTCACGTCATGCCCACGCTCGGCGGCTACCCGCGCCGCTTCCATCCCGGCCGGGCCGGCGCCGACGATCACCACCTTGCGTTTGACCCCGGCGGATTTTTCGATGATGTGCGGCACGCCCATGTATTCACGGCTGGTGGCCGCGTTTTGAATGCACAGCACGTCCAGCCCCTGGTATTGGCGGTCGATGCAGTAGTTGGCGCCCACGCATTGTTTGATCTGGTCGATCTGGCCCATTTTGATTTTGGCAATCAGGTGCGGGTCGGCGATGTGGGCGCGGGTCATGCCCACCATGTCCACATAACCGCCTTCCAGAATGCGTGTGGCCTGGTTCGGGTCCTTGATGTTTTGCGCGTGCAGCACAGGCGCCTTGACCACTTCTTTGATACCGGCCGCCAAATGCAAAAACGGCTCCGGTGGATAACTCATGTTCGGGATCACGTTGGCCAGGGTGTTGTGGGTATCACAGCCCGAGCCGACCACGCCGATAAAGTCGAGCATGCCGGTGTCGTCGTAGTACTTGGCGATCTGTTTCATGTCCTCGTGGCTCAAGCCATCGGGGTGGAATTCGTCGCCGCACAGGCGAATGCCCACGCAAAAATCCGGGCCGACTTCAGCGCGCACGGCCTTGAGCACTTCGAGGCCAAAGCGCATGCGGTTCTCGAAACTGCCGCCCCATTCATCGGTGCGTTTGTTGACCCGCGGGCTCCAGAACTGGTCGATCATGTGCTGGTGCACCGCCGACAGTTCCACGCCGTCCAGCCCGCCCTTTTTGGCCCGGCCGGCGGCGCTGGCGTAGTTGCCAATCACGCGCCAGATCTCTTCGGGCTCGATGGTTTTGCAGGTGGCACGGTGCACCGGTTCGCGCACGCCGGAGGGTGACATCAGGGTCGGCCAGTTAAAGCCGTCCCAGCGCGAGCGGCGGCCCATGTGGGTTATCTGGATCATGATCTTGGCGCCATGCTTGTGCATGGCGTCGGCCAGGTTCTGGAAGTGCGGGATAATGCGGTCGGTGCTCAGGTTGACCGAACTCCACCACTCTTGCGGGCTGTCGATGGCCACCACCGATGAGCCGCCGCAGATCGCCAGGCCAATACCGCCCTTGGCCTTTTCTTCGTAGTACTGCACGTAACGCTCGGTGGTCATGCCGCCATCGGTGGCATAGACCTCGGCGTGGGCGGTGCTGAGCACACGGTTGCGGATGGTCAGTTTGCCGATTTGAATCGGCTCAAACATTGCTTCGAACGCCATATCCCGATCCTCGCCTTACAACGGTTTGACGATAAACAAGCCGTGGTCGTGGCCTTCTTCCGAGCCGCTGTACACCTGTTCGGCCACCGTGCGGATACTGCTGCCGCGCGCTTGCAGAATCTGGTCCATGGCGCCGGCAAACCAGCCGGTGAACATGTAGTCGACCTTGCGCCCGACCTTGCCGTACACGTAGACGAAACAGGAGTGTTCGAGCTTGATGGTGGCGGTACCTTTATCCAGGTCGATATCCTGGATCTTGAACAGGCCCCAGCCGCGCTGGGACAGGCGTTTCATGTAGTGCTCGAACACTGCGACGCCTTCGATGCCGTGGCATTCAGCTTCTTTTTCGCACCAGTGCCAGGCGGATTTGTAGCCGGCTTTGTAGAGGATTTCGGCATAGGCGTCAGCGCCCAGGACTTCTTCGATGCCCATGTGGTTGTTGACGAAAAAATGCCGGGGTACGTAGAGCATCGGCAGGGCGTCGGAGGTCCAGACGCCGGTTTCGCTGTCGACTTCGATAGGCAATTGCGGGGCGATTTTAGCCATGGAATAAAGCTCCAGAAATTCGGTAGATATTCGTTTCGCCCTCACCCGGCGGGTGAGGCCGTGGCGTTATTCGCCCCAGACGTCCTTGAGCACGTTGACCCAGTTCTCGCCCATGATCTTGCGCACCACGCGCTCGGGGTGGCCGCGCTTGAGCAGGGTCTCGGTGAGGTTGGGGAACTCGCCCACGGTGCGGATGCCCAGCGGGTTGATAATCTTGCCGAAGCTGGTCAGACGCCGGGCATAGCCCTTGTCGTGGGTCAGCATTTCGAAGAAGTCCTGACCGTGGCCCTGGGTGAAGTCGGTGCCAATGCCAATGGCGTCTTCACCGACGATATTCATCGTGTACTCGATGGCCTCGGCGTAATCGTCGATGGTCGAATCGATGCCCTTGGCCAGAAACGGCGCGAACATGGTCACGCCGACAAAGCCGCCATGGTCGGCTATGAATTTGAGTTCAGCGTCGGATTTGTTGCGCGGGTGTTCTTTAAGGCCGGACGGCAGGCAGTGGGAGTAGCAGACCGGTTTTTTCGATTCCAGAATCACCTCTTCCGAGGTTTTTGAGCCCACGTGGGACAGGTCGCACATGATCCCGACGCGGTTCATTTCGGCCACCACTTCGCGGCCAAAGCCCGAGAGCCCGCCATCGCGTTCGTAGCAGCCGGTACCCACCAGATTCTGGGTGTTGTAGCACATCTGCACCACGCCCACGCCCAGTTGCTTAAAGATCTCGATGTAGCCGAGCTGGTCTTCAAAAGCATGGGCGTTCTGGAAGCCGAAGATGATGCCGGTTTTGCCCAGCGCCTTGGCGCGCCGAATGTCGGCAGTGGTCTTGACCGGGATCACCAGGTCGCTGTTTTCACGGATCAGGGTCTGGCTGGCCACGATGTTATTGATCGTGGCCTGAAAACCTTCCCAGACAGACACGGTGCAGTTGGCCGCCGTGAGGCCGCCTTTGCGCATGTCTTCGAACAGCTCGCGGTTCCATTTGGCAATGATCAGCCCGTCGATAACGATGCTGTCGGCGTGCAACTCGGCTGGGCTCATCAGGCGTCCCCTTATTGGCGTTTTGGTGCGCCGAATCGTCTGCCGGCGCTTTGGGGCCAGCATAGGCCCGGGGTCAAAACCAGCCGGGTGCAAAAGCGACAGCGCAATTGCCGAAAGCGTCAATCCACGACAAAGGGGTCAACGGCGGTGTCATGGCCTATGCTGCGTGACTGTTCTTTGGCCGACGCTTAAGACAGAATCCGCCTCAACTATGGATTAGGAAGCCGCAATGAAATCGATTCTCCTGGCCTTGGCGTTGATCAGCAGCGGCGCCTACGCCGCCGATGATGCCGACTACAACCCGTGTGATGCGGTAGAAAACGACCAGCAAACCCTGGCCTGTTCGGTGTACAGCAAGAATGCTGCCGAGCTGTTGTTGACCGAAAACTACGAGGCCTTGCAGGAGCGCATGACGTCGCTGTACGGCAATAACCCGACCCAGCTCAATAACATCATCAGCAAAATCAAGACCGCCCAGGCGCTGTGGCTGCACCAGCGGGATGCCGATTGCGCGATTGCCGTGTTCCCCGCCACTGCCGGAACTGAAGCCTTCAACATCGCCCAGAACGACTGCATGGCCCGCATCAGCGACGACCGCTCGGAGTTTTTGGAATCGATCGGGCAGCAGTGACCCCTTTAGTGTGTGGGAGCGGGCTTGCTCGCGATAGCATCACCGCGGTTCAACTTAAAGACCGAGTCGTTTGCATCGCGAGCAAGCCCGCTCCCACAAGAACAGCTTTTTCTTATCGACCAGAGTTTTTATGACTATTTGCGGTATCGAAATCAAAGGCAGCGAAGCTATTTTCGCCCTCACCAACCAGGACCTTGAGCATGTGGCCAACGCCACCAAGAAAATCGCCCTGGACGACGATGAAGACGCCGCCAGCGTCAAAGCTTTCGCAGCGCAGATGGCCGCTTTTGTGAAGGCCAACGCCATCACCCGGATCGTGATCAAAAAGCGCAGTAAAAAGGGTGAGTTCGCCGGTGGCCCGATCACGTTCAAGATCGAAGGCCTTATCCAGTTGCTGGACGATTGCGAAGTGCAGCTGCTATCCCCGCAAACCCTCAACGCCCAATACAAAAAGCACGCCTTCGACCTGCCCGCCTCGCTGAACAAGTATCAGCATGAAGCGTTCAAGGCAGCGTGTGCAGCGTTGCTCAAAGGCTGAGCCGCCACTCCAGCGTTTACAGAACCTCAGCGCTGTCGCTGAGCAATAGATCAAACACTTCTGAGCAGCTCGTCAGGTCTTTACCGATAGGGCTG
Organism: Pseudomonas sp. B424; assembly: GCF_055408345.1. NCBI lineage: Bacteria > Pseudomonadati > Pseudomonadota > Gammaproteobacteria > Pseudomonadales > Pseudomonadaceae > Pseudomonas > Pseudomonas sp. B424. Next base: position 283,311 of record NZ_JBUZTL010000003.1, on the reverse strand, counting down.
TCGATGCACACACACGTAAGCAGACGGGCTAAATCCTTGGCCGCATGAACACGACGGCTCACAAACTCGCAGAGCTGGGCAGGCGTGGCGTTCGGGTTGATCTGGAGGATGGGGGTTTCGGATTGCCGGGAGATAGAGTCAGTCATGTGTAATACCTTCATGAGTAACTGGCACCCCTCAGCCGCGATGCTGATGGGTGACAGCTGTGCAAGGGTTCGCGGACCGGACACATAACAAACCGGCACACCCGAAGGTGTCCCTCACACAGCTGCCATAACACGTATACAGAGCAGCAAAATGCCATCGTTCAAGATGGCACCTGTGAGGTTATATGTTTGGACCGCGACGTCCAATCATTGAATTTCAATGAAGGGGCGAACTATAGAAAGCCTGCAGATCGCCGAGCAAGGGACACCACCTGGGAAAAGGCGCATACATTGCGTCAGGCATTGCCTAAAAACTCACTCTTTCAAGACCCCGTGTTTTGCTGTGCCCCGCCCTTGCATCACCCCCCGGTCACCCGGTCCTGCCTCGGCGCACAGGTAAACCGTGCCCGGTAGCTGCGGGTGAAGTACGACGGTGATTCAAAGCCGCACGCAATGCTGATGTCCAGCACGCTCATGTCGGTCTGGCGCAGCAGTTGCCGGGCTTTTTCCAGGCGCAGGCCCAGGTAGAAGTTGCGCGGAGTGTCGTTCAGGTGCAAACGGAACAGGCGCTCCAGCTGGCGCCGGGTAACGTTGATGCCCAGCGCCAGTTGCGAGGTGCTCAGCGGCGGCTCGCTGTGTTGTTCCATCTCGCCAATCACCTGCACCAGTTTTTTGTTGTGGATGCCATAGCGGCTGGCGACCTGCATGCGCTGGTGGTCTTTGCGCGGGCGGATGCGGCCAAGCACGAACTGCTCGGACACCTGAATCGCCAACTCCGGCCCATAGGCCTGGGCAATCAGATCCAGCATCAGGTCGATGGAGGCAGTGCCGCCCGCACAGGTAATGCGCTGGCGGTCAATTTCAAACAGCTCCTGTGTCACGTGCAGCTTGGGGTATGACTCCTTGAACGCCTCCAGCGCCTCCCAGTGCAGGGTCAGGCGATAGCCGTCGAGCAGGCCCGCCTGCGCCAGTACCACGCTGCCCGTGTCGATGCCGCCCAAGGTTACGCCCTCGCTGTCCAGCCGCCGCAGCCACTGAATCAGCGCCGGGGTTACGTGGGTCAGCGGATCAAAACCGGCCACCACCAACAATGTCGCCCCGGCTTCAAGTGCCCCCAGCCCGCCCTCGGCATTGACCGACATGCCGTTGCTCGCCAACACGGCGCCCCCCTCGCAGCTGAGCACGTGCCAGCGGTACAGCTCGCCGCGAAAACGGTTAGCCACCCGCAGCGGCTCGATGGCCGAAATAAAGCCCATTGAGGAAAAGCCGGGCAGCAGAAGGAAGTAAAAAGCCTGGGCCATAGGGGTACTCGCACGTCGGTTCAGCGGATTGAAACACAGTCAGGTCGCTGCAGTGCAAATCCACGTCGCCCCAGTGCGGTTGCGCAACAGGCAGCCTGCGTACCTTGGCATCACGGCGCACAAAGACGCCGATACCCCCAATAACAACCTGCCGAGGCCCCACCCATGAAACGACTGATCAGCTGTTGCCTGTTGGTACTGAGCCCCTACGTGTTGGCGGCTGAGGATGCATCGTGCAAGAACGTACGCATGGGCGTGGTCAACTGGACCGACGTGATCGCCACCAGCGCCATGGCGCAAACCCTGCTCGACGGTCTGGGCTATAAAACCAAACAAACCAGTGCCTCTCAGCAAATCATCTTCGCCGGCCTGCGTGACAAGCGGCTGGACATGTTTCTGGGCTACTGGAACCCGATCATGAACCAGAGCATTACCCCGTTTGTGGACGCCAAACAGGTCACGGTACTGGCCGAACCGAGCCTTAAAGACGCCAAAGCCATGCTCGCCGTACCGACCTATATGGCTGACAAGGGACTCAAGAGTTTTGCTGACATCGCCAAATTCGAGAAAGAACTGGGCGGCAAGATTTACGGGATTGAGCCGGGCTCCGGCGCCAATACCCAGATCAAGGCCATGATCGAGAAAAACCAGTTTGGTCTGGGCAAGTTCCAGTTGGTGGAGTCCAGTGAAGCCGGGATGCTCTCGGCGGTGACCCGCGCGGTTAAACGCAACGAGCCGATTGTGTTCTTCGGCTGGACCCCGCACCCGATGAATATCAATCAGGACATGACCTACCTGACCGGCAGCGAAAATGCCCTGGGCCCGGATGAGGGCCTGGCCACGGTATGGACCGTCACCACCCCTGACTACGCCAGCCGCTGCCCCAACGTCAGCCGCTTGCTCAGCAACCTGACCTTCAGTGCCGAAGACGAGAGCCGCATGATGCAACCGCTGCTGGATCACAAGGACGCTCAAGTCTCCGCCCGCCAGTGGCTCAAGGACCATCCGCAAGACCTGCAGCGCTGGCTTGAAGGCGTCACCACAGTGGATGGCAAACCCGCTGCCGAGCACCTGAAACTCAGCGCTAAATAATTCAACACCGAGCCCGCCCTCGCAGCCTGCAATGGCTGCGGTGTGGCGCTCTACGCCCCAAGGAAATGCCCCATGAACCACGACGTCATCATCACCTGCGCACTCACCGGTGCCGGCGACACCAGCGGCCGCAGCCCTTTAGTGCCGGTCACCCCCAAACAAATTGCCGACGCTGCCGTGGAAGCGGCCAAGGCCGGGGCCACCGTGGTGCATTGCCATGTGCGCGATCCAAAAACCGGGCAGTTCAGCCGCGATGTGGCGCTGTACCGCGAACTGATGGAGCGCATCCGCGAGGCGGACATCGACATCATCGTCAACCTCACGGCCGGGATGGGCGGCGACTTGCACATCGGGCCCGGCGAGAACCCGATGGAGTTTGGCCCCAACACCGATCTGGTGGGCCCGCTGACCCGCCTGGCTCACGTCGAGGCGTTGTTGCCGGAAATCTGCACCCTGGACTGCGGCACCCTGAACTTTGGCGACGGCGACACGATTTACGTGTCCACCCCGGCACAGCTGCGGGCGGGCGCCAAGCGTATCCAGGAACTGGGTGTGAAAGCCGAACTGGAAATTTTCGATACCGGCCATCTGTGGTTCGCCAAGCAGATGATCAAGGAAGGCTTGCTCGACGACCCGCTGTTTCAGCTGTGTCTGGGCATCCCGTGGGGCGCTCCGGCGGACACCACCAGCATGAAAGCCATGGTCGACAACCTGCCCGCCAATGCGGTGTGGGCCGGTTTCGGGATTGGCCGCATGCAAATGCCGATGGCCGCACAGGCGGTACTGCTGGGCGGCAACGTGCGGGTCGGGCTCGAAGACAACTTGTGGCTGGACCGCGGGGTGCTGGCCACCAACGGCCAACTGGTGGAACGCGCCACCGAGATCCTCAGTCGCCTGGGCGCCCGGGTACTGAGCCCGGCAGAAGGGCGGGTGAAGATGGGCCTTAAAGAGCGCCGCTGAAAATCCCTGTGGGAGCGAGCCTGCTCGCGAAGGTCGTCAACGATAACGCCTGTTAACTGAGTTATCGAGGCGCCCTTGGGGCCTTCGCGATCAGGCTCGCTCCCACGGCATCACATTGTTTTTATCCAGGAACAGACCATGACCTTCATCACCGAAATTAAAACCTTCGCTGCCCTGGGCAGCGGTGTCATTGGCAGCGGCTGGGTTGCCCGCGCCCTCGCCCACGGGCTGGACGTGGTGGCCTGGGACCCGGCCCCCGGCGCCGAAGCTGCCCTGCGCAAACGCGTCGCCAAGGCCTGGCCGGCCCTGGTGAAAAGCGGCCTCTGCGAAGGTGCATCCCTGGACCGGTTGCGGTTTGTCAGCACCATTGAGGAATGCGTGCGCGACGCCGATTTCATTCAGGAAAGCGCCCCCGAGCGACTAGACCTGAAACTCGAACTGCACAGCAAAATCAGCGCCGCCGCCAAACCCGATGCATTGATCGGTTCCAGTACCTCGGGCCTGCTGCCCAGCGAATTCTATGAAGCCTCCACGCACCCGGAGCGCTGCATCGTCGGGCACCCGTTCAACCCGGTTTACCTGCTGCCACTGGTCGAAGTGGTGGGCGGGCAAAAAACCGCACCCGAAGCCATTCAAGCGGCAATCAGGGTCTATCAATCCCTGGGCATGCGCCCCCTGCATGTGCGCAAGGAAGTACCCGGTTTTATTGCCGACCGCCTGCTCGAAGCCTTGTGGCGCGAAGCGTTGCACCTGGTCAATGACGGGGTGGCCACCACCGGTGAAATTGACGACGCCATACGCTTTGGCGCGGGTTTGCGCTGGTCGTTCATGGGCACCTTTTTGACCTACACCCTGGCCGGTGGCGATGCCGGGATGCGGCACTTCATGAACCAGTTCGGCCCGGCCCTGAAACTGCCATGGACCTACTTGCCCGCGCCCGAACTCAGCGAAAAACTGATCGACGATGTGGTTGAAGGCACCGCAGAACAACTGGGCCACCACAGCATTGCCGCGCTGGAAAGCTACCGTGATGACTGCCTGCTGGCGGTGATGGAAGCGGTGAACGCAACCAAACTCAAACATGGCATGGCCATCAACGACTGACCGAGGCTCCCATGCCCACCCTCACCACCTACAGCACCCCCATTCTTGAAGAATGGGTCGATTACAACGGCCACTTGCGCGACGCCTTTTACCTGCTGATTTTCAGCTACGCCACCGACGCCCTGATGGACCGCCTGGGGCTGGACAGCCAGAGCCGCGAAGCCGGCGGTCACTCGTTGTTCACCCTGGAAGCCCATCTCAATTACCTGCACGAAGTGAAACTCGGCGCCCGGGTGGAGGTGCGTACCCAGCTCATTGGCCACGATAAAAAACGCCTGCACGTTTATCACAGCCTGCACCTGGCCGGTGATGAGCAAACCCTGGCCGGCAATGAGCAAATGCTGTTGCATGTCGACCTGGCAGGCCCGCGCTCTGCACCGTTCAACGAACATACGCGGGTGCTGTTGCAAGCGATTGAGCGCGAGCAACGCGATCTGCCTACACCTGCATATGTGGGCCGCACGATCGCCTTGCCTTAAAACGACCTGTTCTTAGGCATATCAGACATATCGCCAACCCGGCCTTGCCCACTGACCAAAGCCCTACCAGAATCAAGCTTCGATCGCGCCTCATACAAAGGACAAAAAATCATGATGCACGCGGATTTGATTGATGAGCAGGATCTGGTGAGCCAGCTGCGCGCACTGGGGTTCGAGGTGTCGGGCAATGCAGAGCAAGCCTGCACGGCCGTGGTGTGCGGGCTGAATGAAACCAATGCTCGCGCACTCAAGGGGCTGGTCGAAAAACTCTACTCCGGCAGCGCGACGATTCTGCCAGCGGTGCGCCAGGCAATTGACCAGCAGTTGCTGCCGGGGCTGATGAAGTTCAAGCAAACGCAGTTGCACTGAGCCGAGCAGGAGCGGGCTTGCTCGCGATGCAGAAAATGCGGTCTGTCCGTTGGACCGCGGTGCCTGCATCGCGAGCAAGCCCGCTCCCGCTACTGCTTGTTTTAAAGCCTCACACTGGCAAACGTCGACTCGTTGCGCGCCTGGTTCAAGGCTGACATCGGTCCGGCCAGCGGGGTCATCAGCAGGGACTGCGGGATCTGCACCAGGGTGGTTTGCTGTGCAGTATTGGAACCCACGCGCTCGTCCCGTGGCGGTATGCCGAAGTATTCGCGGTAGCACTTGGAAAAGTGCGGCGTCGACACAAACCCGCAGACCGCCGCCACTTCGATAATCGACATCGGTGTTTGCTTGAGCAACTGCCGCGCCCGCACCAGCCGCAACTTGAGGTAGTAACGCGACGGCGAGCAGTGCAGGTACTTCTGGAACAGCCGCTCCAGCTGACGCCGCGACACGGTGACGTAAACCGCCAGTTCGTCGAGGTCGATGGGCTCTTCGAGGTTGGCTTCCATCAGCGCAACGATTTCCTGCAGCTTGGGCTGGTTGGTGCCAAGCATATGTTTAAGCGGTACACGCTGGTGGTCCTGCTCGTTGCGAATGCGTTCATACACAAACATTTCAGAGATGGCCGCCGACAGCTCGCGACCATGATCGCGGCTGATCAGGTGCAGCATCATGTCCAGTGGCGCGGTGCCGCCCGAGCTGGTGAAGCGGCTGCGGTCGAGGGTAAACAGGCGGGTGCTCATGGCCACACGCGGGAAGGCTTCCTGCATCGAGGCCAGGCATTCCCAATGCACGCTGCAATCGAAACCGTCGAGCAAACCGGCGTAGGCCAGGGCCCAGCTGCCGGTGCACACGGCGCCCAGGCGGCGGGATTGGCGCGCCTGGCTTTGCAGCCATGACACGTGCTCACGGCTGACAGTGCGTTGAATGCCAATACCGCCACACACGATGACCATATCCAGCGCCGGGGCCTTGTGCATGCTGGCGTCGGGGGTCACTTGCAGGCCGTCACTGGCCCATACCTGGCTACCATCCGCACTGAGGGTGCTCCAGCGATACAATTCACGGCCCGACAACTGGTTGGCCATGCGCAAAGGCTCTATCGCAGAGGCCAAAGAAATGAGCGTGAAATTGTCCAGCAGCAGAAAGCCGATGGATTGAGGCGTACGGTTCTGGGGTTGGGCCCCGGAGTTGAACGACGTCATCGCGGTATCTCCTCACACAAAGCGGGTGATGGCCTCAGGCACAGGCTCTTGTTATGGCCTCCATTTCATGGGGCTTTGTCATGACAACGCAAATGCCATGCCTAAACTTGAATGGCCATTCAACAAAGCCTGAAAACGACGTCGCAAAGTGTCTGGATGGGTCATGACAAAACAGCGATTAAACGGGGCATACACAGGCAGCCCCTGCGCTGTTGAGCACATTGGTATCACTTGTGGGAAGGGAGCAGGAAAGGTCCGAAATAGAATGTCACGAAAAGTACGAATGCGCCAAAAAGGGTCGGCGTGCTCTTAAACAGCGCTGGCAGGTGTGTCTCTTCTGTGGGAGCGGGCTTGCTCGCGATGCAGGCGACACGGCTGGCCTGGACGTCATCGCGAGCAAGCCCTCTGCCACAAGGGTTGTGTGTCGTCAGGCTTCAGCATTCCACCGCACTGACCGCCAAACCGCCCCGTGAGGTTTCCTTGTATTTGTCATGCATGTCGGCGCCGGTGTCGCGCATGGTGCGGATCACCCGGTCCAGGGAGATAAAGTGCTGGCCGTCGCCGCGCAAGGCCATTTGCGCGGCGTTGATCGCTTTAACCGCCGCGATGGCGTTGCGCTCGATGCACGGTACTTGCACCAGCCCGCCCACCGGGTCGCAGGTCAAGCCCAGGTTGTGCTCCAAACCGATTTCAGCGGCGTTGCACAGCTGCTCGGGCGTAGCACCGAGGATTTGCGCCAGCCCGGCCGCGGCCATGGCACAAGCCGAGCCGACTTCGCCCTGACAGCCCACTTCCGCGCCGGAAATCGAGGCGTTCTTTTTACACAAAATGCCGATGGCCGCCGCGCTCAGCAAGTAGTCCACCACATGGGCTTCGCTGACTTCATCGCTGAATTTCATGAAGTAATGCAGCACCGCCGGGATGATGCCGGCCGCGCCGTTGGTGGGCGCCGTGACCATGCGCCCGCCTGCGGCGTTTTCTTCGTTGACCGCCAGTGCGAACAGGTTGACCCACTCCATGGCGCTAAGGGTGGAACCGATCACATTGGGCTTGCCGATTTCCTGCAGGCTGCGGTGCAAACGGGCAGCGCGGCGGCGCACATTCAAACCGCCAGGCAGGATGCCTTCGTGCTTCAAGCCTTGCTCAACGCAGTCCTGCATGGCGCGCCAGAGTTTGATCAGGCCGCAACGGATTTCGTCTTCGCTGCGCCACGTTCGTTCGTTGGCCATCATTAATGCAGCCACGCTCAGGTGATGCTCACGGCACAGGTCGAGCAGTTGCGCGGCGCTGCCAAAGTCATACGGCAACGCAGTGCGATCCATGTCCAGCACCCCGCTGGCCGCTTGCGCGGCATCCACTACAAAACCACCGCCTACCGAGTAGTAGGTATCGCAGTGCAATTCGCCCTGCCCGGTGTACGCCACCAGCGTCATGGCATTGGGATGAAACGGCAGGTTTTCGTCGATCAGGCGCATGTCCTGCGCCCACACAAACGGGATCGGCAAATAGCCGTCGAGTAACAGGGTTCCGGTTTCGCGCAGCTCAGCGATACGCGAACCAATGCAGGACGGGTCAATCGCGTCCGGCCATTCACCCATCAGGCCCATGATCACAGCGTTGTCGCTGCCGTGGCCAATGCCGGTGGCGGACAGGGAGCCATAGAGTTGCACTTCGATGCGGCGCACCTGCTGCAACTGGCTCCGCTCGCGCAACCCCTGCACAAACAGCGCTGCGGCGCGCATCGGGCCCACGGTGTGTGAGCTGGAGGGGCCGATGCCGATCTTGAACAGGTCAAATACGCTGATAGCCATGAGCACGAGCCTCGCAAGGAATGCATCCATCATGGGGGGTTTGCGACCGACAAAAACGTCCAGCTACGACCCGCCTTTGCCTGCCAGCGCCCTCGGCGAAGATGCATGAAAAAGGTGGTTTTTAAGCATCATTCGTCTAGATACGACCTCGCAGGTATCAGATACGACCCTCCCTGTACTGGATGCGACTCCCCCTGTAGGCGTTTGATTTTCACTGTTACATGATCAGTCTCGACTCGATTGCTGGATGCGCCGGCAACACGCCTGCCGGGCATCGCCCAACCGCAACTGATTACGTGCGGCTTTTCGATCGGAAACCGCCACCTAGACACCAGGAGTCCCCACATGAAAGGTTCCCCATTGTTGTTGGCTGCATTGCTGAGTCTGCCCGTCATCACCCAGGCTGCAGAACCGGAGCAATGCAATACGGTTAACTTCTCGGATGTCGGCTGGACCGACATCACCGTCACCACTGCGGTCACCAGCGAGGTGCTCAAGGCACTCGGCTACAAAACCAAAACCACCATGATTTCCGTGCCGGTCACCTACAAGTCGCTGGCTGACGGCAAGAACATGGACGTGTTCCTGGGCAACTGGATGCCGACCATGGAAAACGACATCAAGGCCTACCGTGACGCGGGCACTGTCGAAACCGTACGCGCCAACCTGGAGAACGCCAAGTACACCCTCGCCGTACCCGAAGCGCTCTATAACAAGGGCCTCAAGGATTTCTCCGACCTGCCCAAATTCAAGAAGGAACTGGACGGCAAGATCTACGGCATCGAGCCGGGCAACGATGGCAACCGCATGATCCAGACCATGATCGACAAGAACGCGTTCGGCTTGAAAGACGCGGGTTTCAAGGTAGTGGAGTCCAGCGAAGCCGGGATGTTGTCGCAGGTTGATCGCGCCCAGCGCCGTGGCACCGATGTGGTGTTCCTGGGCTGGGAACCGCACCCGATGAACACCCGTTTCAAGATGAAGTACCTCACCGGCGGCGATGATTTCTTCGGCCCCAATTACGGCCAGGCGACGATCTACACCAACACCCGCAAGGGCTACAGCGAGGAATGCAGCAACGTCGGCCAACTGCTGAAAAACCTCGTATTCACCCTCGACATGGAAAGCACCCTGATGGGCAAGGTGCTGGACGACAAGATCAAACCGGATGTGGCCGCCAAAGCCTGGCTCAAACAGAACCCTCAGGTGCTCCAGACCTGGTTGGCAGGCGTGACCACGATCGATGGCAAACCGGGCCTTGAGGCCGTGAAAGCCAGCCTCGCGAAGTAATCGCGGGCGCCAGACGGCTTGCCCGTCTGGCTCCGTTTCAATCCCCTTGCATGCGGACGTTCACTACCATGCTCATCGATCAAAAAATCCCTCTGGGCGAATACATCGCAAGCTTCGTCGACTGGTTGACCAAACACGGTGCCAGCACCTTCGATGCCATCGCGAGCACGCTGGAAGCAATGATCCACGCCGTGACCTTTGCGCTGACCTGGTTCAACCCTTTCGTGTTTATCGGGCTGATTGCCCTGCTGGCACACTTTATTCAGCGCAAGTGGGGGCTCACCGTTTTCGTCGCGCTGTCGTTTCTGCTGATCCTCAATCTGGGTTATTGGCAGGAGACCATGGAAACCCTGGCCCAAGTGCTGTTCGCCACCTTTGTGTGCGTGATCATCGGGGTACCGCTGGGGATTCTCGCAGCGCACAAGCCGATGTTTTATACCTTCATGCGCCCGGTACTGGACTTGATGCAGACCGTACCCACCTTCGTTTACCTGATCCCGACCCTGACCCTGTTTGGCCTGGGTGTGGTGCCGGGGCTGATCTCCACCGTGGTGTTTGCGATTGCGGCACCGATCCGCCTGACGTACCTGGGCATTCGCGACGTGCCCCATGAACTGCTCGATGCCGGCAAGGCATTTGGCTGTTCGCGCCGCCAGTTGCTCACCCGCATCGAACTGCCCCACGCCATGCCGAGCATCGCGGCCGGGATAACCCAATGCATCATGCTGTCACTGTCGATGGTGGTAATCGCGGCCCTGGTAGGGGCTGATGGCCTGGGCAAACCGGTGGTCAACGCACTCAATACCGCCGATATCGCCCTGGGCTTTGAAGCCGGGCTGGCGATTGTGTTGCTGGCCATCATGCTCGACCGCATCTGCAAACAGCCGGAAGCCAAAGCGGGAGCTGACGCATGAGTATTATTCGCTTCGACAAGGTTGACGTGATCTTCGCCAAAGACCCCCGTGAGGCCCTGAGCCTGCTGGACCAGGGGCTGTCGCGGGATCAGATCCTGAAAAAAACCGGGCAGATCGTAGGCGTCGAAAAAGCCAGCCTGGACATCGACAAAGGTGAAATCTGCGTGCTGATGGGCTTATCCGGTTCGGGCAAGTCCAGCCTGCTGCGCTGCATCAACGGGCTCAACACGGTCAGCCGTGGCCAGTTGTTTGTGGAACACGAAGGCAAGCAGATCGACATCGCTTCGTGTACCCCCGCAGAGCTGAAGATGATGCGCACCAAACGCATCGCCATGGTGTTTCAAAAGTTCGCCCTGATGCCCTGGCTGACGGTGCGCGAGAACATCAGTTTCGGCCTGGAGATGCAGGGTCGCCCTGAAAAGGAACGGCGCAAGCTGGTGGACGAAAAGCTGGAGCTGGTAGGCCTGACACAATGGCGCAATAAAAAGCCCGATGAGTTGAGTGGCGGCATGCAGCAACGGGTTGGCCTGGCGCGGGCACTGGCGATGGATGCCGACATTCTGCTGATGGATGAACCGTTTTCGGCCCTCGACCCGTTAATCCGCCAGGGCTTGCAGGATGAGTTGCTGGAGCTGCAACGCAAGCTGAGCAAGACCATCGTGTTTGTGAGCCACGACCTGGACGAAGCGCTGAAGCTGGGCAGCCGCATCGCAATCATGAAAGACGGCAAGATCATCCAGTACAGCAAACCGGAAGAGATCGTGCTCAACCCGGCCGACGACTATGTGCGCACCTTCGTGGCCCACACCAACCCGTTGAACGTTCTGTGCGGGCGCAGCCTGATGCGCACACTGGACAACTGCAAACGCATTAACGGTTCGGTATGCATTGATCCGGGGGATGACTCGTGGATTGACCTGGCAGAAGGCAACACCATCAAGGGTGTGCGCCAGGGCGCCAGTGTCATGGACCTGCAGCACTGGACCCGCGGGCAGGCGGTAGAGGGATTGGGGCGCGGGCCGACACTGGTGGACAGCGGGATCGGCATGCGCGACGCGCTGCAAATCCGCTACCAGACCGGCAACAAACTGGTGCTGCACGACAATCACAAAGTGGTGGGGATACTGGGCGATACCGAGCTGTATCACGCGTTACTAGGCAAAAATCTAGGGTAACTCACTACCCTGTGGGAGCGGGCTTGCTCGCGATGGCATCACCGCGGTGCATCGGATACACCGCGCCGCTTGCATCGCGAGCAAGCCCGCTCCCACACGAGGTCTCAGTTCTTAGCTGTACACCCTGCCAAGGAGCTGGCGATGGCTTTCAAACTGATCGAGCACGTCGCGACTGATTTGCTCCTGGGTGAAGCCCATCAGGTCGTACTCCTGGTTACCGTTGTGCAAGTACACCTCGGCCCGGTAGTAACGGCTGCGCACTTCGTCCTGTTCGGACTCGCTCGGCGCGGCCAGATAGCCGTCCAGGCTGACTTCGTAGACAAACGGGTTGCCTTCCTCCATCTCCACCCGCACGCCCATGCAACGCTTGGCGCTGCCCAGCAGGGTCTGCACGTCCAGGCCCTGGCTGCGCAGTTGCACCGCCGCATCTTCCAGTGCCGGGGTCACGTGCTTGTCCATAAAGCGCTGTACCACGGCCTGGGTCGGCTGCAGGTCCTGTGCGCTCAAGCGCTCGCTGAAGCCACGACGGCCACGGGCGGCCAGTTCCGCTTGCTCCTGTTCCATCTGCGTGTCCTGACGCATGGCTTTGTGCAGGCCAAACATGAACAGGATCAACACCACCGAGAACGGCAGACCGGCCAGTACCACCATGGTTTGCATGGCCGCGAAGTTACCCGCGAACAGCAGGCCGATGGTCACCAGAGTGATCACCGCCGACCAGAAAATCCGCAGCCAGTGCGGCGCGTCTTCGTCCACATCGCCGCCTTTGCACGACAAGTTGGCCATCATCACCGCGCCGGAATCCGCCGGGGTCAGGAACAGCACAAAGCCGACAAAGATCGATACGCCGATCACGATTTTCGACGCCGGGTAGTGCTCAAGCAGTTGGTAAATCGCCATCGACGGCTGCTCAAGCGCGGTTCTGCCCAGCTCCACCGCACCCTGGTTAACCACCAGGTCCAGTGCCGAGTTACCGAAGATCGACAACCACGCCAGGGTGAAGCCCAGCGGAATCAGCAACACGCCCGCGACCAGTTCACGCACGGTACGACCACGGGAAATACGCGCGATGAACATGCCGACAAACGGGGCCCAGGAAATCCACCACGCCCAGTAGAACAGGGTCCACAGGCCCAGCCAGCCTTCGGTCTTTTTGCTGTCGCCGGCATACACATACAGATCGAAGGTTTTCATGACGATACCGTTGAGGTAATCGCCGGTGTTTTGCACCAAGCCATTAAGCAGGTGCAGGGTCGGGCCAAACAGCAGCACGAAAATCAGCAGGCCGCTGAACAGAACAATGTTCAGGTTGGACAGGCGGCGGATGCCGTTTTCAACCCCCGACACAGCAGCAATGGTGGCCACGGTGCTCATCACGATGATCACGATCAGCAGGTTGGTATTGCTGTGCTCCATGCCGAACAGGTTCTCAAGCCCGGACGACACTTGCATCGAGCCGATCCCCAGGTTGGTCACCAGGCCAAGCAGGGTCACGAACATGCCGAAGCCGTCGACCGCATGCCCCGCAGCACCTTTGACCCAGCGCTCGCCCATCAGCGGGTACAGCGCCGAACGCAATGCCAGCGGCTGGTTGTGACGGTAGGCAAAGTAAGCCACGGCCAGACCGACCAGTGCGTAAATCGCCCAACCGTGCAGGCCCCAGTGCAGGAAGGTCAGCTGCAACGCCTGGCGCGCCGCTTCATGGCTGCCCGACACGCCTTCAGGCGGGTTGAAGTAGTGGTCCAGCGGCTCGGAAGCGCCGAAATACAGCAGCGAAATACCGATACCGGACGAGAACAGCATCCCGGCCCAGGCGCCATAGCTGAAGTCCGGGGTGTCTTGCTTGGTCCCCAGTTTCAACTTGCCATAGGACGAAAACGCCAGCCCGACCACAAAGATCAGGTAAGCGGCGATCACCACCATGTAGTACCAGCCGAAACTGCGCGACAGCCACTCTTGGGCGATGCCCAGGATTCGGCCGGCTTCTTCGGGGGCAGCGATCAAAATGGCAGTCAGCAAAAGTATCAAGGCAGTGGAGGTATAAAACACCCAACCGTTGACCGTCACCTTTTGCGGTGGGGTCTTTATAAGAGAAGCAGAACTCATGGCACGGATGCTCCAGGCAGCGCGAGAGAAGAACTTGATGCAAAGCAACACTCGACCAAACGCTTAGTTAGCGACCAACGGTCGAGTGATATAAAGACACCGCTAAAAAACCGGACCCTCCCAGACCGCGTTCAACACCTGTGTGCGTCCCCTTGAAATCAAGGGCTGCCCCGCCTGGTCTGATGCGTTGTGCCTGTTTGGATCTCCCGTCAGCGCCTGCGAAAGCCTGCTTCTGCCTGGGTTCCATGGGAATTTACCGTGTCGTTTTGCGCCACTCATGCGTAGGGAAACGACATAAATCGCGACGATTTGTCGCAGAGCTTATTCTTTGTTGATTGAACGTTCAATCAAAACAAAATAGACTGGCCGTCGTTCAGTGATCGTTTTGCACTGCTCAGCGGCCCAAGGAGATTTGCAAAATGCCCAAGGTCGGTATGCAACCCATACGCCGCCAGCAGTTGATCGAAGCCACGTTAACGGCTGTCGATCAGGTCGGAATGGCAGATGCCAGCATTGCGCTGATTGCCCGTTTGGCCGGCGTGTCCAACGGCATCATCAGTCACTACTTCAAAGACAAGAACGGTCTGATTGCCGCCACCATGCGGTACTTGATGAACGTCTTGATCGACAACGTCACCGAACGGCGCCAGGCGCTGAGCGATGACAGCCCACGGGCACACTTGCAGGTAATCGTTGAAGGCAACTTCGACGCCAGCCAGGTCAGTGGCCCGGCAATGAAAACCTGGCTGGCCTTTTGGGCAGCCAGCATGCACCAGCCGTCATTGCATCGTTTACAGCGGATCAACGATCACCGCCTGTACTCGAACCTGTGCTGCCAATTCCGCCGTGTCCTGCCGTTGGCCGAAGCCCGCAATGCAGCACGCGGCCTTGCAGCGCTGATCGATGGTCTATGGTTGCGGGGTGCCCTGTCGGGAGATGCTTTCGACACCGAGCAGGCACAACGCATCTGCTACGAATATATGGATCTACAACTGGCGAAACAGGTGAGTTAGGCCTCAATCAACGCTTAACCCCTGAACTGTCGTGAATCTGCGTTGCCCCAGTTAGATGGCACCCAGGTTCACGATCAACGCCAACCACTTATGCACTTGCGAGGATTTTATGGCCCGTTTCGAACTGCAAAAACTCTACATCGACGGCGGTTACACCGACGCCAGCAGCGATGCAACCTTCGATGCCATCAACCCGGCTAACGGCGAAGTCCTCGCTCAAGTGCAACGCGCTACCAAAGAAGACGTTGAACGCGCCGTTGTCAGCGCTGAAAAAGGCCAGAAAATCTGGGCTGCCATGACCTCCATGGAGCGTTCGCGCATCCTGCGTCGCGCCGTGGACATCCTGCGCGAGCGCAACGATGAACTGGCCGCTCTGGAAACCCTGGACACCGGCAAGTCGTACTCCGAAACCCGCTACGTCGACATCGTGACCGGCGCCGACGTGCTGGAATACTACGCAGGCCTGGCGACCGCCATTCAGGGCGAGCAAATCCCGCTGCGCGACACTTCGTTCGTTTACACCCGTCGCGAGCCTCTGGGCGTTGTGGCCGGTATCGGCGCGTGGAACTACCCGATCCAGATCGCCCTGTGGAAATCCGCACCGGCACTGGCTGCCGGTAACGCGATGATCTTCAAGCCAAGCGAAGTCACTTCCCTGACCACCTTGAAGCTGGCTGAAATCTTCACCGCAGCAGGTTTGCCGGACGGCGTGTTCAACGTCCTGACCGGCAGCGGCCGTGAAGTCGGCACCTGGTTGACCGAACACCCGCGCATCGAAAAAGTGTCGTTCACCGGCGGCACCGATACCGGCAAGAAAGTTACCGCCAGCGCCACCAGCTCCTCGTTGAAAGACGTGACCATGGAACTGGGCGGCAAGTCGCCATTGATCATTTTTGACGATGCTGACCTGGATCGCGCAGCAGATACCGCGATGATGGCCAACTTCTACAGCTCGGGCCAGGTGTGCACCAACGGCACTCGCGTGTTCATCCCGACTGCGCTGAAAGCCGCATTCGAAGCCAAGATTCTGGAGCGCGTTGCGCGCATCCGCATCGGCAACCCGGAAGACGAAAACACCAACTTCGGCCCGCTGGTCAGCTTTGCTCACATGGAAAGCGTGCTGGGCTACATTGCCAAAGGTAAAGAAGAAGGCGCTCGCGTGCTGTGTGGCGGCGAACGTCTGACCGAAGGCTTCCTGGCCAAGGGCGCATTCGTGGCACCGACCGTGTTCACCGACTGCACCGACGAGATGACCATCGTCAAAGAAGAAATCTTCGGCCCGGTGATGAGCATCCTCACCTACGACACCGAAGAAGAAGTGATCCGCCGCGCCAACGACACCGAGTTCGGCCTGGCTGCCGGCGTCGTGACCAAGGACCTGAACCGCGCCCACCGCGTGATTCATCAACTGGAAGCGGGCATTTGCTGGATCAACGCCTGGGGCGAGTCCGACGCAAAAATGCCGGTCGGCGGCTACAAGCAGTCGGGCATTGGCCGTGAAAACGGCATCAGCTCGCTGGCGCAGTACACCCAGATCAAATCGGTCCAGGTTGAGTTGGGCGACTACGTGTCGGTGTTCTAAACCGACTGCCCATACAAACCCTGTGGGAGCGAGCCTGCTCGCGATTCAGGCGACGCGGTGCATCCGTTGCACCGCGCTGATGCAATCGCGGGAAAGCCCGCTCCCACAGGGTCAGGTTTGATCTGACACAACTAAAGAGGGTGCATTTAATGTCCCAAGAATTCGATTACATCATCATCGGTGCCGGCTCTGCCGGTAACACCCTGGCGACCCGTCTGACTGAAGACCAAGGCGTCACCGTGCTGCTGCTTGAAGCTGGCGGCCCGGACTACCGTTTCGATTTCCGTACCCAGATGCCTGCGGCACTGGCGTTTCCGCTGCAAGGCCGTCGCTACAACTGGGCTTTCGAAACCGATCCAGAGCCACACATGGACAATCGCCGCATGGAATGTGGCCGTGGCAAAGGTCTGGGCGGTTCGTCCCTGATCAACGGCATGTGCTACATCCGCGGCAACGCGATGGACTACGACGGCTGGGCAAAACTGCCAGGTCTGGAAGACTGGGATTACCTGAACTGCCTGCCGTACTTCCGTAAAGCCGAAACCCGCGACATCGGCGCCAACGACTACCACGGTGGCGATGGCCCGGTCAGCGTGACCACGCCAAAGCAGGGCAACAACGTGTTGTTCCACGCCATGGTGGAAGCTGGCGTGCAAGCCGGCTACCCGCGTACCGAAGACCTGAACGGCTACCAGCAAGAAGGTTTCGGCCCGATGGACCGGACCGTGACGCCAAACGGTCGTCGCGCCAGCACCGCTCGCGGTTACCTGGACACGGCCAAGCAGCGTTCGACCCTGACCATCGTCACCCACGCCCTGACCGACAAGATCGAGTTTGAAGGCAAGCGCGCCGTGGGCGTGACTTACATGGTCGGCGACAGCGACACCCGCATTCTGGCCAAGGCCCGTAAAGAAGTCCTGCTGTGCAGCGGTGCAATCGGTTCGCCAACCGTGCTGCAACGCTCCGGCGTGGGCCCGGCCGAACTGCTGAAAAGCCTCGACATCCCGGTGGTCCACGACCTGCCGGGTGTTGGCCAGAACCTGCAGGATCACCTTGAGCTGTACCTGCAGTACGCGTGCACCCAGCCGGTTTCGCTCTACCCGTCGCTGCTCTGGTACAACCAGCCGGCCATTGGTGCCGAGTGGCTGTTCCTGGGCAAAGGCATTGGTGCCAGCAACCAGTTTGAAGCCGGTGGTTTTATCCGCACCCGTGAAGAATTCGAATGGCCGAACATTCAGTACCACTTCCTGCCGGTAGCGATTAACTACAACGGCAGCAATGGCGTGAAAGAGCACGGTTTCCAGGCGCACATGGGCTCCATGCGTTCGCCGAGCCGTGGCCGGATCAACGTGAAGTCCAAGGACCCGCGTGAGTACCCGAGCATCCTGTTCAACTACATGGCAGCCGAGCAAGACTGGCAGGAATTCCGTGACGGCATCCGCCTGACCCGCGAAATCATGCAACAGCCTGCGCTGGATGCTTACCGTGGCCGCGAAATCAGCCCGGGCATCGACAAGCAGACCGACGAAGAGCTGGATACCTTTATCCGCGAACACGCCGAGACTGCCTTCCACCCGTCCTGCTCGTGCAAGATGGGCACCGACGAGATGGCTGTAGTAGACGGCGAAGGCCGTGTACACGGGATGCAGGGTCTGCGTGTGGTCGATGCCTCGATCATGCCGCTGATCACCACCGGCAACCTGAACGCGCCGACGATCATGATCGCCGAGAAAATCGCCGACAAGATTCGTGGCCGCCAGCCACTGCCGCGCAGCACTGCCGACTACTACGTAGCAGGCGATGCACCGGTACGTGGCAAGCCGTTGCGTGACGTCAGCCGTACCGCGCAGTAAGCACCATCCGTAGCAGTTGACGAGCCGAGCGAGGTTACGTCCGGCGGCACAGCCGTCGTAAATTCAGATTACGCGATTCTTCTGAAGAATCGCGTACTCTGGTTTCACGGTCGCTTCGCAACCGGACGCAGCCTCGTTCCTTCGCCAGCTGCTACGCATTTTGTGCAACTCTTATGTTTCATCTTCCCCTGCTTGCCCCCGGCCTTGACGACGGCCTACTCTATTGCCTCGTTCCGCGCCACACCCCCCGCCCCACCCGACACGCCAGCCTTGCCTGGCCAAGAGGTTTTCTATGTTTGATGTCGTCTCTTCGAGCAAATGGCCGACCGGCTTCCTGATTAATCCAAACGCAGAACCTCTCGATCCAAAATGGCTCTCGGAATTCAGCAAAATCCCGGCAGCCGCGGTCAGTGACTGTCTGGGCCGTAACGTCGGCGGTCTGGGCCTCAAGCCGTTCCACGGCACCCGCCCGATGCTGGGCAGCGCACTGACCGTTCGCGTGCGTCCAGGCGACAACCTGATGATCCTCAAAGCCATGCAGATGGCCCGCCCGGGCGATGTGCTGGTGATCGACGGCAGTGCCGACCTGACCCGCGCCGTGTTCGGCGGCATCATGCGCGCCATGGCACTCAAGGCCGGGATTGTCGGCGTGGTGATCAACGGCGCCCTGCGCGACCTCGACGAATGGCAAACCGGTGAACTGCCGGCCTACGCCATCGGCGGCGTACACCGTGGCCCGAGCACTGACGGCGGCGGCGAGATCAACGTGCCGATCTCGTGTGCCGGCATGCTGGTAATGCCCGGCGACCTGATGATCGGCGACGGCGACGGCGTGGTCGCGGCTTCACGCAGTGAACTGCCGGAATTGCTGATCCGCTGCCACGACCTGCTGGCTCGTGAACAAGCAACACTCAAGGCAATTGAAGCAGGCACCCTGGACCCTGATCGCTTTGACGCTATCCTCCGTGCCAAGGGTTGCCCGGTTTAACGCGCCAGGCGACCCATCCCTTTGTGGGAGCGGCGGTTGGACGATTCGACTTGCTTGCGATGCAGACGCCCGGACTTTTCAGGCAAACCGCGGCGATGCAATCGCGAGCAAGCCGAATCGTCGCACCGCCGCTCCCACAGACCTGTATGTTTTTCGGAGGTCTGTGCATGTTCGATTTCTACCCTCAGCTCAAGCAGCGCTTTGCCGCACTGCGCACCCGGGCCGAGTTCTTTTCGCTGCGCTATGTACGTGAGTCCGGGCAATACCTGTCGGTACGCAAGAACGTCGCAGAACCTCCTTCATTCAATCACGACCAGGGCGCGATGCTGACGGTGCGGCTCAAGGGCGTCGAAGCCTACGCCGCCACCAATGACCTGTCCCTGGCCGGTTTGCAGGCGGCCCTCGAACGTGCCGAAGCCCAGGCGCAACTGATTGCAGCCCATGCACTGCTCGATCTGAGCCAGGAGCCGGTGTCCCACGAGCGCGCCGACTACTTCTCGCCCAATCTCGACCAGGCCTTCCCGTCACTCAACCAATGCTTCGAGCTGCTCGGTGCCGAATCCGCCGCCGTGCCCAAGGACGAGCGTCTGGTGAGCTGGGACGTGTCGCTCGGCCTCAATCACGTCGAGCAGATCTACCTCAACAGCGCAGGCGCCGAGTTGCGCCGGGCGCAGCGTTTTGTATTCCCGGGCATGAGCGTCACCGCCTATGACGGCAACGACAGCCAGACCCGCAGCCTGGGCCGCGAGAATTTTGGCCAGCAGGGTGGCGCCGATGTCATCAGCCGCTGCGGGCTGATCGGCGCCGCGCCCAAGGTCGCCGATCAGGCCCTGAAGCTGCTGCTGGCCCCCAACACCCCGGCCGGCAAACGCGACCTGCTGCTGATGCCCGACCAGATGATCCTGCAAATCCACGAGTCCATCGGCCACCCGCTGGAGCTGGACCGCATCCTCGGTGACGAGCGCAATTACGCGGGCACCAGTTTCGTCAAAACCAGCGACTTCGGCAGCCTGCAGTACGGCTCCAAACTGCTGAATGTGACCTTCGACCCCGATATCCCGGAACAGCTGGCCAGCTACAGCTTCGATGACGACGGTACCCCCGCGCACAAGCAATACCTGATTCGCGAAGGCTTGCTGTTGCGTCCGCTGGGCGGCGCGCTGTCGCAGTTCCGTTCGGGCCTTGAAGGCGTGGCCAACAGCCGCGCCTGCGGCTGGAACCGGCCGCCGATTGACCGCATGGCCAACCTCAATATCGAACCCGGCGATCAGTCGATGGACCAACTGATTGGCGGGATCGAAAACGGAATTCTGATGGCCACCAACCGTTCTTGGTCGATTGACGATGCGCGCAACAAGTTCCAGTTCGGGTGTGAGTGGGGCCAGTTGATCGAGAACGGCGAGCTCAAGGGCGTGGTTAAAAACCCGAACTATCGCGGTATTTCCGAGCAGTTCTGGCGCAACCTCAGCGCCGTGGGCGACGCCAGTACCTTCAAGGTGCTGGGCACCCCGAACTGCGGCAAGGGCGAACCCAACCAGGTGATCCGCGTGGGGCATGCATCCCCCGCGTGTGTGTTCAGCAATATTGACGTGTTTGGAGGCGATGCCTGATGAGTACCCCATTGAGTCAGGCAGAGCAGTTCAAGGCATTGGTGCAATGGCTGGGCGACGCGATCCGCCCCCCTGAGCAATTCACCCTGGGCTATGACGCCGAGGCCTCGGAATTTATCCGTTTCAACAAAGGCAAGGTGCGTCAGGCCGGGCTTGTGCAGCAAGCCAGCCTGAGCCTCAAGCTGATCAACGACGGCCGCCATGCCGATGTCAGCCTCACCCTGGCTGGCGAGCTGGAGGTCGACAGCCAACGCCTGGCCGACGCATTGCAGCAACTGCGCGAAACCCTGCCGATGCTGCCCGCCGACCCGTATTTGCTGCTGAACCCGCAGCCCTGGCACAGCGATAACGTACAGGGTCGACCACTGCCGGACACCGCCCGGGTCCTGGAAGAAATCCGCAGCGCCTGCGAGGGCGTGGATCTGGTGGGCTTTTATGCCAGCGGCCCTATCAGCTACGGCTATGCCAGCTCCGAAGGCGCATTTGGCTGGCACCAGGCCAACAGCTTCAACTTCGACTGGAGCCTGTTTCACAGCAACGGCCAAGCGGTGAAAGCCAGCTACGCCGGGGCCGACTGGGACAGCGAGCGTTTCGCCCGGCGCATGCAACTGGCCCGCGAGCAACTGAGCTTTCTGGATCGCCCGCTGCATGCCCTGGCCCCCGGCGAGTACCGCGCCTACCTGGCCCCGGCGGCGCTGGAAGAAGTGATGAGCATGCTGTGCTGGGGCGGCTTTTCGGCCCAGGCACTGGCCAGCAAATCCAGCCCGTTGCAAAAACTCTACGCCGGGGATGCGCAACTGAGCCCGCTGGTGTCTTTTGACGAGCAGGTCAGCCAGTCACTGAGCCCGGCGTTTTCCGGCGAGGGCTACCCGCGCCAGGACTTGTCGCTGGTCAAACACGGCAAAGCCAACCAGCAACTGGTGGGCTCGCGCAGCGCAGCCGAATATGGCCTTGAGGTTAATGGCGCACCTTGGGGCGAAGCACCGAGCGCACTGGCGATGGCGGCGGGCACCCTGGAACAGGCCGATATCCTCAAGCAATTGGGCACCGGGCTGTACATCAGCAACCTGTGGTACTTGAACTACTCGGACCAGCCGGCGGCGCGCCTGACCGGCATGACCCGCTTCGCGACGTTCTGGGTCGAAAACGGCGAAATAAAGGCCCCGGTCAACACCATGCGCTTTGATGACAGCGTCTATAGTCTGCTGGGCTCGCAACTCGAAGCATTGACGGTGGAGCGCGAACTGTTGCTGTCGGCCAGCACTTACGATCAGCGCCAGACAGCCTCGAACCTGCTGCCGGGGGCATTGGTCAAAAAGCTGACATTGACCCTGTAAGCATCGCCACCGATCAGTAGTGGGAGCGGGTTGCTCGCGATGCGGCGCCCGGATTTTTCAGGTAAACCGCAGCGATTCAATCGCGAGCAAGCCCGCTCCCACATTGGATTTTTGACAGTTCATAAAAAGAGGCCTTATGCCCGTACGCCCGGTTCTGAGTCCTGAAACATTACGCTGGCTGCCATGGGTGGTGGCCATCGCGTTTTTCATGCAGTCCCTCGACGGCACCATCCTCAACACCGCCCTGCCCGACATGGCCAGCGACCTGAAAGAAAACCCGCTGCGCATGCAAGGGGTGATCGTTGCGTACATGCTCACCGTGGCCCTGCTGATCCCCGCTTCGGGCTGGATCGCCGACCGCTTCGGCACCAAAAAAATCTTCTTCAGCGCCATCCTCCTGTTCAGTTTTGGTTCGTTGCTCTGTGCCTTGTCCAACACTCTCAACGAGCTGATCGGCGCGCGGATCATCCAGGGTCTGGGCGGTGCCTTGATGCTGCCCATCGGCCGACTGGTGGTGCTCAAGGCTTACCCGCGCTCGGAACTGGTGCGGATCATGGGCTTTATCACCATCCCCGGCCTGCTCGGCCCGCTGATCGGCCCGACCATGGGCGGCTGGATGGTGCAGTACCTGAGCTGGCACTGGATCTTCCTGATCAACCTGCCGGTGGGCATTCTCGGTTGCTGGGCGGTGTGGCACTTCATTCCGGATCTGCGCGGCAGCGAGCGCACCCGTTTCGACGGGCTGGGCTTTGTGCTGTTCGGTGCGGCGATGATTTTCATCACCATTGCCATGGAGGGCCTGGGCGAGTTGCACATGCCCCATCTGCGCGTGATGTTGTTGCTGTTCGCCGGTATGGCGTGCCTGGCCGCCTATTGGTTGCGGGCGGGCAATATCAGCAACCCGCTGTTTTCGCCGGCCCTGTTTAAAACCAAAACCTTTGCGGTGGGCATTCTCGGTAATCTGTTTGCTCGCCTGGGCAGCGGCGCCCTGCCGTTTCTGGTGCCGCTGCTGCTGCAAGTCGCCCTGGGTTATTCCCCGTCACAGGCCGGGATGAGCATGCTGCCGCTGGCCGCAGCCGCCATGCTGGCCAAGTGGGTCGCCCGCCCGCTGATTGAACGCGCCGGTTATCGCACCGTGCTCACGGCCAACACCTTTGCCCTGGGCCTGATGCTCGCCAGCATGGGCCTGGTCACCGAGCACACGCCTTATCCGCTGTTGTTGTCGATGCTGGCGGTGTTGGGGGCGATCAACTCGCTGCAGTTCACCGCGATGAATACCGTCACCCTGATCGACCTTGATGACGCCAGCGCCAGCAGCGGCAACAGTTTGCTGTCGGTGGTGGCGCAATTGTCCTTGAGCCTGGGCGTTGCCTGCGCCGGGGCCTTGCTCGGCGGTTTTACGGGCGATGGCGGTGGCGACGGGGTGGATACGGTACTCGGGGCGTTCCAGCTGACCTTCCTGACAGTCGGGATCATGGCAATGCTGGCGGCGGCTATTTTCCTGCAACTGTCACCCCAGGACGGGCGTAAACCCAAGGCCAACTCGGAGCATGAACTGGAACATTAAGTGGCTTTTTAAACAGAACCGGATGACATCTCGTCCAGAATGTTCAGGCAAAGGGCATGGGACTGGTACACTGCGCGACATTTTGTTTTGCAGGCCAGTCTCGTGACCACCATTGCCACCGCTTTTAACACTCTGCCTCTGTCCGCCGCCATGCTGGCTAACCTCGACTCCCTCGGTTATGCCCAGATGACGCCGATCCAGGCGCAGAGCTTGCCGGTGATCCTCAAAGGCATGGACCTGATCGCCCAGGCGAAGACCGGCAGCGGCAAAACTGCCGCCTTCGGCATCGGCCTGCTGAACCCGATCAACCCGCGCTTCTTTGGTTGCCAGGCCCTCGTGATCTGCCCGACCCGCGAACTGGCCGACCAGGTTGCCAAGGAAATCCGCCGTCTGGCCCGCGCCGAAGACAACATCAAAGTGCTGACCCTGTGTGGTGGCGTGTCTTTCGGCCCGCAAATCGGTTCGCTGGAACACGGCGCGCACATCATCGTCGGCACCCCGGGCCGTATCCAGCAGCACTTGCGTAAAGGCTCGCTGGTACTGGACGGCCTGAACACCCTGGTCCTCGACGAAGCCGACCGCATGCTGGACATGGGCTTCTACGACGCCATCGAAGACATCATTGTTAAAACCCCGGAACGTCGTCAGACCCTGCTGTTCTCGGCCACCTACCCGGCCGGCATCAAGCAGCTGTCGTCCAAGTTCATGCGCAACCCGCAGCAAGTAAAAGCTGAGGCATTGCACACTGACAGCCAGATCGAACAGCGTTTCTACGAGATCTCGCCTGAAGAGCGCATGAGCGCTGTGACCAAGGTGCTGGGCCACTTCCGCCCGCAATCGTGCGTCGCGTTCTGCTTCACCAAGCAGCAGGTTCAGGAAACCGTTGATCACCTGACGTCCAAGGGCATTTCGGCAGTCGGCCTGCACGGCGATCTGGAACAGCGCGACCGTGACCAGGTGCTGGCGATGTTTGCCAACCGTTCGACTTCGGTACTGGTTGCCACTGACGTTGCAGCCCGTGGTCTGGACATCGACGCCCTGGACATGGTGCTCAACGTTGAGCTGGCCCGTGACTCGGAAATCCACATTCACCGTGTTGGCCGTACCGGCCGCGCTGGCGAAAAAGGTGTTGCGATCAGCCTGGTTGCACCGTCCGAAGCGCACCGCGCCCAGGCCATCGAGCAACTGCAGAAAGCCCCTCTGAACTGGGAAACCCTGGACACCCTCACCTCTCAGGGCGGCGCACCTTTGCTGCCGGCCATGAGCACACTGGTGATCGGCGCAGGTCGTAAAGACAAGGTTCGCCCGGGCGACATCCTTGGTGCCCTGACTGGCGACGCGGGCATCCCGGGTGCCCAGGTCGGCAAAATCGCGATCTTTGACTTCCAGGCCTACGTGGCTGTTGACCGTACCGTGGCCAAACAGGCTGCACAGCGCTTGAGCGAAGGCAAAATCAAAGGCCGCGTACTGCGCGTGCGGGTTTTGTAAGAGATCGCCTGAACACTGGCGATCAAATGTGGGAGCGGGCTTGCTCGCGATGCAAACAACTCGGTTCAGCTGAATGACCGAGGTGCTGCAATCGCGAGCAAGCCCGTTCCCACATTAGGTTTGGCTTGAATATAAATTTTGTGAGGACACCGCTTTGCGCTCTACCGACGTTGTGATTATTGGCGCTGGCGCCGCAGGTTTGATGTGCGCGCTGACTGCTGCCGGCCGTGGACGCAAGGTCATGCTGATCGACCACGCCAACAAGGCGGGCAAAAAGATCCTGATGTCGGGCGGTGGCCGCTGCAACTTCACCAACATGTACACCGAACCCAACAATTTCCTGTCGCAGAACCCGCACTTCTGCAAGTCGGCCCTGGCGCGCTACACCCAGTGGGATTTCATCGAGCTGGTGTGCAAGCACGGCGTGCCGTATCACGAGAAAAAACTCGGCCAACTGTTCTGCGACAACAAGTCCAGCGACATCCTCGAAATGCTCCTCGATGAGTGCCAAAAAGCGGGCGTGAGCCTGCACCTGGACACCTCGGTCGAGCAGATCGAAAAGACCGACAACGGCTACAGCCTCAACACCACCCTGGGGCCGGTTGACTGCCAGTCGCTGGTCGTCGCCACTGGCGGGCTGTCGATCCCGACCCTCGGCGCCACCGGTTTTGGTTATCAAATCGCCAAACAGTTCGGCCACACTCTGCTGCCTACCCGCGCAGGCCTGGTGCCGTTCACCATCACCGATCAGCTCAAAGAGATCTGCACCGAACTGTCGGGCACCTCGGTGGATTGCCTGGTGAGCTGCAACGATCAAAGCTTTCGCGAAAATATCCTGTTCACCCATCGGGGCTTGAGCGGGCCGGCGATCTTGCAGATTTCGTCGTTCTGGAACACCGGCGACACGGTCGAAATCAACCTGCTGCCCGACCTCGACGCACTGAGCTGGTTGCAAACCCAGCAAGCCGAACGCCCCAACAGCGAGCTCAAAACCCTGCTTGGCGAGATCTTCACCAAGAAGATGGCCAACCTGCTGGCCGAGCACTGGTTCGAGTCCAAACCCATGAAGCAGTACACCCCGGCCGAGCTGGCGCAGGTGGCTGAAAAACTGGCGAGCTGGAAAGTGGTACCGGCCGGCACCGAAGGTTATCGCACCGCCGAAGTGACGCTGGGCGGGGTCGACACTCGCGAAGTATCGTCCAAGACCATGGAGTCGCTGAAAAGCCCCGGTTTGTACTTTGTGGGCGAAGTGCTGGATGTGAGCGGCCACCTGGGTGGCTTCAACTTTCAGTGGGCGTGGGCTTCGGGGTATGCGGCGGCGCAGTACGTCTAGTCCAGGACCGTATCGCGGCTTTCGCGAGCAGGCTCGCTCCCACAGGTAAATTGCACTGCTCTTGTGGGAGCGAGCCTGCTCGCGATGGCAACCCCAAAAAATATTTTGTGTTCGATGTGACAGTGCCATTGCGCTGTCGTCTTATCTGGCTCAAGTTAGCGAATCACGAGCCAGGCACCGCCACTCCATGTCATCAAAAAGCTTTCAGCACTCCCTGCGCCGCTTGTGGGCTCTGGACAAGTTCAGTTACAGCGTCCGGGTATTTATCGCCCTGACCGGCAGCATGGCTTTTTGCTGGTACCAGGATGAGATGTCGCTGCTGATCCCGCTGTTTCTGGGGATTATCGCCAGCGCGCTGTCTGAGACCGATGACAGCTGGCAAGGCCGTCTCAACGCCTTGCTGGTAACGCTGGTGTGTTTCACCGCCTCTGCACTCAGTGTCGAACTGCTTTTCCCCTACCCTTGGTTGATGGTCTGCGCGCTCGCGCTGGCCAGCTTCGGCCTGACCATGCTCGGAGCACTGGGTGAGCGCTACGGGGCGATTGCTTCGGCCACACTGATTCTGGCCGTCTACACCATGATCGGCGTCGACCAGCGTGGCGGCGAAGTCACCAATTTCTGGCACGAACCCTTGCTGCTGGTGGCGGGCGCGGCGTGGTACGGGATGCTGTCGGTGCTGTGGCAGGCGCTGTTTTCCAATCAACCGGTACAGCAAAGCCTGGCCCGGCTGTTCTGGGAGCTGGGCCTGTACCTGAAAATAAAGTCCTCGCTGTTTGAGCCGATCCGCAAGCTGGATGTCGAAGCAGGCCGACTGGAACTGGCCCGGCAAAACGGCCGGGTTGTAGCGGCACTGAACACCGCCAAAGAAATCATCCTGCACCGGGTCGGCAACTCACGGCCGGGCTCCAAGCTCAGCCGCTACCTCAAGCTGTACTTCCTCGCGCAGGACATCCACGAGCGCGCCAGCTCTTCCCATTACCCGTACAACGCGCTGGCCGATGCCTTCTTTCACAGTGATGTCATGTTCCGCTGCCAACGCCTGCTGCGCCAGCAAGGCGTGGCCTGCCAGCGCCTGTCGGAGTCGATCAAGCTGCGCCAGCCGTTTGTCTATGACGACAGCTTTGCCGAGGCGCTGGGCGACTTGCACGCCTCCCTCGAACACCTGCGCATCCAGAGCAACCCGGCATGGCGCGGGCTGCTGCGTTCGCTACGGGCACTGGCGGCCAACCTGGGCACCCTCGACCGCCTGTTGAGCGACGCAAGCAACCCCGACACCCTGGCGGATGCCACCGACAGCAGTCTGCTGGACCGCTCGCCGCGCAACCTCAAGGATGTCTGGTCACGCCTGCGCCAGCACCTGACGCCAACGTCGCTGATCTTCCGTCACGCCTTGCGCCTGCCCTTGGCGCTGAGCATCGGTTTTGCGATGGTGCACTGGATTCACCCGAGCCAGGGCTACTGGATCATCCTCACCACGCTGTTCGTTTGCCAACCGAGCTACGGCGCCACGCGGCGCAAGTTCAGCCAGCGCATCATCGGTACCGCCATCGGCCTGGCCGTGGGCTGGGCACTGTTCGATCTGTTCCCCAACCCCTTGGTGCAGTCGATGTTTGCCGTCGTGGCCGGGGTGGTGTTCTTTATCAACCGCACCACGCGCTACACGCTGAGCACCGCGGCCATTACCCTGATGATCCTGTTTTGCTTCAACCAGGTGGGTGACGGTTACGGGCTGTTCCTGCCCCGACTGTTCGATACCCTGGTGGGCAGTGTCATTGCGGCGGCGGCGGTGTTCCTGTTCTTGCCGGACTGGCAGGGCCGTCGCCTGAACCAGGTGCTGGCCAATACCTTGAGCTGCAACAGCCTGTACCTGCGCCAGATCATGCAGCAGTACGCTCAGGGCAAAAGCGACAACCTGGCGTATCGGCTGGCGCGACGTAACGCCCACAACGCCGATGCAGCCCTGTCGACCACCCTGGCCAACATGCTGATGGAACCGGGGCACTTCCGTAAGGATGCCGACATGGGTTTCCGCTTTCTGGTGCTGTCCCACACCTTGCTCAGCTACCTGTCAGGCCTGGGCGCCCACCGCGACGCCGAATTGCCCGGCGAAGTGCGCGAGCAGTTGATCGAAGGCGCCGGGCGCAGGATTGCCGACAGCATCGACCAGATCGCTCAAGGCCTGGCCAGCAAACAAGCGGTGGCGGTACAGAGTGACGAGGAAGAAACACTGGCCAACGAGCTTGAACAAATGCCGGACGAGATCGATGAAAACCAGCGGCTGGTGCAAACCCAGCTGGCGCTGATTTGCCGTCAACTCGGACCGTTGCGCACCCTGGCGGCGCATTTGGTCAAGGCACCTTAGAACTTGGCGCCAGTCAGCATCACGCCTACTATCGGCTAATCACCTCTCCAACAAGGACAAGACCGTGACCACTGACTGGCTCTGCAAACATCACAACGACCTTGGCAAAGAACAGCTCTACGCCATTCTGGAATTACGCTCAAAGGTATTTGTTGCCGAGCAGAAATGCGCCTATCAGGACGTCGACGGGCAAGACCTGACCGGGGATACGTTGCACCTGATGGGTTGGCAGGACGATCAGCTGGTGGCATATGCGCGCCTGCTCGACCCTGAATCCCAGGGCGGCGACGTAGTGATTGGCCGCGTGATCATTGCCCCTGAAGGTCGCGGGCAAAAGCTGGGGCACACCCTGATCGAGAAAGCCCTGGAAAACATCGAAGACTACTGGTCGGGGCAACCCGTGTTCCTTTCTGCTCAGGCGCATTTGCAGCCGTTCTATGAGCAACACGGGTTTCGTGCCGAGGGCGACACCTATCTTGAAGACGAGATCCCGCACATTGGCATGCGCCGGGGCTAAGCCGCTTCAGGGATAACCCAGCACCTGCCTGATCTGCACCAGATGCTCGCCGACCCAGGCTTTGTCGATCGGCCCCCAACTGTGAATCTGATAGCGCCCGGCATGGTTGCGGGCGCCGTCCTGCTGTTCAAACTCGCAGGCAATATCCAGATCAGCCAGGGCGGCAATGGTGTCCTGCGCCGTACGGCGCGGCATGCCGGTCACCTCGGTCAGTGCAGGCACGCTGCTGGCGGTCTGGCTGTCGATCAACCAGGCCACGTACAAACGCCGGTAAAAGCTGCTTTTGGTTTTGCTGACTTCCATACAGAACTCCTGGTGCGGATGGTTACTGGCTTTCTGCGGGAGCGAGCCTGCTCGCGATGCAGGTAATGCGGTTTTTCTGCCGGACTACGGTGATGCAATCGCGAGCAGGCTCGCTCCCACAAGATAAGTGTCAGGTTTTGCCCTGCATATCCCGCCATGTCAGATACACCCGCAGGTCAAACTCCAGCTGGTGATAACCCGGCAACATGTACTCGCACAGTTTGTAAAACGCCTTGTTGTGATCTGATTCCTTGAGATGAGCCAGCTCGTGAACCACGATCATCTTCAAAAACTCAGGGGCTGCATCCTTGAACAATGATGCTACACGCAGCTCTTTCTTGGCCTTGAGCTTGCCGCCCTGAACCCGCGAAATGGCAGTGTGCAAACCCAGCGCGCGGTGGGTCAGGTCCAGCTTGTTATCAAACAGCA
Source organism: Pseudomonas sp. B424 (assembly GCF_055408345.1). Taxonomy (NCBI): domain Bacteria; kingdom Pseudomonadati; phylum Pseudomonadota; class Gammaproteobacteria; order Pseudomonadales; family Pseudomonadaceae; genus Pseudomonas; species Pseudomonas sp. B424. The sequence goes on along the minus strand of NZ_JBUZTL010000003.1, from coordinate 252,977 downwards.
CCTTGTCAAAAGACGGCGCATTGCGCAGGTGTTCCTGTTTGATCTCCTGCGCGTAAGCGTACAGGGCCTTGTCACTTTGCACCGCGTGACGCTGCGGGTAACGCTCGCTCAGGTAACTGCCCAGCTGGTCGCGCTCAATCATTTGGCGCACCTGCTCTTGCAAGGTCTGGGGGTAAGCCTGGAGGTATTTGAGAACAGTCATGGGGCGCCAACGCACAGCGTAAAAGTGCGCCAGTGTAGCGAATTCAATCCCCGGGCGCCCACGTCAGACTTTTAGGCAGCCAAAAGCCGGAAATTTCCGAGAAAACCCGATGTTCACAAGCGCCGCTTGCAGCCTGGAAAGCCGCAGGGCTATCTTCACCAGTCGCCGATGATCCCTGTGGAACCGACATGAAAAAGACGCCGCCCGACGATCCCAAAGCAAGCCGCATCGAGCGCGATGATCATCAGCACGATGACGCCACCGGGCAAATTCTGGACGCCCTGCAACACGCCCCGCCTGCTTCCCTCGCCAGCCTCAAGCCCACCCGGGCGCAGCTCATAAGCCCGAAATCACCGTTTGCCGTGCTACCTGATATTCGTGCGATAGAGGCGTTGTCCCATGTTTCGCTCATGCTCAAGAGCGCAGAAGAGGTCTCGGACGAAATCACCGTATTCGCCAGTGGCATTGAGCGCGGGCTGGTGTGGTCGCTGGTGCACTCGGTCGAGATGTCCCGCTCGCTGGTGGATGCGCTGCTCAGGGCTAACGGCGTCGATCCGGAGCAGTTAAAGGCACAACCCTCACCCTAGCTCTCTTCCGGAGGGAGAGGGTTGGGGTGAGGGCTGCAACTGACACCCACAAAAAAGCCCGCATCGCTGCGGGCTTTTCAGTACGCGCCGGGGTCTTAGTTGACCTTGGCGTTCAGCTCACCTTTTAGGTAACGCTGGTACATGGCTTCCAGAGAGATCGGCTTGATCTTCGAAGCATTACCGGCAGTACCGAAGGCTTCGTAACGAGCGATACACACGTCACGCATGGCAGTTACGGTTGCGCCGAAGAACTTGCGCGGGTCGAACTCGCTCGGGTTGGTAGCCATCAGGCGACGCATGGCGCCAGTCGATGCCAGACGCAGGTCGGTGTCGATGTTGACCTTGCGCACGCCGTGCTTGATGCCTTCAACGATTTCTTCTACCGGCACACCGTAGGTTTCTTTGATGTCGCCGCCGAACTCGTTGATGATCGCCAGCCACTCTTGTGGAACAGAGGACGAGCCGTGCATCACCAGGTGAGTGTTGGGGATGCGTTTGTGGATTTCCTTGATGCGGTCGATCGCCAGTACGTCACCGGTAGGTGGCTTGGTGAACTTGTAAGCGCCGTGGGAAGTACCGATGGCGATTGCCAGGGCATCCACCTGGGTGCGTTTTACGAAGTCAGCGGCTTCTTCCGGGTCGGTCAGCATCTGGCTGTGATCCAGAACGCCTTCTGCGCCGATACCGTCTTCTTCGCCAGCCATGCCGGTTTCCAGGGAACCCAGGCAGCCCAGCTCGCCTTCAACCGACACACCGCAAGCGTGCGCCAGAGCAACTGTTTGCTGAGTAACGCGAACGTTGTAGTCGTAGTCAGTCGGGGTTTTGCCGTCTTCGCCCAGCGAGCCGTCCATCATTACCGAGCTGAAGCCCAGCTGGATCGAGCGCTGGCACACATCAGGGCTGGTGCCGTGGTCCTGGTGCATGCACACCGGGATATGCGGGAATTCTTCGATTGCAGCCAGGATCAGGTGACGCAGGAATGGAGCACCTGCGTACTTGCGCGCACCGGCCGAAGCCTGAACGATCACCGGGGAGTCGGTCTTGTCAGCGGCTTCCATGATGGCGCGCATCTGCTCAAGGTTGTTGACGTTGAAGGCTGGAACGCCGTAGCCGAATTCGGCGGCGTGGTCCAACATCTGGCGCATGCTGATAAGTGCCATTGTGTGTGTCTCTCCCGGACAAGGGTCGTTAATCGTGCAAGCCTGCCGTAGCGGCGGCTGCTATTCAAGTTATTGCGGATCAGGGGTTTGCCCCTGAAATGCGAATTCTGCGTAGCTGAAACGTTACAGCTTCAGCTATAGCTTCGTGGGAGCGGGCCTGCTCGCGATGCAGGCAACTCGGTAAATCTGCCTCACCGTGCTGATGCCTTTGCGAGCAGGCTCGCTCCCACAAGTAGGCTGTATTTCAAATCAGGGGCAACCGCGCTCTTGTGAAGCTTTGGGCGACTCGTACTTTTCCAGCGCTTCAGGCCCTGAGCGTTTATTGACCAGCGGTACGCTTTGCGCCTGCCAGTCAGCCTGGTAGCAACCGCTCTCTTCAGGGGTTGCAGCCTCGGGCACTGGCTGGCCGGAACTGGCGCAACCGGCCAAAAAGCCCGCGACCATCAACAGCGGTAACAACTTGACCATGTCCATGCTTCCTTTCAGGGCCTGAAACACCATCAGGCTTTGGCGCGGCTTTCCAGCACTTCAACCGCAGGCAGTACTTTGCCTTCGACGAACTCAAGGAATGCGCCGCCACCGGTGGATATATAGGAAATCTGGTCAGCAATGCCGTACTTGTCGATAGCAGCCAGGGTGTCGCCACCGCCGGCAATCGAGAACGCCGAGCTGTCAGCAATAGCCTGGGCCAGCACTTTGGTGCCGTTGCCGAACTGGTCGAATTCGAACACTCCAACCGGACCGTTCCACAGAATAGTCTTTGACGACTTCAGCAGCTCGGCGAAATGCGCGGCGGTTTGCGGGCCGATGTCCAGGATCATGTCGTCAGCAGCCACGTCAGCAATCAGCTTCACGGTAGCAGCGGCGCTTTCGGCGAACTCCTTGGCCACAACCACATCAGTCGGCAAAGGCACGTTGACCTTGGCGGCGATGGCGCGAGCGGTGTCCAGCAGATCAGGTTCGTACAGCGATTTGCCTACCGGGTGACCGGCAGCGGCCAGGAAAGTGTTGGCGATACCGCCACCCACGATCAGCAGGTCGCAGATCTGGCTCAGGCTGTTGAGCACTTCAAGCTTGGTCGACACCTTGGAGCCGGCAACAATAGCGGCCATCGGCTTGGCCGGCGCACCCAGCGCCTTGCCCAGTGCGTCCAGTTCAGCAGCCAGCAACGGGCCAGCAGCCGCAACCTTGGCGAACTTGGCGACGCCGTGGGTCGAACCTTCAGCGCGGTGGGCAGTGCCGAAAGCGTCCATCACAAACACGTCGCACAGGGCAGCGTATTGCTGGGCCAGTTCGTCGGCGTTTTTCTTTTCGCCCTTGTTGAAGCGCACGTTTTCGAACAGCACGATGTCGCCGGCCTTGATCTCGACGCCATTGAGGTAGTCGCTGACCAGCGGCACTTCGCGGCCCAGGGCCTTGCTCAGGTACTCGGCCACCGGCTTGAGGCTGTTTTCAGCCGAAAACTCACCTTCAGTCGGGCGCCCCAGGTGCGAGCAGACCATTACCGCCGCGCCTTTTTCCAACGCCAGCTTGATGGTCGGCAGCGAAGCAAGGATGCGCGCATCGCTGGTGACTACACCGTCCTTGACGGGGACGTTGAGGTCTTCGCGGATCAGTACGCGTTTACCTTGCAGATCGAGGTCGGTCATCTTCAACACGGTCATGGGTCGCAATTCCTGAGTTTCTAATGTTAGAGAGCAGTTTTTGGGTGGGTAACGTGCAGATAGTGCTCTGCCACGTCGATCATTCGATTGGCAAAACCCCATTCGTTGTCGAACCAGGCCAGCAGGTTCACCAGCCGTGGGCCGGAAACGCGTGTCTGGCTGGCATCGACAATGGCCGAATGCGGGTCATGGTTGAAATCACAACTGGCGTGGGGCAGTTCGGTGTAGGCCAGCAGGCCTTTGAGCGGGCCGCTGGTGGCAGCCTCGCGCAGTACGCGGTTAACTTCCGCGGCGTCCGTGTCGCGCGCCGTGGTCAGGGTGATATCAAGGCACGACACGTTCAGGGTCGGGACTCGTACCGCTTTGGCCTGAATTCGGCCGGCAAGTTCCGGCAACAGGCGTTCGATGCCTTTGGCCAGGCCGGTGGAAACCGGAATCACCGACTGAAACGCCGAGCGTGTACGGCGCAGGTCTTCGTGGTGGTAGGCATCAATCACCGGCTGATCGTTCATTGCCGAGTGAATGGTGGTGATCGACACGTACTCAAGGCCAAACGCCTGGTCCAGCAAACGCAACAGCGGCACGCCGCAGTTGGTGGTGCAGGAGGCATTGGACACCAGCCGCTCTTCGCCGGTCAGGCTGTGCTGGTTGACGCCGTACACGATGGTTGCGTCGACATCCGCGTCGCTGGCCATCGGTTGCGAAAACAATACGCGGGGAGCCCCGGCATCAAGAAAACGCTGGCCGTCGGCGCGGGTGTTGTAAACGCCGGAGCATTCCAGCACCAGATCAACGCCCAACGCAGCCCAGTCGATCCCCTCGGGGGTGGCACTGCGGAACACTTTCACGCAGTCGCCATTGATATGCAGGCAGTCGCCTTCGATCCGTATCTCGCCGGGGAACCGGCCATGAGTGGAGTCGAAGCGCGTCAAATATTCGAGACTGGCCATATCGGCCAAATCATTGAGTGCAACAATTTCAAACCCGGCAGCAGCCCCTCGCTCAAACAACGCACGCAAGACGCAACGACCAATCCGGCCGTAGCCGTTGAGTGCAACTTTGTAAGGACGCGGTTGAGGCATGGGGTTCTCGATTACCAAGGTGAATCCTTCAATCCAGCGTTACATGAGCCACGCTTTCGCGAGCAGGCTCGCTCCCACACAGGCTATGTAGATCCCTGTGGGAGCGAGCCTGCTCGCGAAGAGGGCAGCTCAGACGACGCAACTTCTGGATCAGTCTTCCAGCAGCTCTTCAGCCTGACCCAGGATGTTTTCCAGGGTGAAACCGAACTCTTCGAACAAGGCAGGCGCAGGCGCCGACTCGCCGTAGGTGGTCATGCCGATCACGCGGCCTTCCAGGCCCACGTACTTGTACCAGTAGTCTGCGTGGGACGCTTCGATCGCGATACGCGCGCTAACCTGCAGCGGCAGAACCGACTGCTTGTAGCCCGCGTCCTGAGCTTCGTACACGCTGGTGCATGGCATGGAAACCACACGTACCTTGCGGCCCTGCTTGGTCAGCTCTTCGTAAGCCTGAACTGCCAGGCCCACTTCGGAACCGGCCGAGATCAGGATCAGCTCAGGCTCGCCTGCGCAGTCCTTGAGCACGTAACCACCACGGTTGATGTCGGCGATCTGACCGGCGTCACGGGTTTGGTGGTTGAGGTTCTGACGCGAGAAGATCAACGCGGACGGGCCGTCGTTGCGCTCCAGGGCGAATTTCCAGGCTGCTGCGGATTCCACCGCATCGGCCGGGCGCCAGGTGTCCAGATTCGGCGTGGTACGCAGGCTGGTCAATTGCTCGATCGGCTGGTGCGTCGGGCCGTCTTCGCCCAGACCGATGGAGTCGTGGGTGAACACATAGATCACACGCTGCTTCATCAGGGCCGACATGCGGATGGCGTTGCGGGCGTATTCCATGAACATCAGGAAGGTCGCGCCGTAAGGCACCAGGCCGCCGTGAACAGCAACGCCGTTCATGATCGCGCTCATGCCGAACTCACGCACACCGTAGTACATGTAGTTGCCGCTGGCATCTTCAGCCGTCACGCCTTTGCAGCCTTTCCAGATGGTCAGGTTGGAACCGGCCAGGTCAGCGGAGCCGCCCAGCAGTTCTGGCAGCAGAGGACCAAAGGCGTTCAGGGCATTTTGGCTGGCTTTGCGGCTGGCGATGGTTTCGCCTTTGGCTGCAACTTCAGCGATGTAGGCATTGGCCTTGGCATCGAAGTCAGCTGGCAGCTTGCCGCTCAGGCGACGGGACAGCTCGCCTGCCAGTTCCGGGAACTCGGCAGCGTAGGCAGCGAAGCGCTTGTCCCACTCGGATTCAACTGCAGCACCGACTTCCTTGGCATCCCATTCGGCGTAGATGTCAGCCGGGATTTCAAATGGACCGTGGTTCCAGTTCAGGGCCGTGCGGGTCAGGGCAATTTCGTCGTTGCCCAGCGGAGCACCGTGGCAGTCTTCTTTGCCCTGCTTGTTCGGCGAGCCGAAACCGATGGTGGTCTTGCAGCAGATCAGCGTTGGCTGGGCGCTTTTGCGTGCAGTTTCGATCGCGGTCTTGATTTCTTCCGGGTCGTGACCGTCAACGTTGCGGATCACTTGCCAGTTGTAGGCTTCGAAACGCTTTGGCGTGTCGTCGGTGAACCAGCCTTCTACTTCCCCATCGATGGAGATGCCGTTGTCATCGTAGAACGCGATCAGCTTGCCCAGACCCAGAGTGCCGGCCAGGGAGCCAACTTCGTGGGAAATGCCTTCCATCATGCAGCCATCACCCAGGAACACGTAGGTGTGGTGATCGACAACGTTATGGCCTGGACGGTTGAACTGCGCGCCCATGACTTTTTCTGCCAGGGCAAAGCCCACGGCGTTGGCCAGGCCCTGACCCAACGGGCCAGTGGTGGTTTCAACGCCCGGCGTGTAGCCCAGCTCCGGGTGACCCGGGGTACGGCTGTGCAGCTGGCGGAAGTTTTTCAGATCGTCGATCGACAGGTCATAGCCGGTCAGGTGCAACAACGAGTAGATCAGCATCGAGCCGTGGCCGTTGGACAGCACGAAGCGGTCACGGTCAGCGAACGAAGGATTGCTCGGGTTGTGCTTCAGATAATCGCGCCACAGTACTTCGGCGATATCCGCCATACCCATAGGGGCACCTGGATGGCCGCTGTTGGCTTTTTGCACGGCATCCATGCTGAGTGCACGAATGGCGTTGGCACGCTCACGACGGCTGGGCATCGCTGTTCTCCTGGGTATTGAAAGTTAAATCGAAACGGAAAAAAGGCGAGCATTTTCCCTCACGCACCGCCCTCGGGGCAATGACAGATAGTCAGCTGAAACGTTTTTCCTTTGATCCGGCGGTCAATCTGTTGAGGATCGGACATTTCATTTCGTTAATAAGCACACCCCATCCGACAAACGTGCCACTTATCGACCAATATCAAAACTTTTCGATATTGAACTTGCGGGGGCTTGAGCGGGTAACTAGACTGCGGCCCCATGAACTTACGCGTGCCTTCAATCCGCCATGACGATTGCGACGAGCTCTCCGCCCTGTGCAAGGCTGGAGGCGACCCGCTGCGGCTCAACGTGCTGCGCGCGTTGGCCAACGATTCGTTTGGTGTGCTGGAGCTGACGCACATTTTTGCCACCGGCCAATCCGGGATGAGCCACCACCTCAAGGTGCTGTCTCAAGCCAGGCTGGTAGCGACACGGCGCGAAGGCAATGCGATTTTTTATCGCCGCGCCCTGCCCCACACCGAACAACTGGGCGGCAGACTGCATGCAGCACTGCTGGAAGAGGTCGATAACCTGACCTTGCCTGCCGATGTACAGGCGCGAATCAGCGCGGTACACGAGCAACGTGCAGCCGCCAGTCAGGACTTTTTCTCTCGCATAGCCGAGAAGTTTCGCGCTCAACAGGATTTGATCGCCGGCTTGCCGCAATACCGGGACAGCGTTTTAACGCTGCTCGATAAACTGAGCTTCAACCCAGCGGCCACCGCCCTGGAAGTCGGCCCCGGCGACGGCAGCTTCTTGCCCGACCTGGCCCGCCGCTTCCATCAGGTCACGGCACTGGACAACAGCCCGGTAATGCTTGAGCTGGCCCGCCAGCTGTGTGAACGCGAGTCACTGAACAACGTCAGCCTGATCCTGGCCGACGCGCTGCACGAGGCACAGCTGCAAGCCGACTGCGTGGTCGTGAACATGGTCCTGCACCATTTCGCTGCACCGGCCGAAGCTTTGAAGCAACTGGCAACTTTGTTGCAACCGGGCGGTAGCCTGCTGGTAACAGAGTTGTGCAGCCATAATCAGGCGTGGGCCCGCGAGGCTTGCGGTGATTTATGGCTGGGTTTTGAACAAGATGATCTGGCCCATTGGGCCACCGCTGCGGGACTCGTTCCCGGGGAAAGCCTCTATGTAGGCTTACGTAATGGTTTCCAGATTCAGGTCCGCCACTTTCAGCGGCCATCTGGCGACACTCACCATCGGTAAATATTAGGAAACCGTCGAGATGAGCGAATACTCCCTTTTCACCTCCGAGTCCGTGTCTGAAGGGCATCCGGACAAAATCGCCGACCAGATTTCTGACGCGGTGCTGGACGCCATTATTGCTGAAGACAAGTTCGCCCGTGTGGCGTGCGAGACTCTGGTGAAAACCGGCGTAGCAATCATCGCGGGCGAAGTCACCACTTCGGCCTGGGTTGATCTGGAGCAGATCGTTCGTGATGTCATCACCGACATCGGCTACAACAGCTCCGACGTAGGCTTCGACGGCGCGACCTGCGGCGTGATGAACATCATCGGCAAGCAGTCCCCTGACATCAACCAGGGTGTTGACCGTGCCAAGCCTGAAGATCAGGGCGCCGGCGACCAGGGCCTGATGTTCGGCTACGCCAGCAACGAAACCGACGTGCTGATGCCAGCACCGATCACCTTCTCGCACCAGCTGGTTCAGCGCCAGGCCGAAGCCCGTAAATCCGGCCTGCTGCCTTGGCTGCGCCCGGACGCCAAGTCCCAGGTGACTTGCCGTTACGAAGACGGCAAGGTTGTAGCCATCGACGCCATCGTGCTGTCGACCCAGCACAACCCTGAAGTGTCGTACAAAGACCTGCGCGAAGGCGTGATGGAACTGATCGTCAAGCACGTGCTGCCAGCCGATCTGCTGCACAAGGACACCCAGTTCCACATCAACCCTACCGGCCAGTTCATCATCGGTGGCCCGGTGGGCGACTGCGGCCTGACCGGTCGCAAGATCATCGTTGACACCTACGGCGGCATGGCCCGTCACGGCGGCGGCGCGTTCTCGGGTAAAGATCCATCCAAGGTTGACCGTTCGGCTGCCTACGCGGGTCGTTATGTTGCCAAGAACATCGTGGCTGCCGGCTTGGCTGAGCGCTGCGAGATCCAGGTTTCCTACGCTATCGGCGTTGCTCAACCGACTTCGATTTCGTTGAACACCTTCGGCACTGGCAAAATCAGCGACGACAAAATCATCAAGCTGGTACGTGACGTGTTCGACCTGCGTCCATACGCCATCACCACCATGCTTGACCTGCTGCACCCGATGTACCAGGAAACTGCAGCTTACGGCCACTTCGGCCGCACGCCGCAGACCAAAACGGTTGGCGACGATACCTTCACCACGTTCACGTGGGAGCGTACCGACCGCGCTGAAGAGCTGCGCACTGCTGCCGGTTTGTAATTAAACCTGCTGCATAAAAAGCCCCGGACAGGCAACTGTTCGGGGCTTTTTTATGTGTCCAGATCAACGGGGATAACGCCTTGCCCCACCGAAAGGGGGCATAAGGAAATACCTGGTAAATCTCCTGGATCGCGCCTCGAAAATCCTCCACTAGCCTTAAGCTTCCACCCCGGGCAAGGACGCTCACGATGCTGGCCACACTACGTATTTTCAGCGGGCTTGCGCTCGCCCTTCTGACCTTTCACACCCAGGCCGATGCCTGCCCTGACGAGGCTGATTATCAGGCCCTGAAACAACAGCTCAACGGCTGGGACGACAGCTACCATCGCCAGGGTATTTCCCAGGTCAGCGACGCGGCCTACGACCAGTCGCGTAACCGTCTTGAACACTGGCAGCGCTGCTTTGCCGATGCGCCTGTGGATAACCCGCTGCGCACGGCCAGCGGACCGGTGCCGCACCCGGTGGTGCAAACCGGCCTGGCCAAGCTGGCCGATGAAAAGGCGGTTACACAATGGATCGAAGGCCGCCAGGGCTTATGGATCCAGCCCAAGGTCGACGGTGTAGCCGTAACGCTGGTCTATCAGCAAGGTCAGCTGATCCATGTCATCAGCCGGGGCGATGGCCGGCAGGGCCAGGACTGGACTCGTTCGGCCCGCCTCATCCCCTCCATTCCCCTGCAATTGCCGCAACCGCTCGACACCGTGCTGCAGGGCGAGCTGTATTGGCGCCTGCAAGGTCACGTGCAGGCCAAGGAGGGCAGCGTTAATGCCCGCAGCACCGTTGCCGGGCTCATGGCACGTAACCGGATGAGCCCGGAGCAAGGTCAAGGGATCGGTCTGTTTGTCTGGGACTGGCCCCTGGGGCCAGCATCCCAAATCGAGCGGCTCAACCAACTGAGTGCCCTGGGGTTTACCGACAGTCAGACCTACAGCCAGCCAATCGAGCATTTCGAACACGCCCGGCAGTGGCGCGAGCACTGGTACAACGAAGCATTGCCCTTTGCCAGCGACGGTGTAGTGCTACGCCAAAGCCAGCGCCCGGCTGCCGAACGCTGGCAACCCAAACCGCCGAACTGGGCTGCCGCCTGGAAATACCCCCATGCCCAGGCAGTGAGCGAGGTGCGCAAGGTCACGTTCAACATCGGCCGTACCGGGCGTATCACGCCGATGCTGGAACTGACCCCGGTGCGCCTCGACGACCGCCGGATCAAACGCATCAGTGCCGGCTCCCTGCGACGCTGGCAAAGCCTGGACATCCGCCCCGGTGATCAGGTCGCCATCAGCCTGGCGGGCATGACCATTCCACGTCTGGACAGCGTGGTGTCACGCGCCAGCGAACGCATTGAAATACAGGTCCCCCATCCCGATAACTACCACGCCCTGAGCTGCTGGCAACCGACCCCCGGGTGCGAAAGCCAGTTTTTGGCGCGCTTGATATGGCTAAGCAGCAAAAAGGCTTTAGCACTGCCATTTGTCGGGCCAGGAACCTGGAACCGGCTGGTCCAGAGCGGACGAATCAACAACCTGCTCGATTGGTTGACCCTGGATGCCGCACAGCTTGCTAACATTGCCGGCTTCGGCGAACGCAGCAGCGAGCGCTTGCTCAACAGTTTGAACGGCGCACGGCGCCAATCGTTCGAGCGCTGGGTAAAAGCACTGGGCTTGCCCCCCGCAGGCGGCGCACCTTTGGGGCAGTCATGGCAAGCACTGCTCGCACGCAGCCCTCAGGACTGGCAGGCACATCCTGGCATTGGCGCCCGGCGTGCTACACAATTGAGCGCGTTTTTTCGTGATCCGAACGTACAGGCTTTAAGTGAAGTTTTACGTGCTGCCGGGATTGCCGGTTTCGACTAGCTACCCGAGCTACTGCAGCACTTCGGTTTTCTGGATTTGTATTGTCATTTTTTATCATGGAGCCATTTATGAAATTACTTTCACCGCTCGCCCTGTTTACTGTCTGCGGCCTGCTGGCTGCCCCGTTGATGGCCGCTGATGCAGCACCGGAACTGACCGGCTGCGCGGCCAAGAAACAAGCCATCACCCTGCAACTTGAGCAAGCCCGTGCCCACGGCAACGACAATCAGGTGGCTGGCCTGGAAAAAGCCCTGAGCGAAGTGACCGCCCATTGCACCGACGCGGGCCTGCGCAAGGAACGCGAAAACAAGGTGCTGGAAGCCAAGCACGAAGTCAGCAAGCGTCAGGCCGACCTGGACAAAGCCATGAAGAAAGGCGATCCGGAAAAAATCGACAAGCGCAAAAACAAACTGGCCGAATCGCGCAAGGAACTGCAAGAAGCGCTGGATCAGCTGGATAAGTAAGCCTCACTGAAAACCTGTGTGGGAGCGCCGCTCCCACACAGGTAGATATGGCTCGTTGTTACTCAGTGATTCCTGAACTCCTTGTGGCACGCGCTGCAGGTGTCTTCGACTTTCTGCACGGCAGGCGCAAGGTTGCCGGCTTTGTAGGGCTTTACCTGGCTGGCAATGACCAGCTCTCCGGTTGCCGCCTCCAACTCCCGCGCCAACTGCTGAAAACGCGCCTGCTTTTGCCAGACATCATCGGTTGCGCTGGTCTGATCGGTCTCTTTGACTTGAGGGAAATGTCTCCATGGCTCATGAGCCAAAGCATCCAGTTTGATCGCTCCTTCGGTAAAGCGCGGGCCATCGAACGCAATCCGGCCACGCAACATGCCACCCAGGTCTTCGCTGGTCTTTAGCATTTGCTTGAAAATCGCTTTACGCTGGCCCAGCGGCGAATCGGGATCCACCCCGCCACACGCCGACAGCGTCAGGCAAGCCAGCACTACAACAGTCAATCGTTTAAAAGTCATGGTCGCTTCAGGTCACAGAATTCGGTCGCCAGTATCCTCGCGTCACCTGCAAAGACCAATACCCCTATTGAATACAAGGGCTGCCTGACGGTCAGATGACCTTGGCAATCCTCGAAGGAACTTCATCTATGAGTAGATTTTTCAAGCCACTGGTCTGGGCCTTGCCCGTTGTCATGTTGCTGGCCGGTTGCAATGGCACCGACAAGGACAAAAACGCCGCCAAACCCGAGCCACACACCACCTACAGCAAGGCTGACTGGAGCGCACTGCCTGAAGTGACGGGCAGTGACCTGCAAAGCGGTTTTGCTTCATGGCGCAGCGCCTGTACCCGACTCAAGGCCGACGCCAACTGGGGCCCCGTGTGCGGCGATGCCGCCGCCTTGCCTGAGAGCCCGAGCGTGGCCGACATCAGCAGCTTCCTGCAATCACACCTGGACGTGTACAGCTTGCGCTCGGCCGAAGGCAGCAGCGACGGCCTGATCACCGGCTACTACGAACCGGTTTACCCTGGCAGCCTCAAGTCGACCCAGGCCGCCAATGTGCCGATCTATGGCATACCGCCCGACCTGATCGTGGTCAACCTGGACAGCATCTACCCCGAGCTCAAGGGCAAACGCCTGCGCGGGCGCCTTGAAGGCCGTGTGCTCAAGCCTTACGACACCGCAGAAACCATCAACAGTAAAGGCTTGAATGCGCCGGTACTGGCGTGGTTGACCGACCCGATGGACCTGCAGTTTCTGCAAATCCAGGGCTCGGGCCGGGTACAACTCGACGATGGCCGTCAGTTGCGCATCGGCTATGCCGATCAGAACGGCCACCCGTACAAGCCGATCGGCCGCTGGCTGGTTGAGCAGGGCGAACTGAAAAAAGAAGACGTGACCATGGGTACCATTCACGCCTGGGCGATGGCCAACCCGCAGCGCGTCCACGAGATGCTGGCCAGCAACCCCAGCTACGTGTTCTTCACCCAGAACCCCGACAGCAATGAAGGCCCGCGCGGCTCGTTGAACGTGCCACTAACGGCCGGTTACAGCGTAGCGGTGGACCGCAAGGTGATCCCGCTGGGCAGCCTGCTGTGGCTGTCGACCACACAAGCCGACGGACAGCCCATCGTGCGTCCGGTTGCGGCCCAGGACACCGGCGGCGCCATTGCCGGCGAAGTGCGGGCTGACTTTTTTGTCGGCACCGGCCCTGAAGCAGGGCAAATCGCCGGAGACATGAAACAGAAAGGCAATATCTGGCTGCTGTGGCCTAAAGGCGCGGCGTTGCCGCAGTAAGCACCTGCACGCACTGAAATCTTTGTGGGAGCGGGCTTGCTCGCGATGGCATCACCGCGATGCATAAGGCACACCGTATCGCCTGCATCGCGAGCAAGCTCGCTCCCACAGACAGTGTGCCGATTGCGTTACATCGACACAAAAAAGAAGCTGACCACCAGCCCCATGCCGATAAACCACACGATGGAGCGCAGGATCGCCCAGTCGGCCAGGTAGCAAATGATGTACAGCAGGCGGCTGGTAATGAATAACACCGCCAGCACATCAATGGTCACAGGCTGGGCGTTGCCCACGATATCGGCAATGATCACCGCTGCCGCAAACGCCGGTGTCACTTCAAAACTGTTGAGCTGGGCACTGTGGGCACGCTTGGCAAAACCTTCAAGGTTGTCGAGAAATGCACGTGGATCATGGTTTTGCCTGGGCCCGAACTTGCCATCGCTGAACTTGGCAAAAGCGGTGCACACGTAAGTCAGGCAGAAGGCAATCAGTACACACCAGAAGGCAACCGTCATTGGAATTTCCTTTTTAGAGTTTCATCACGAGCATGCCGATCAGCACCAGCCCACAGGCTAAGAGCCTCGGACCGCCAAAAGGTTCTTTGAGGTAGCGCATACCAAACAGCACCACCAGGATCACACTGACTTCGCGCAGGGCCGCTGCCTCGGCAATCGAGCCCAGTTGCATCGCCCACAGCACCAGCGCATAGCTGGCCAGTACGCAAACCCCCACCGCCACACCCAAGCGCCATTGCGTACGCCAAAACAGCGCAAACGCAGCCCGCTTGCGGGTGATCGCCAGCAGCGGAAACGGCCAGGCACTGAGCAACGTGACCCAGACCAGATAATCCAGAGGGTGCGGCCAGCGCCTTAAAGCCTGACCATCCAGGAAGGTATAGCAGCCAATGCACAGGCCGATCAGTGCGACCACCGGCAGCAGCGACCACGGCAGACGATCACCGCCGCCGCCCTGCCACAGCAGGCAGGCCATGCCGCACGGGATTAGCAAAATGCCAATGATTTGCTGCCCGGTAAGCGCTTCTCCGGCAAAGGTCAGCGTCAGCGCCAGCACCACCAGTGGCGAAAGCCCTCGCATCAATGGATACACCAGCCCCAGATCACCGACCCGATAAGCGCGAATCAACAGCACCCGATACAGCAGCTCGAAGAGCACCGAGGCAAAAATCCACGGCCAGATTTCAGGCGGCGGGAATGACGCGAAGCCCACCAGTGCCGCAACCAGCACCAGCGCTACCGTGTCCATGCACGCGATAACCAGAAAGCGCTCGCCACTGAATTTGATCAGGGTATTCCAGATCGCGTGCAACACAGCCGCGACCAACACCAACGCTGTTGCCAGCACCACAGACTCCTTGTTTTTATAAACCTGCAACCATCGCCAGGTCCGCCATGCAACCTCAGTGCAACGTCGAGGTCAATGACCCCGGACTTCGCGTCCGTTTGCCGCACCCCGGGGATGTGCCCCTGACGCCCCCGCCGGCATCCAAACATAGCCCGACCCTATCGGGTTTCCATTCATTCTCGCCACCACAGGATCCCGGATGCTTGAGCTTGTTGCTGCGTTTATCTGCCTGACCTCGCTACTGACTTACGTGAACTTCCGCTTTATCGGCCTGCCGCCGACGATTGGCGTGATGGTCACCGCCCTGATGTTTTCCCTGCTGTTGCAAGGCTTGAGCGTGCTCGGTTATCCGGGTCTCGAAGAGCGTGTGCAAGAGCTGATCGGCCAGATCGACTTCGGCGACTTGCTGATGAACTGGATGCTGTCGTTCCTGCTGTTTGCCGGCGCCCTGCACGTGAACTTCAGCGACGTACGCAGCTATCGCTGGCCCATTGGTCTGCTGGCCACGGTCGGCGTGTTGATCGCCACCACGGTGATCGGCAGCCTGGCGTACTGGATTTTCGGCTTGTTCGGCTGGCATATCAGCTTTTTGTACTGCCTGTTGTTCGGTGCCCTGATTTCCCCCACCGACCCGATTGCCGTGCTCGGTGTGTTGCGTACCGCCAACGCCTCCAAGCCGCTGAAAACCACCATCGTCGGCGAGAGCCTGTTCAATGACGGCACTGCCGTTGTGGTGTTCACCGTGTTGCTGGGCATTGTGCAACTGGGCGAAACCCCGAGCCTGAGCGCCACCGCGATGCTGTTTGTCCACGAAGCCATTGGCGGCGTGGTGTTCGGTGGTCTGATCGGTTACCTGGTGTACCGGATGATCAAGAGCATCGAGCAATACCAGATCGAAGTGATGCTGACCCTTGCACTGGTGATCGGCGGGTCGGCCATGGCCAGTGAGCTGCATGTGTCGGCGCCGATTGCGATGGTGGTCGCCGGTCTGATCATCGGCAATCTGGGCCGCAACAAGGCCATGAACGAGATGACCCGTCGCTACATGGACGGCTTCTGGGAATTGCTCGATGACATGCTGAATGCGCTGCTGTTTGCGCTGATCGGCATGGAGCTGTTGCTGCTGCCGTTCTCGTGGCTGCATTTGCTGGCTGCCAGCGTACTGGCCGTGGCCATTTTGCTCTCGCGCCTGTTGACCGTGGCCCCGGCCATTGTACTTCTGCGCCGCTGGCGCACCGTGCCCCGCGGCACCATCCGCATCCTGACCTGGGGCGGCCTGCGCGGTGGTGTCTCGGTGGCACTGGCTCTGGCCTTGCCACTGGGCCCGGAGCGCGACCTTATCCTGAGCATCACCTACATCGTGGTGCTGTCGTCGATCCTGTTCCAGGGTTTGACCATCGGCAAACTGGTGCGGCACGTGACCAAGGATGCGCCGGCAGAGGTTGAGCAAGCGCACTGACACTCACAATTCCTGTGGGAGCGTCGGTGCGACGCTCCCACAAAGATTCCTGCCGTTTGCTTCCTCCCTGTCTTTTCTCCCGCCTTGGCTACACTCACCCTCCTGATGCCTGAAGGCATGAAACGGAAAGGAGAAAGGGATGAGTACTTCTGCTGTCTATGCACCGCCCAGGCGCCATCTCGGTGCCTACATCATGATCATTACGGCCCTGGTCGCCCTGGCCATTACGGCCTGGCGATTCTTCACCCCGTTGTCCGGCGTAACCGATTCCGGGGGGGCAATCACAACGATGCTTGCCGAATTCGTGCTGTTTATTTTGGGCGTACTGCTGGTTCAAACCAAGGCAGGAGGCCTGCGAAACTTCGTCATCTTTTTGAGTTGGGCCGGTGCAATCGGGACGATTTTCGCCGCGAGCCTGCTGCACGGCTGGTGGTCCGTTGCCGTTCTGGTGGTCTACGCCGTGGGTGTTGTCATTGAAACCTTTGGCGCCAAGCCAACAAGGAGCGCGATATGAACGGGATCAAAAAACATCTTTTGACTGCACCGGCGCTGTGCTTGCTGGCAGGTGTTTCCAACGCCCACGCGCAAGACACCTACACCGTTCCACCTCCGTTGCTGGCGCCGTCCAGCATCTCTGCCGAAGACGCCAAACTGCCCATTCCCAGCGGCAAGGAATGGGACAGCTTTCACGGACAACTGAGTGCGCAGAAGTATTCGCCACTGACTCAAATCAACAAGGACAACGTCGGCAAACTGACCAAGGTCTGGCAGTACTTCACCGGAGACATGTCCTCCGGCACCGGCAAAATACCGCCGTCGGTCTGGTCCGCCACCCCTATTTTTGCCAATGACACGCTGTACGTCGGCACGCCTTTTTACCGGATCATCGCCCTGGAGCCAGAGACCGGCAAAGAGAAGTGGACCTACGACACCAAGTCGCAACTGGTGGCCGAAACACAGCCCGCGCTCAAATCACGCGGCGTGTCGTATTGGCAGGAGAAGACCCCGCAAGCGGGCGTGGCCTGCCAGAAGATGGTGTATCTGGGCAACATGACCGCGCAGCTGTATGCGGTGGATGCCGACACCGGCAAGCCGTGCGAAGGCTTCGGCAAGAACGGTGTGGTGGACGTCAACCAATGGAACACCGTCAACGCCAAATGGCCGCTGTCGCAGCTGCAACCACCTACCGTTATCGGTGACAAGCTGATCGTCGGCTGGGCCGGTAAAGACTGGGAATATGAAGTCGAGTCGCCGGGCTCGCTGTTTGCCCTCAACGCCCGTACAGGCGCACTGGAGTGGGAGTTCAAACCGATCCCCGATGAAGAGGCAGGTAAAACCGGTACCGCCAACATCTGGACCGCCATGTCATACGACCCGGCACTGGGCTTGCTGTACATCCCCGTGTCCTCACCTTCGCCCAACTATTGGGGCGGCAACCGGACCAAACCGATCCCGCTGGGTACCTCGACCACCGCTCTGGATATCAATACGGGCAAGGTTGTCTGGTCCCGTCAGTGGGTTCACCACGACTTGTGGGACTACGACATAAACTCCGCGCCGACGCTGATGGACATTACCGTCAATGGCAAACCCGTGGCTGCGTTGGTGCAAGCAACCAAAATGGGCTTCCTGTTCACGGTTGACCGCCGAACCGGTGAGGACGTGTGGCCAATTGAAGAACGCCCGGTGCCACAAGGTGACGTGGCCGGGGAAGTCTACTCGCCGACACAACCGTTCCCGACCAAACCTGCACCGTTGATGGACCAGTCCAAAAAGCCGCCAATCTGGAAAATCGCCGACATCGTCGGTTTTGGCCAGTGCTCGAAAATGTGGGACGGCCTGGAATATAACGGCATGTACTCGCCACCCAGCACCAAAGGCAACGGCGTACTGGCCTATCCGGACAGTGCCGGGGGCGTGCAATGGGGCGGTGTGGCATTTGACCCGGTCAGCCAGGTCGCCATTGTGAACACCTCGCACATTGTGCAGATGATCAAGCTGTGGGATCGCGCTTCCTACGACAAACAGCCGAAAACCGCGGGCAACGAAAACGGGTTCTACCCGCAGATCGGCGCGCCTTTCGGGATGAGCCTGCTGAACGCGCAGAACTGGGCAGGCATGCCTTGCTGGGCGCCGCCTTTCGGTGAAATCGTGGCGATCGACATGCGCACCGGTGATGTGAAATGGCGCCGTCCAATGGGTGCGGTCCAGCAATACGGCTGGTACATGCCTGAGAGCATGGGCTCGCCAACCATTGGTGGCCCGGCAGTGACCGCAGGTGGCGTGGTGTTTATCGGCGCGTCCATGGATGCCAAGGTGCGGGCTTATGCGCTGGAAGACGGCAAGGAGCTGTGGTCAGACATCGTCATGGCCCCCGCCGTGGCCAACCCCGCCGTGTATGAATACAAGGGCCGGCAGTACGTGGCGTTTGTCGCGGGCGGCAACTCGATCATGAAAGATCAGGTGGGGGATCAGGTGGTGGTGTACGCGCTGCCGAAATAACGCCAAACCCTGTGGGAGCGGGCTTGCCCGCGATTGCATCAACGCGGTGGCTCAGGCACACCGCGCTGGCTGCATCGCGAGCAAGCCCGCTCCCACATTTTTAAATGTGGTCAGCCCGCCAACCGCTGCAACTGCTCGCTGGCCCGCTCAGCGAACAGTTGCAGCAACCCTTCCAGCATATGCGCCGGGGCTTCGTCCGCCCGGGTCAGCGCATACAGCGTAATCGGCAGCGCCGGGCTCAATGGCCGGATCAAAGTGCTCGCCCGTGAAGCTCCCAACGCCGTAAACGGATCAATCACCGTCAACCCGGCACCCGACTCCACCATCGCCCGCGCCAACGAATAGGTTTGTACGGCGATACTGATACGCGGCGGCGGGTCAATAGTCTTGAGGTAGCTGTCCAGATGCGCAAACAGCGGATCGGCACTGCTCAGCCCGATCATCGGAGCATTCGCCAGTTCCTCCAGCGCCAGCGGTACGCCTTCGGTTTCATCCGGCCAGAACCCCCGCGGTGCCAGCGCCACCAGCACACCGTGGGCCAACGCCTGGGCCTTGAGCCCCGGATGGTCAGGCAACTTGAAGGTCAGGGCCACGTCCAGTTCGCGCATCAACAGGTTCTGTATCAGCTCACGACTATGGGCACTGACCAGCTCACAGCTGATATCAGGATAACGGCGCGTCCACTCACTGATCACCGGTGGCATCAACGACAGGGCCAATGCCGGCGTGCTACCGATACGCAACCGGTGCCCCGGTTCGCGCCGCAGGCTCTCGGCCAGACGCTGCACGCCTTGCAGGCTTTCAGTCACCTTGTTGACTTCACGCTCCAGCAGCAGCGCCTCGGGGGTCGGCTGGAGTTTGCCGCGCACACGTAAAAACAGCGCAAAGCCCAGTCGCTGCTCGGCATGCTGCAACACTTTGCTGACCGCAGGCTGCGATACATGCAGCAGTTGCGCCGCCGCACTGACAGAACCGGTCTGGCGAATAGCCTGGAACACCTCGATATGACGCAAGCGCATGGCAGCAGTCCATAACCTTTGTTTATGGGAGGACCATCTTTATTCATTGTTCGCCGCCTGTCACCTGCCCCTAACCTGAAGCCCGTTCAACAGTGGGCTAAGGACAGATATGGCAAAGCGAGTGTGCATCATCGGCGGGGGTGTTATCGGGCTGGCAACGGCGTATGCACTGGTGCGCGACGGCTTTGAAGTGACCGTGATCGAAGCTCAGCCAACCCTGGGCAGCCAGACCAGCTTCGCCAATGGCGGCCAGCTTTCCTACCGCTATGTGGCTCCGCTGGCCGATGCCGGGGTGCCCTGGCAAGCAATGGGCTGGATGCTGCGCGGGGACTCGCCACTCAAACTGCGCCCGCGCATGGACCCGGCTCAATGGCGCTGGCTGGCCTCGTTTATGGCGGCATGTCGCAGTTCGGTCAATCAGCGCAATGGTGCCCACTTGCTGCGCCTGGCACTGCTCAGTCAAGCCACGCTGCAGCAATGGCGCGAAGAAGATCACCTGGACGGTTTCGCATGGCAGCGCAACGGCAAACTGGTGGCGTTCCGTGAGCCCGCAAACTTCGATAAAGCCCGTAAAAAAGTTATCCACAACTCATTTCAGCAAGCGCTGTCCGCCAGCGAGTGCGCCAGCCTGGAGCCGGGCCTGCAGGGGTCCGCGTTTGTCGGCGGCATCTACACCCCCAGTGAAGAAGTCGGTGATTGCCACTCCTTCTGCCAGCAACTGGTCGCCCGTTTGAAAGCCAGTGGCCGTTGCACCTTCAAGCTGGGTAAAACCGTCACCCGGCTTCGGCATGCCAACGGTGCGGTGCAGGCTGTGGAAATGGGCGATGAAGTGCTGGCGGTCGAGCAGCTTGTGCTCGCTGCCGGCCACAACAGCCCGGCCCTGCGCCTGCCGGGGTTGAAGCTGCCACTGTATCCGCTCAAGGGTTACAGCCTCACCCTGGCCCTGAACGACCCGCTAAAAGCACCACAAGTGAGCATCACCGACTACGACCGCAAGATTGTGTACGCCCGCATCGGCGAGCAATTGCGCATTGCCGCGATGGTCGACATCGTCGGCTTCGACGCTTCACTGGACCCCAAACGCCTGGCGCAAATGCGCCAACTGGCCGCCAGTACCTTCCCGGACTCGGGCAACTATAACGACGCCATCGAGTGGGCCGGCATGCGTCCTGCAACACCCAGTGGCGTGCCCATCCTTGGCGCCAGCGGCTATCGCAACCTGTGGCTCAACCTGGGCCACGGCGCACTGGGCTTCACCCTGGCCTGCGGCAGCGGGCGCCTGCTGAGCGAGCTGATTGCGCAACGTAAAACGTCCATTGATATGCAAGGCCTGGCCGCCTGAGTGCGGCACCCAACAAGAAGGAAAGCCCGATGACGATTCACCGCTTCAACAGCAATGACCGTTTGAGCGCCGCCGCGACTTTCGAGGCGCTGGTATTTCTGTCCGGACAAGTTCCCACGCAAAGCGACGATATTACGACGCAGACTCAAGAGGTCTTGAGCAAGATCGACGCTCTGTTGGCCGAGACCGGCAGCGACAAGGACCACATTCTTAATGCCACGATTTACCTGCAAAACATTCAGCGCGACTTCGCGGCCATGAATACCGTGTGGTCAGCCTGGCTGTCGGCAGGCAAGGCGCCCACCCGTACTACCCTGCAAGCCGAACTGGCGCGGCCGCAGGTGCTGGTGGAAATAAGCGTGATCGCTGTACGTCATTAATCTGTTTTAGGGGGAAAAACAAAATGAAAAAACTCACCTTGATCAGTTGCACCCTGGGCCTGTTGATCAGCCATACCGTGCACGCCAATGAGGCCCCACTGCAGGGCACACTCAAGAAAATCGCCGATTCCGGGAGTATTACCCTGGGTTATCGCGATGCCTCGGTGCCGTTTTCTTATGTCGGTGATAACAGCGGTAAGCCGATGGGCTATTCGGTGGACCTGGCGAACAAAATCGTCGAACGCATCCAGCATCAAGTGGGCGACAAGCCGTTGAAGGTCAAATACAACCTTGTGACCTCTCAAACCCGCATCCCGCTGGTGCAAAACGGTACGGTTGACCTGGAATGCGGCTCAACCGGCGTAACGGCCGAGCGGCAAAAGCAGGTGGCATTTTCATATGGGTTCATTTACGTCAAAGGCCAGTTACTGACCGCCAAAGACAGCGGCATCAAAGGCTTCGATGACTTGCGCGAAAAAAACGTAGTCACCACGGCGGGTACCACCAACGAGCGCTTTATCAAGAGCTACAGCGCCGACCACAAGATGGGCATGAACGTGATCAGCGCCAAAGACCACGGCGAAGCATTCAAGATGCTCGAAACCGGCCGCGCCGTAGCCTTCTACATGGACGACGCGCTGCTTTACGGCGAACGCGCCAAGGCCCGTGATCCGCACAAATGGGTGGTTGTAGGGGATGAGCAATCCCGGGAAATCTACAGCTGCATGGTGCGCAAAGATGACCCGCAGTTCCTGGCAGTGGTCAACAAGACCCTGGCTGACCTGTATCAGTCCGCAGAAATCACCGGCATCTACCAGCGCTGGTTCGAGCAACCAATCCCGCCCAACGGCCTGAACCTGGAGTTTCCGATGACTGCCGAGCTGAAGAAAATCATCGCCTCGCCGGTGAGTGATCCGGTGGAGTAAGGGCGTCAAAAAAAGTCGTCCGTTACACCCTCACCTTCAAACCAGCTGTCCCAAGACGCGCCTGCTGCACTCAGGCGCGTGCTGCTTCAGTGCGTTGCCAGCGTGTCCAGCGACTTGTCGACATAACCCTTGGCCAGCTCCACCAAGTGCATGACCGACAACACCAAATCGCGCGCAGGCCCGCTCAAGCCATTCCCCGCCTCATTCGCGCAGGCACCCGCACAGCGCAACAAGTCTGACGCCTCGGCCAAAGCCGCTTCTGAATTGACACAGTCCGGGATGGCCAGCATGGCCGTGCCTATGGGGCGATGAGGCTTATGGTTTTGCAGGTAGTAATTGAGCGCACGTTCGACGGCGGCACGGTCCAGCAACGGGTCGTGACTGTCAGCAGCATCGAGGGGTAAAGCAGGGGGATCGGGGGTGATTTTTTTCATGCTCAGCTCCAAGCTCATTTAGGGAGCTACCACCATGTCGCGACTAAACGAATGGGTGGCAGCCGTACGCAGGTTAGTCGACCGGTGAGCTCGGAAACCGGCGCGCCCGAAGGCGCCCTGCGCACGGCCACCATAAAGCGGGGCCGAAAAAAAGCGCCTCACTAAGGTGGCGCCTTGCGCCTTGCTCATAAACCGGGCGACTAAACCCGACCGCTGTTTTGCAGCGATCGGCCGAGACTATTCCCCGATTTGAACAGGCGCAAGCGAGCGGAATCTTCTCGGATGTTTCACGAGAATGAAAGAGAAACGTCGTACGAAACGACTGAAATTGGAAGCCACGCCTTTTGTGGGAGCGGGCTTGCTCGCGATGCAGGTGCCGCGGTTTATCTGGATAACCGCGTCGATCAAATCGCGAGCAAGCCCGCTCCCACAAAAGCAAAAAAGGGGTGAGGCTGACTTAGAAATCACCCCATAACTGCTGCGCCACGGCCAGGGCCACAACCGGGGCGGTTTCGGTGCGCAACACCCGCGGGCCAAGGCGCGCTGGCTGGTAGCCGGCTGCCTGGGCCTGGTCGACTTCGTTATCGGTCAGGCCGCCTTCGGGGCCGATCAAGAACGCCAGGCGCGCAGGTTTCTCGTGGCTGGCCAAGGGTTCTGACACCGGGTGCAATACCAGCTTCAAATCCGCTTCGGTGGTTTTGATCCAGTCGCCGAGCAACACCGGCGGATGAATCACCGGTACCCGTGAACGGCCGCATTGCTCGCAGGCGCTGATCGCCACCTGGCGCCAGTGAGCCAGTCGCTTGTCGGCGCGCTCGTCCTTGAGCCGCACTTCGCAGCGCTCGCTCATGATCGGCGTGATTTCAGTCACCCCCAGCTCGGTAGCCTTTTGAATCGCCCAGTCCATGCGCTCGCCACGGGACAGGCCCTGGCCCAAGTGGATGGCCAATGGCGACTCGATTTGCCCGGCGAAGGTTTCGTCCAGCAACACACGTACGCGTTTTTTGCCGACTTCCAGCAAGCGCCCCTGAAACTCGTAACCCGAGCCGTCGAACACTTGCAGGGCATCGCCCTCCGACATGCGCAGCACGCGGCCAATGTAATGCGCCTGAGCCTCAGGCAATTCATGTTCACCAAGACTCAAGGGGGCGTCGATAAAGAAGCGGGACAATCTCATGTAAGTTCTCTGAAAGTTCGAATGCTGATCACACGTCACTGTGGGAGCGAGCATGCTCGCGATGGCATCACCACGGTTCATCTTAAAACCGCGTCGTCTGCATCACGAGCAGGCTCGCTCCCACAGGAGATTCAGGGTGTGCCCGGTTTAACCCGGGTCGCGGAAGTCCGGATGAAAGTTCGACGGTACGGCCACGCTGATAGTGTTGCGGGTCGCAATGTCGATCCCTTCACTGGCCACTTCGGCCAAAAAGTCGATCTGCTCCGGGGTAATCACGTAAGGCGGCAAGAAATACACCACGCTGCCCAGCGGACGCAACAGCGCACCACGCTCCAGTGCATGCTGGAAGACTTTCAGCCCTCGGCGTTCCTGCCATGGGTAAGCGGTTTTGCTGGCTTTGTCCTGGACCATTTCGATGGCCAAAACCATACCGGTCTGGCGCACTTCGGATACATGGGGATGGTCAACCAAATGCGCGGTCGCACTGGCCATGCGCTGGGCCAGGGCCTTGTTGTTCTCGATCACGTTGTCTTCTTCGAAGATATCCAACGTCGCCAGGGCTGCCGCACACGCCAGCGGATTGCCTGTGTAGCTGTGGGAATGCAGGAAGGCGCGCAAGGTCGGGTAGTCGTCGTAGAACGCGCTGTACACCTCATCGGTGGTCACGCAGGCAGCCAACGGCAAGTAGCCACCGGTTAACGCCTTGGACAGGCACAGAAAGTCCGGGGTAATACCGGCCTGCTCACAGGCAAACATGGTGCCGGTGCGGCCAAAGCCCACCGCAATTTCGTCGAGGATCAGGTGCACGCCGTAACGGTCACAGGCTTCACGCAGCAACGTGAGGTACACCGGGTGATACATGCGCATGCCGCCCGCGCCCTGGATCAGCGGTTCGACGATGACTGCCGCGACGGTGTCGTGGTTCTCGGCCAGGGTCTGCTCCATGGCCAGAAACATCGTGCGCGAGTGCTCTTCCCAGCTCACGCCCTCAGGCCGCAGGTAGCAATCGGGGCTCGGTACCTTGATGGTGTCGAGCAGCAAGGCCTTGTAGGTCTCGGTGAACAACGGCACGTCACCCACCGACATCGCCGCCATGGTTTCGCCGTGGTAGCTGTTGGTCAGGGTCACAAAGCGTTTTTTGTCCGGCTGGCCGCGATTTAGCCAGTAGTGAAAGCTCATCTTCAGCGAGACTTCGATGCACGACGAACCGTTATCGGCGTAGAAACAGCGGGTCAGGCCTTCAGGCGTCATCTTCACCAGACGCTCGGACAGCTCAATCACCGGCTGATGGCTGAACCCGGCAAGAATCACGTGCTCCAGCTGGTCGACCTGATCCTTGATGCGCTGGTTGATACGCGGGTTGCAGTGGCCAAACACATTGACCCACCAGGAGCTCACCGCATCCAGGTAACGCTTGCCTTCGAAGTCTTCCAACCACACGCCTTCGCCGCGCTTGATCGGGATCAACGGCAGCTGCTCGTGATCTTTCATTTGGGTGCAGGGGTGCCATAACACGGCAAGGTCGCGCTGCATCCATTGATTATTCAGGCCCATTTCCACTCTCCTGGCGCTGGCTCCCGGCGTGTGCGGGCAAACAATCGCGCAAGCCTAAGCAATGCGCGACCGTGTAACAACACATTACGATTTCAGGTATTGAACTTAAAGACGCTGGTCGGCCTGCAGGAGCGACATTAAATCTTGTTAACGCTTGCTTAATATCGGCCTCACAGGCTACAGATCGTATTTATCGATACCTTGCAGCAAAAAAATGCGCTTTCAATCGATAGGTAAACCATTAGTCTTAGGCTCAAGTTCCTACAGGATGTTGGCAATGCAGCTACGTAACTCTTCTTCCCGATATGGAGCGGTCAGCATTTTCATGCATTGGACCGTTGCCTTGGCGGTGTTCGGCTTGTTCGGCCTGGGTTTGTGGATGGTAGGTCTGGACTATTACAGCCCATGGCGCAAAGAAGCGCCCGACCTGCATAAAAGCATTGGTCTGACGCTGCTCGCCGTGATGTTGTTACGGGTTGTATGGATCTGGTTCAGCCCGGCCCCGCCGGCACTGGCCAGCTACAGCCGGGCGACGCGTATCGGCGCCAAACTCGGCCATGGCTTTTTGTACCTGGGCTTGTTTGCCGTAATGATCGCCGGCTACCTTATCTCCACTGCCGAAGGCGTGGGCATCCCGGTATTCGGCCTGTTTGAAGTGCCTGCACTGATTTCCAACCTGCCGGACCAGGCCGATGTGGCCGGTGTCGTGCATCTGTGGCTGGCCTGGGCCGTGGTGGTATTTGCCGGCCTGCATGGCCTGATCGCTTTGAAACACCACTTTATAGATCGTGATGCGACCCTGGCTCGTATGCTGGGGCGCAAAGCCTGATGTCCAACCTCAACTCAAAAGGAATAGAAAATATGTTGAAAAAGACCCTCGCTGCGCTGGCTCTCGGTACTGCACTGCTGACCGCAGGTCAGGCCATGGCTGCTGACTACACCATCGACAAGGAAGGCCAGCACGCCTTTATCGACTGGAAAGTCAGCCACCTGGGCTTCAGCTTCATTCACGGTACTTTCAAGGACTGGAGCGGCACGTTCTCGTGGGATGCTGCCAAGCCTGCCGACAGCAAAATTGACGTCACCCTGAAAACCGCAAGCCTGTTCTCCAACCACGCAGAACGTGACAAGCATATCGCCAGCAAAGATTTCCTGGACGTGAGCAAGTACCCGGAAGCGACCTTCAAGTCGACCAAGGTTGTACCGACTGGCGAGAAAACAGCTGACGTAACAGGCGACCTGACCCTGCACGGCGTGACCAAGCCAGTGACGTTCAAGGCAACGTTCAACGGCGAAGGCAAGGACCCGTGGGGTGGCGAACGCGCTGGCTTCAACGCGACCACGTCTGTGAACCTGAACGACTTCGGCATCAAGAGCCCGGGCGCAGACCAGACGCTGACCCTGGACATCTCGCTGGAAGGCGTGAAGGCCAAGTAATAGCGCTTTTATACGGCTAAAAAAAACGCCCCGGCTTGCGAGAGCCGGGGCGTTTTTTGTGCGCGAATCAAAAGCCCCTCACCCCCAGCCCTCCCCCAAAGGGAGTGCGTGGGGTGAGGGGCTTTTGACTTGACTCAGCGGTTACGAGTCAACAGCGCAGGCTTTTCGCCACGAGGACGGTTCGGCAGTTGATCGAGCTGCTCAGGTGTCGGGAAGCGATCGCTTTTCGACTCCTTGTGCATGATCTTCGGCTGATTCTCACGTGGGCCTTTAACCGCTGGCTCTTGACGGGCATCGTCACGGGCCGGGCGGTTGTCGCGACGGGCTTGACCGTCACGCGGGGCGCCGCTACGTGGGCCACTGCGCTTGGCTGGCGGGGTGCCAGTGCTGGCGCCGGTGCCAGTACGCGGGGCATTTTGACGGCCACCGGTACGGGCGGCTGGCGCTGTGCCAGTGCCAGTGCCGGTTGCCGGAGCACCCGGGCGGCGACCACGGCCCTGGTTGTTCTTGTTCTGGTACGGGCTGACGTAATCAGCGCGGTTACCAAAGTTATCCACATCGTCATCGCGGAACTCGTCCGGCGCGCGGTTGGCATTGGCCTCCGAGCGAGGTGCTGGCTGACGCTGTTCGCGGGCAGGCTGAGCTTCGCGTGGCTTTTGCTCACGAGCAGGACGCTCGCTGCGAGCAGCCGCCGGCTTCTCTTTGCTCTTTTCCTTGCCTTTGTCTTTACGACCGCCGCCACCGCCCGGGTTACCCGGACCGTCGCCGCGTGGGCCGCGTGGCGGGTTGCGCGGGTTACGCACATCCGGACGCTCGCGCACTTCAGGCTTTTCGGCCTCGACGGTGCTGGAGTCAAAACCCATCAGGTCGCCATCGGCGATTTTCTGCTTGGTCATGCGCTCGATGCTTTTCAGCAGTTTTTCTTCGTCCGGAGCTACCAGCGAGATCGCCTCGCCCGAACGACCGGCACGGCCAGTACGGCCGATACGGTGAACGTAGTCTTCATCGACGTTTGGCAGCTCGAAGTTGACCACGTGCGGCAGCTGATCGATATCCAGACCGCGAGCGGCGATGTCGGTAGCTACCAGGATACGTACGGCACCGGCCTTGAAGTCGGCCAGGGCTTTGGTCCGTGCGTTCTGGCTCTTGTTACCGTGGATGGCCACAGCGCTGAGGCCGTGCTTGTCCAGGTATTCGGCCAGACGGTTGGCGCCGTGTTTGGTGCGGGTGAACACCAGCACCTGTTCCCAGGCGCCTGCGGTGATCAAATGCGCCAACAGGGCACGCTTGTGCGTGGCCGGCAGACGGAAAACGCGCTGTTCGATACGCTCTACCGTGGTGTTCGGCGGCGTAACTTCGATGCGTTCCGGGTTGCGCAGCAGCTTGCCGGCCAGATCGGTGATGTCCTTGGAGAACGTCGCCGAAAACAGCAGGTTTTGACGCTTGGACGGCAGACGGGCGAGAACTTTCTTCACGTCGTGAACGAAGCCCATGTCGAGCATCCGGTCGGCTTCATCGAGCACCAGGATTTCAACGTGGGACAGGTCAACACTGCCTTGACCGGCCAGATCGAGCAAACGACCCGGGCAGGCAACCAGTACGTCAACACCGCGAGCCAGGGCTTGAACCTGCGGGTTGGTGCCAACACCGCCGAAAACACAGGCGCTGACGAACTTCAAGTCGCGGGCATAGAGCTTGAAGCTCTCGTGCACCTGGGCGGCCAGTTCGCGAGTCGGGGTCAGGACCAGGACGCGTGGCTGGCGTGGGCCGTGACGCTGGGATTTGTCCGGGTGGCCGTTGGGGAACAGCTTTTCCAGAATCGGAAGAGCGAAGCCGCCGGTTTTACCAGTACCTGTCTGAGCCGCAACCATCAGGTCGCGACCTTGCAACACGGCGGGAATGGCCCGCTGTTGCACCGGAGTAGGCTCGGTATAGCCCGCAGCTTCAATGGCGCGGACTAAAGCCTCGGAGAGACCGAGGGAAGCAAAGGACATGAGAAATCCTGTTCTAGTTAGGGCTTGGCCCAAAGGGATAGTCTTGCCTGGCGTGAATGGCGTTTAAGGTGACGCAATCCCGTCCGGTCCTGCTCCAGTCCACAAGGCTCATTCGCACCGCTCGCGCGGGCAAGAGCTGCGCAGTAGCGGGGTTGAGTGACTTGTACAAGGACGAGCGGCCGGGCGTAAGCCTGGCGGAAAGGCCGGAGTATAACAGAGCAATCACGGCGCGCCGATTTCATGCTGCCCAACGGCTAATGGTGGTGGTGTACAACTGTGGGAACGGGCTTGCTCGCGATGCAGCCGACGCGGGCCACCAGATAGATCGCGTCGATACAATCGCGAGCAAGCCCGCTCCCACAGAGAGAGGCGTTGCAACTATGTTTTACCGCGGCAGCTTGAGGTTGTTCCAGATCGCCAGGCTCGGATCGGCCTGGTTGAGGGTATAGAAGTGCAACCCTGGGGCGCCGCCGTCCAGCAGGCGTGCGCACATTTCGCTGATCACCTGTTCGCCAAACGCCTGGATGCTCTGCGTATCGTCGCCGTAGGCTTCAAGTTGCTTGCGAATCCAGCGCGGGATTTCGGCGCCGCAGGCGTCAGAGAAACGCGCCAGCTTGCTGTAGTTGGTGATCGGCATGATGCCCGGCACGACAGGGATCATCACGCCCGCAGCTTCCACGCGCTCGACAAAACGGAAGTAACTGTCGGCGTTGAAGAAATACTGGGTGATCGCACTGTCGGCGCCCGCGTTGGCTTTACGCACGAAGTTGTTGATATCGTCTTCGAAGTTGCGCGCTTGCGGGTGCATCTCCGGGTAAGCCGCCACTTCGATATGGAAGTGATCGCCGGTTTCTTCACGAATGAAGCTCACCAGGTCATTGGCGTAGCGCAACTCGCCGCTGGCCATGCCCATACCCGAAGGCAGGTCGCCACGCAGTGCAACAATGCGCTTGATGCCCGCGGCCTTGTACTGGGCCAGCAGGCCGCGCAAATCGGCCTTGCTGTCACCCACGCACGACAAATGCGGAGCGGCAGGCACTTTTACTTCGCTCTCCAGCTGCAGCACGGTATTGATCGTGCGGTCGCGGGTCGAGCCACCGGCACCATAGGTGCAGGAGAAAAAATCCGGGTTGTAGGTCGCCAGTTGGCGAGCCGTGTTCATCAGTTTTTCATGTCCAGCATCGGTCTTGGTCGGGAAGAACTCGAAGCTGAAACGACGGTCTTGAGACATGGGAATACCCTTGCGTACGCGAAGGGGGGTTATGGCGCCCCCTGACGCTGAACTCTCACACAAAAAAAAGGCGGTCAGTGCAAGCCTGACCGCCTTTTTTAATCAGTAGCGGTAAGCGTCTGGCTTGAACGGGCCTTCGACGGTCACACCGATGTAGTCGGCCTGAGTCTTGGTCAGTTGCGTCACAACGCCACCGAAGCCGCGAACCATTTCCAGGGCCACTTCTTCGTCCAGCTTCTTCGGCAGAACTTCTACAGTCAGGCGCTCGGCTTGCAGCTCGGCCGGCAGGTCAGCGTACTTCTGCGCGAACAGGAAGATCTGAGCCAGAACCTGGTTGGCGAACGAACCGTCCATGATGCGGCTTGGGTGACCTGTGGCGTTGCCCAGGTTAACCAGACGGCCTTCGGCCAGCAGGATCAGGTAGTCGTCGTTCTGTGGGTCGAATTCGCCCAGGCCAGTACGGTGAACCTTGTGAACCTGTGGCTTCACTTCTTCCCATGCCCAGTTCTTGCGCATGAAAGCTGTGTCGATTTCGTTGTCGAAGTGGCCGATGTTGCACACTACAGCGCGTTTTTTCAGCGCAGCCAGCATGTTTTTGTCGCACACATTGACGTTACCGGTGGTGGTCACGATCAGGTCGATCTTGCCCAGCAGTGCCGCGTCGATGCTGGCAGCGGTACCGTCGTTCTGGCCGTTGATGAACGGCGAAACCACTTCATAACCGTCCATGCACGCTTGCATGGCGCAGATCGGGTCGATTTCCGACACTTTAACGATCATGCCTTCCTGACGCAGGGACTGGGCCGAGCCCTTGCCCACGTCACCGTAGCCGATGACCAGCGCTTGCTTGCCGGACAGCAGGTGGTCGGTACCACGCTTGATGGCATCGTTCAGGCTATGGCGGCAGCCGTACTTGTTGTCGTTTTTGCTTTTGGTGACCGAGTCGTTCACGTTGATCGCAGGGATCATCAGCTCGCCTTTGGCCAGCATGTCCAGCAGACGGTGTACGCCGGTGGTGGTTTCTTCAGTCACGCCGTGGATCTTTTTCAGCATGGCCGGGTATTTCTTGTGCAGCAGCTCGGTCAGGTCGCCGCCGTCGTCGAGGATCATGTTGGCGTCCCAAGGCTCGCCATCTTTGAGGATGGTCTGCTCAAGGCACCACTCGTACTCTTCTTCGGTCTCGCCTTTCCAGGCGAAAACCGCGATGCCGGCAGCAGCGATCGCGGCAGCAGCCTGATCCTGAGTCGAGAAGATGTTGCACGAGGACCAACGCACTTCGGCACCCAGGGCAACCAGGGTTTCGATCAGTACGGCAGTCTGGATGGTCATGTGGATGCAGCCCAGAATCTTCGCGCCCTTGAGCGGTTGTTCTGCGGCATAACGGCGACGCAGACCCATCAGGGCCGGCATTTCGGACTCGGCGATGAACGTTTCGCGACGGCCCCATGGGGCGAGGGACATATCAGCGACTTTATAGTCGGTAAAACCTGCAGGCGTGTTTACAGCGCTCATCAAGAGCCTCCATTCGTTTAATCGCGAATGGGCGCCGTTGTGCGTTTAGTGCCTGAACAGGGAGCCCTGAACAAACAACGCCCCATCCGAGCCTGACAGGTTGAACCTGCTGCAGCGCCCCTCGGACAGGTGGCGGGAACGGTACCGGGTAAAAATGACCGTTTTGAAGCGGGGGTGATTATAGCCATCCGCGCCGATGTTCCCAAGGATTTATCCACGGCATTTTAATTTGCTTAATCGAGACCATAGTCGAAGCTTGATAGAGCTCTGGGCCGTGGTCTGACATCATGGCCGGCATCTAAGGCAAGACGGTCAGGAGCGAATATGAATTTTCACACCCGCAAATGGGTTAAACCCGAAGACCTCAATCCCAACGGCACCCTGTTCGGTGGCAGCCTGCTGCGCTGGATCGACGAAGAAGCCGCGATCTACGCCATCGTCCAGCTGGGCAACCAGCGCGTGGTCACCAAATACATCTCCGAAATCAACTTTGTCAGCGCCTCACGCCAGGGCGACATCATCGAGCTGGGCATCACCGCCACCGAATTCGGCCGCACCTCGATCACCCTGACCTGCGAAGTGCGCAACAAGATCACCCGCAAAAGCATCCTGACCGTCGACAAAATGGTCTTCGTCAATCTGGGCGAAGACGGCCTGCCGGCGCCGCACGGGCGCACTGAAATCAAGTACGTCAAAGATCAGTTCGACGATGAAAAGAAAGACTGAATAACCCCCCCGGGCTTTGTGGGAGCCGGCTTGCCGGCGAATGCATGACCAAGGTCTCTCTGGCCGTTTGCATCGCTGGCAAGCCAACTCCCACAGGCATGAGTGAACAGCTGGCCCCCGCGCGTGTCGTACGCTTACACACGCCAACGGTCATGACACCTCATGGACACCCAAAACAGCGGCAAAACCCCCAACCTGTCGGCTGAAGAAAAGCACGACGTCACCAAAAACCAGCCTCCGCGCGCAGCGGTCCTGCACGAAATCATTCGTTTGCAGGGTGATCAGGAGCTGGAGCGCAGCATCGCCGCCCTGTTCTGGTCGGCACTGGCCGCCGGGCTCACGATGGGCCTGTCGCTTATGGCCATGGGGTTGCTCAACTCGCGCCTGCCCAGCGGCGAAGCCTTCAAGGTCATCGCCAGCTTCGGCTACTGCGCCGGCTTTTTGGCCGTCATCCTCTCCCGCCAGCAATTGTTCACCGAAAATACCCTGACTGCCGTACTGCCGATCATGAGCAAACCCACGCTGAGCAATTTCGGGCGTCTGCTCCGATTGTGGGCTGTGGTGCTGGTGGGCAACCTGATAGGCACCTTGCTGGTGGCTTATGTGATGTTGCACTTGCCGATTTTCGACACCCAGACCGACAAGGCTTTCCTGGAAATAGGGCACAAGGTCATGGAGAACGACGTCAGTCAGATGTTTTCCAAGGGCATCATCTCGGGCTGGATGATCGCGACGATGGTGTGGATGATCCCGTCCATGGAGAGCGCCAAGATGTGGATCATCATCCTCATCACCTACCTGATGGCGCTGGGCGACTTCACCCACATCGTGGTCGGTACGGCCGAAGTGTCGTATCTGGTGTTTGCCGGCGAGCTGCCATGGAAAGACTTCTGGCTGATATTTGCCGGCCCGACCCTGGCCGGCAATATCATCGGTGGCAGCTTTATCTTTGCCCTGATCAGTCATGCGCAGATTCGCAGTGACACCAAAAAACCCAAGCCGCAAGCTTAGTTGCCCTGAGTCAGATCACGTAACGCGCGATGGCCACAAAATGCAGCAGGCTGCCTGTAATCACGAACAGGTGCCAAATGCCGTGGGCATGGCGCAGGCGGTGATCCAGGGCAAAAAAGATGATCCCCACGGTGTACATCACTCCGCCCGTGGCCAGCCATATAAAGCCGGCGGTGCCCAGCGCCGCCAGCAACGGCTTGACGGCCACCAGCACGATCCAGCCCATCACCGCGTAAATCACGATCGACAGAATGCGCGCCTCGGAGCGGGGCTTGATCTCCTGCAGCATGCCGATCACCGCCATGCCCCACACAATCCCGAACAGCGACCAGCCCCAGGCTCCATGCAGGGTAACCAGGCAAAACGGCGTGTAACTGCCGGCGATCAGCAGGTAAATCGACAGATGATCGAACTTCTGCATGATCACCTTCGAGCGCCCGCGCACGCTGTGGTAGACGGTTGAAACGCTGTACAACAACACCAGCGTGACGCCATAAATCGCGACGCTCACAATCTTCTGCGGGCTGCCATCGAGGCACGCCATCACCAGCAACCAAATACTGCCCACTGCTGCCGCAATCGCACCCACCAGATGGGTCCAGGCATTGAGCTTTTCACCGTGATACATGTGCAACATCCTCAAGAACTGATTGTGCGACCGTGTCACTTTGATACGAGATAAGGGTCAAGGTTGCGAACTTAAAGGGCAATGCTGCATTCGTCGAAAACCAGCCTTGCACAGGCTCGCTCCCACATGTTTTGTGCCGCTCAGACGCGTCAGCGGCTACAAGGCGCTCTCACCGCGCACCAACCGCTCCAGCGCCAGCAAGTCCGGGATCTTTGCCACGTGATCCCCCACCTGCACCGCCGCACGCTCCAGCGGGCATAGCGGTACGTCGACAAAGCTCAATTGGCTGTCCACTTTGTAGGAACGCGGAATGCCCTGCACCACCATGGCGATGAATTTGAGTTCAGGGTCGCCGCTCAGGGTATTGAGGATGACGATGCGCGCCCGCTCGCCTATCACCAGCGGGCTGCCACACGCCGCTTCGAAGCTGATCAGCGGCAGTCGGTGCTCGCGCCAGGTGATCTGGCGCAGGTGCCAGGGCGGGGAGTCGCTGCTGGGTTCGCCGCGCTGCCAGCCGATCAGTTCGGCAATGGCGACGTTGGGCAGCAGCAGGTAGCGATCCGCAAGCGGTAACAGCAGGCCGGTCAGGCTGCCCACGCGATGGTCAAGCATGAAAGTTGCTCCAGTAGGCGATGCGTTCCAGCAGCACCGACTCTTGGTACGGCTTGCCCAGGTAATCGTTGACGCCAATCGCCATCGCCCGGTTCTGGTGTTTTTGCCCAGTGCGCGAGGTGATCATGATGATCGGCAAGTCTTTGAGGCGCGGGTTGTTGCGCACGCGGGTGGCGACTTCGAAGCCATCCATGCGCGGCATTTCAATGTCCAGCAGCATCAGGTCAGGGGTGTGTTCTTCCAGCACGCTCATGGCATCCACCCCGTCCTTGGCCGTGATGACGTTCATGCCGTTGCGTTCCAGCAGCCGGCTGGTGACTTTGCGCACCGTGACCGAGTCGTCGACCACCAGCACCAGCGGCGGGCGTACCGCCGGGGTGAACTCCAGCGCCCCGACCGCTTCGTGATGGGCCCGCTGTAGCGGCTGACGCGCCTGATGGGCGCGAATGTAGGCCAGCAGATCGAGGATCAGCACCACCCGGCCATCCCCCAGAATGGTCGCACCCGACAAACCTTGCACCCCGGTGAATTGCGGGCCGAGGCTTTTGACCACGATTTCACGCGAGCCCGCCAAGGCGTCGACTTGCAACGCCACGCGCTGATCCTGGCAATGCACCAGCAACACCGGCAACGAATGGCTTTCGCCCACAAGCTTGGGTTTGCCCACGGTTTGCAACAGCTCGCCCAGGTAACGCAATTCGTAGGTTTGCCCGCCGTAGTGATACAGCGGCGGGTTGAGCTGGTAATAGCCTTCCAGCTCATTGGGCATCACACGCACGATGCCTTCGACGGTATCGAGCGCGATGGCGTATTGCTCGTCGGCGCATTGCACCATCAACGCGCGGTTGAGCGAGACACTGAACGGCAGGCGAATCTGAAAGTGCACGCCCTGCCCGACCACCGAGTCGATGGTCATGCTACCGCCCAGCTGGCGCACTTCTTCGTGAACCACGTCCATGCCGACGCCGCGCCCGGAGATCTGGGTGATTTTTTCTGCGGTGGAGAACCCCGGCTGCAGGATGAACTGCAGCACCTCGCGGTCGCTGGCCGGCGCATCGGGGTCCAGCAGGCCGCGCAAAATGGCTTTGCGGCGCACGGCTTCAAGGGGCACTCCGGCGCCATCGTCGCGCATGTCGAACACCACGTCGCCGCCTTCATGCGACAGCTCCAGGCTGATCAGCCCGCGCTCCGGCTTGCCACTGTCCTGGCGGATGCCGGCAGGCTCGAGGCCGTGATCGACGGCGTTGCGCAACATGTGTTCCAACGGCGCAACCATGCGCTCCAGAACGTTGCGGTCGATTTCGGCTTCGGCATTGATCACGCTGAACTCAACCTGCTTGCCCAGTTCGCTGGCCACCTGGCGCACGACCCGTTTGAGGCGCGGCAACACGCGCTCGAACGGCACCATGCGCGTGCCCATCAGGCCTTCTTGCAACTGGGTGTTCACCCGGGCCTGTTTTTGCAGCAGGCCATGGGCGTCCTGGGTACGTGCCGCCAGTGTGGCCTTGAGGTCGAGCAAGTCCGAGGCCGATTCAAACAGGGCACGGGACAGTTGTTGCAGCAGGGAATGGTGGTCCATTTCCAGCGGGTCGAATTCGTCATAGGCCACACCGTCGGCTTCGATGTGCGGGCGGCTGTGCAGGCGGCCCTGGGTTTCGCTGTCGAGACGGCGCAGTTGGTCCTGCATCCGTTCAAGCGTGGTCTGCATTTCGTTAAGCGCCACCTGACCATCGTTGACCTGCTGCTCGATGCGACCACGGATGATCGAGGCCTCACCTGCCAGGTTGACCAGATCTTCCAGCAGCTCTGCCGGCACCTTGAGGGTGTCCAGTCCGGTGCGCTCACCTTCGGCCAATTGCCCGCCAGCAGGCTCGGGCTTGTGCGGCGCAGGTGGCGGGCTGGTCGCAGTCTCCTGCCGGGAGCTGCGTTCAATCTGGCGGATCCGCTCGATCAGTGTTTGGGGCGAGGGCAGCGGCTGACCGCTGCGCAGCGCATCAAACATTTGCGCAAGCTGGTCATGGCAGCGCTGCAACAACACAAACAGATCGGCACTGGGTGCCAGAAACCCTACGGAGATGTCTTCGAAGAGAGTTTCAAGTTCGTGGGCCAAGTCACCAATGGCGGCGACCTCAACCATGCGGGCACCGCCTTTGAGGGTGTGCAGGTCACGCAGCAGGTTTTCGACCTCAAGGTGGTTCTGCGGGTCGGCTTGCCAGCGCAACAGGGCAGCCCCCGAGCTTTCGAGGATATCGAAGGCTTCATCGAGGAAGATGTCCTGCAGCTCCCGGTCGCCACCGCTTTGCGCACCCTCGGGCTCGGCCGCGCTGCTGCTCGGCTCGGCAGGCGAATGGCTATAAAGACGGAACCCGCGGATGGCCTCGATCAGTTCGTAAGGCTCGCGCAAGGGTTGCTGGTGTTCCAGTTGCTCAAGCATCACCGCCAGTTGCGCATGGCTGCGCTCAAGCAAGCGGCCCAGGGCCGGGCTCTCGTTCAGGCGCCGGTCCAGCAGGCCTTCGTATAGATGTTCCAGTTCATGGGCGAGCTCGGCAATCGGCTCGATCCCGGCCATGCGCGCCCCCCCCTTGAGGGTGTGCAAGTCGCGCTGCAAGGAAGACAACGACGCC
Source organism: Pseudomonas sp. B424 (assembly GCF_055408345.1). NCBI lineage: Bacteria > Pseudomonadati > Pseudomonadota > Gammaproteobacteria > Pseudomonadales > Pseudomonadaceae > Pseudomonas > Pseudomonas sp. B424. The sequence continues at coordinate 215,631 of NZ_JBUZTL010000003.1, read as the reverse complement.
AGGCTGTCAGGAGCGCTCAACCAGTGCTGCAGGCTCTGCCCGGCACTTTCGAGAATATCCACCGCCTCTTCGAGGAAAATTTCGACGATCTCTTCGTCGAACTCATCGTCCTGCCCGGCTCCCAGTTGCTCGGTGGCGGCGCCCAGTTCAGTGATGTCCAGGGTCTGGCCGCCATCTCGGCGAATCAGCCCCGTGGCATCGGGGGCCAGCCCTTCATGCAGCAGCGCGTGCAACGTCTGGATCAGCTCCGGTTGAGGGATGATTTCCTGCCCCGCCGCCAGTTGGTCAAGCATGTTGATCAGCCCTTCGTGGGCGTCATCGGCAGCCTGAAAAAAACGTTCACTGACCGCCAGGCTGCTTTCTTCAACTGCGCCATACAGGTCAAGCAAGGCTTCGCACAGCGCATCAATGGGCTGCAAGTCCAGCAGGTGCGCGGACTCGGCCAAGGTGGTCAACTCGTTCAGCAGGGTGTCGAGCCCGTCGCGCTGATGGGGGTTCTGCTGCCAGTTTTTCAGCAGGTCTTCGGCATCAAACAGGATGTCCATGCTCTGGGCCAGAAACTCGCTGATGCGCTGTGGATCGCGCTTGGCCACCCAGTGGCTTGCAGGCGCATTGAGCAAGGCTTCCAGCCGCCTGGCGATCAGTTGCTCAGTGCGTTCAATCAAGGAACGGGCACCGTGGATTTCGGCCAGCGGGTCAAGGTCCAGTTGCTTGAGACCACGATGCAGCAGGCCGTCGGCCTCCAGCAGCAACGCAATCTCATCCTGCCCCAAGGCAATGTGATGGGCCTTGTATTCACGCACCAGGTGATCCATCGGTGCGGCCAGTTCGGCCATGCGCACCACACCCGCCATGTGCGCACTGCCTTTGAGGGTGTGCATCGCCAGCTGTAGATCATCACTGGCGTACAACGGCAGTTGCCCGCGGGCCTGATCCAGAAAGCGGTCAAGACGCTCAAGGTGGGCTTGCGCTTCCTGTCGGAAGATATCCAGCAACTGCGGGTCGAAGCTGCTGGCGTCCTGGGCGAGCAGCAGCGGTTGCGGCTCACCCCGGGACAGGTGATGGGCCCGCGCGGCCAGCTGGTCGACGTCTTCACGCTGACGCTGGCTTTGCTCGGCAAACGCCTGGATCAGCTCCGGCAACATCACCAGCGTGTTTTCCAGCAGTTGATAGATCTGTGGCCCCGGTGCCACGCTGCCTTCGATCACCCGGTTCAACAGGTTCTCCACCGCCCATGCCAGTTCGGCCAGGACCAGGGCCCGCACCATGCGCCCGCTGCCCTTGAGGGTGTGGAAGCCGCGCCGCAGCTGCGACAGCGCGGCGCTGTCCGCCGGGTTGGCGACCCATTGCGGCAAGAAATCGTGCAACGTGATCAGTACTTCATCGGTCTCTTCCAGAAAGACTTCCAGCAACTCTTCATCCAGCGGCTCTTCATCCACCGGCGGCGGCAGCAGGCTGGTGGGCATGTGTTGCGCAGGCGGGTTGAGCGCCGACAGCGGGCTGGCCAGTGCCTGGGCCAGGCTTTGCGCAATCCGCGGGTCGTCGGGCGGCATGTCCCCCCGCGCTGCGGGCCCGGGCACGTCCTCGAACAACGGCGCAGCAAGCCTTGCCGGGGCGTACCCCAGTTCGGTGAGGCAGCCTTGAGCCCGATCCAGCACCCGCTCGCCCGCAGCTCCGGGGTCCTGGGCCAGACGTTCCAGGTAATACTCGATGCTGATCAGCGCTTCGGCCAGATGATCCATTTGCTGCTCGGTGGGGCTGTCCGGTCCCTGCAGCACGTGCTCGCACAGATAGTCATGACAGGCTTGCAGCATGCTGGCGGCGCGGCTCAGCGGGATCATCGCCAATGCACCGCGGATTTGCGTCAGCAGCCCGGGCACGGACTGCAAGTGCTGGCGGTCATGGTCCGCCGCCAGGTAGTCGGTGATCAGGTCTCTGACTTCTTCCAGGCCAATCCGCGACTCCTTGATCACCAACTGATGGATTTGCATCAGGTCGGTGGTGGGCAAGCGGCTCTCTTCGCGCTGCGAAGGCTCAACGCTGCCGACCATGCCCGCCAGAGTGGCTTCGACGTAGAGCAAGGCGGCCGCGACGTCCATCAGCACGGCGTCGGAGGGTTCACGCTGGCCCTGGGCCAGGCTCTGAACCACCGCCAGCTGGTCGATGATGACTTTGCGCGGCTGACCAAAACCCAGCACGGCCAGGGTGTCGGCGATCTGGCGCAGGGGCGCCATCAGGCTGCTCAGCTCCGAGACGTGCGAGCGGTCGCTGCGCACAAACAGGTCAAGGCGCTCCTTGACCCGCACCAGCTCTTCGCACAATGCCGCCACCACTGAGCGCATCGCATCGCGGTCAGGGCCGGCCAGCCGCGCCCGCTCTTCATCGACCATCGCCGCATCAGGCATGGCTTCGTCCAGCTCGTAGTGGTTTTTCAACGCGAGCATTTTCGAGGTCGGGTGCTCGGCCTTGGCGATGTAAAACAGCAGGCTGGTGAGCAGTTCTTCGGGCGCGGGCTGGTTGACAGCCACCATGCCCTGCTCCAGCAGGCGCTTGAGTTCTTTGTCGGATTTTTTCAGCAGACTGCGCAGGGCCGGGCTGTTGGGCACCCGGCCTTTGAGCATGCCGTCCACCAGCGCTGCGGCGATTTTCCACAAGGCGTTGAGCGGCGAACCCTGGCACAGGGTTTGAAGCTGCGCGAACACACCGGCCATCTGCTCCAGGTTGGCCTGTACCGCCTCCCCGCGGCGCAAACCCAGAAACGCGGCCTGCAAGCTGTGGCGCAGCGTGCGCAACTGACGCGGCAATTCAGCCGGCGCCAACCGGGCCAGCTCGGCCGCGTCCAGAGCAGGCAACACCTGCAAGGGCGGGCTGAACAGGCTGGTTTCCGAGAGCAGTGCTTCGCCACGGGCGGTACGCAAATCGTTGAGCAACGGCAACACTACCAATGGCCAGTCCCGCCGGGCGCTGTGCACACGGTCCAGGTACAAGGGCAATTGGCTGAAGGCTTGATGCAATAAGCGCAGAGCTTCATCAAGCTGGCTGACGCGGCCCTGCTGCAGGGCAATCACCAGTTGCTCCATCTCTTCGGCCAGCAAGGCGGCACCGTAGAATTCGACCATCAGCAAGCTGCCATGCACTTGGTGAATGCATGCCAGGCACTGAGCCAGCGTGTCGGCAGATGGCTGCTGCGCGTAGGCGTCCAGCGCCAGGGTGGCCTGTTTCAAGGTGTGGGCAATTTCGCCTTTAACCCACTCAAGGGCCACATAGTCGTGCCGGTCAACCATAACGACTCCAGTCAGAATTGCGCAGCACTACTTTGGCCCCCGATCTTTTGACGGGGCGGGCAAGGTGAAGCCCGACACGGAGCGCCGCAGCTGGCTGGCCATTTTGGCCAGGTTGCCAATGCTGTCGGCGGTCGCGGTGGAGCCGGACGAGGTTTGATTGGTGATTTGCTGAATCACGTTCATGGTCAAGGAAATCTGCGCGGCCGAGGTGGTCTGCTGTTGCGCCGCATTGGAGATGCTTTGAATCAGATCGGCGAGGTTTTGCGACACGCCTTCGATCTCTTCCAGCGCCACACCGGCGTCATGGGCCAGGCGGGCACCGCGCACCACTTCGCTGGTGGTTTGCTCCATGGAAATCACCGCCTCGTTGGTGTCGGCCTGAATCGCCCGCACCAGGGTTTCTATCTGGCGCGTTGCCGCTGACGAACGCTCGGCCAGGCGCTGCACTTCGTCGGCCACCACGGCAAACCCGCGCCCGGCATCCCCGGCCATCGAGGCCTGAATTGCCGCGTTGAGGGCAAGAATATTGGTTTGGTCAGCAATGTCATCAATCAGGCTGACAATGTCGCCGATTTCCTGGGAAGACTCACCCAAACGCTTAATCCGCTTGGCCGTGTCCTGGATCTGCTCACGAATGTTGTCCATGCCATGAATGGTGTTGTGCACCACTTCGTTGCCTTTGTTGGCAATGGCCACGGAGCGCTCGGCCACCGCCGAAGATTCGGAGGCGTTGGCCGACACCTGGTCGATGGAGTGGGCCATTTGCTGGATCGCCCCCGACGCCTCGGCGATTTGCTGGGCCTGATGTTCTGAGGCCTCGGCCAGCTGCATGGCGGTGGCCTGGGTTTCTTGCACGGCTGCTGCCACCTGGCCCGCCGTGAGGTTGATGGTCGCCACCAGCTCGCGCAACTGGTCGATGGAGTAATTGATCGAGTCGGCGATGGCCCCCGTGAAGTCCTCCGTCACCGAGGCGGTCACGGTCAGGTCGCCGTCGGCGAGGTCGGCAATCTCGTCCAGCAAACGCATGATCGCTGTCTGGTTGCGCTCGTTCTTTTCGGCGGTTTCGCGCAGTTGCCGATTGGTTTCACGCACCATCACCAAGCCGATCAGGATGATCGAAGCCAGGGCCAGCAGGCCCAAGACGTAACCGCCAATGATGTCGAGCGAACGCCCGGTGGCAAGGTTTTCAAAGCTGTTGGCCAGGCTCGACGCCTCGTCGAGCAGGGTTTGCGACAGGCTGAAAATATTATTCGCGGCTTCGCGCACGTGGAACAGCTGCGGCGAGGTTTCGAGGATTTCATCCACCGACCCGGAGACAAACTGGAACAGCTCCGAAATCTCCTGCAGGCGAGCGCGAGCGTCCTTGTCTTCGACCTGAGAAATTCTCAGCCCGACGCTACCCTCCAGCATGCCGTTAAGCACTTGCCCGAAGCGGTTGGCATCCCGCCCGAAGGCTCCGGCCGCCTGGGCGGCATTTTCGTCGCCGGCCAGCACCGTATTGACCGCACCCAATATCCGCTCGGCCAACAATGACTGACGTTGGGCCAACGCCACCTGGCTGGCGGGTGCGCCACGCTGCAGGAGGATCTCGACGACTTTTTCGTATTCGACCTGCAACTGCGGCACGGTCTCGGCCAGCGTCGCGGCCACCTGATGCAGCGACAGTACGGTTTGCTCGCTGGCCAAGATGGCATTGACGTTGTTCAGCAGCAGCTCCCAGTCCCGCTGGACTGCCTGCATTTCCTTGTGCACGGCAGGGGGCGCGGGGGGCAGGCCGGTGACCGGATCGCCTTTTTTCAGATAACCCCAGCGCTGGCTGAAATCGTTGCGCGCATCAATCAACAGCTTGAACGCGGCGGCTTTACCGGCGGCAGCTTCAGTGGCGTTCTTGGCGATGCGCTGGGACAAGACGCGCAACTCACCCGCGTGGCTGATGTATTGCTTGTCGTAGTTGGACTGGGTGTTGAGGTAAGCAAAGTTGGCGAACAACAGCATGATGAACACGATCAGGGCGATAAAAAGCACGATGATCTGCGAACGACTGCGCGACCCTTCCATTGGTTTAGCGGTATTGGCTGTGGTCATCGATCAGGTCCTGAGATCCCGTTTTAAAGCTGAAGGCAAACAGCGTTGCCGGTTCACACTGCCACCGCCCAGAACTGCGGCGCCTGGGCCAGGGCAAACGGGCTGAACACCCACCAGGGGTGCTCTCCGGCAAAATGGCCCTGCACATAGGGCTCAAACATGGGGTGGGGCAATGCCTGCGTGCCAGTCTTGAGGTCGGCGTGGGCAAAGTGCTGCATGCCCTGCACTTCATCGACCTGCAACCCGACAAACACGTCTTTGTATTCCAGCACCAGCACCCGGCGCTGCTTGCGCAAGGGCGACAGCTCAACCCCGAAAAAGCCGCACAGGTCCATGATCGGCAGCAGTTGCCCGCGCAGATTGGCCACGCCCTTGACCCAGGGTTTCACTCCTGGCAACAAGGTGAACCGCGGTTCATGGAGGATTTCGGCAATTTCGCCCATCGGCGCCACAAAACAATGCTCGCCGATCCGAAAGCCGATACCGCTCCAGGTATCGAGCTGCGTTGGCGCAGGCGCCAGGCCCGCCGCCAGCGAGCGACAGCGCTGGTCGATTTCAAGCAGCAGTTCGAAGGCAGTCAGAGAGCCTGGCATAGGGTGGCCGTCATTTTGGAGGGTTTTCTTCCAGGACTTTCTTCACCTTCAGGATCAGTTTTTCTTCGTCCACCGGCTTGGTCAGATAGCCCTTGGCACCCTGGCGCTGTGCCCAGACCATGTCGGTTTCCTGGTCTTTGGTGGTCACAACGATCACCGGGATGTGGCTGGTTTCGGGGTCTTTGGTCAGTTGACGGGTGGCCTGAAAGCCATTGAGGCCCGGCATCACGATATCCATCAACACCACATCGGGTTTTTCCTGACGCGCCAGTGCGACGCCATCTGCGCCGTTTTCAGCCTTGAGTACTTCATGGCCGTGCTTTTCCAGCATGCCGGTCAATTTGTACATTTCGGTCGGCGAATCATCGACGATCAGAATGCGAGCCATGGTGTTCCCCATTTAAAAGATGATTGGCCGGCTGGCCGGGGTCATTGAGCAGTTTGTACGATATTGAAGGCTGGCACATGAGCCCTGATTGCGCTCAGCAGCTCATCGCGGCTGAAGGGCTTGGTCAAAAATTGATCAGAACCCACAATCCGCCCCTTGGCCTTGTCGAACAGGCCGTCCTTGGACGACAGCATGATCACGGGGGTCGATTTGAATGCCCGGTTGCTCTTGATCAGTGCGCAGGTCTGATAGCCATCCAGCCGCGGCATCATGATGTCGACAAAGATGATGTGTGGATGATGGTCGACAATCTTGGCCAGCGCATCGAAACCATCGATGGCGGTAATGACTTCGCAGCCCACGTTTTTCAGCAGTGTTTCGGCGGTGCGGCGAATGGTTTTTGAATCGTCAATCACCATCACCTTCAAGGCGCTGGAATGCTTTTCCATATGTGCTCTACCATCGCCACGGCGACCCATTTTGTTACAACTATGCGGCCTAAAACCCCAACGCCTTGATGGACAAGGGCTGCAAGTACTTGCGAGCCTTTTTAGCACAGTCACGACCTTCAATCTATCGGAGGGCCCCAGGCAGTCTGGAGCAGGTGGTTTTTCCTTGACCGGGGCCACACTCAGCGCCACTCTGGCGCCACTTTTCAAAGCCTTTGCGCCCACTATTTATTTGAGGAATTAGCCATGAGCGTTCGAGTCGGGATTGTCATGGACCCCATTGCGGGCATCTCCTATAAAAAGGATAGCTCGCTGGCCATGTTGCTGGCCGCCCAGGATCGCGGCTGGACCCTGTTCTATATGGAACAGCAGGACCTTTACCTGAATGAAGGCAAGGCCCGCGCACGGATGAAGCCGCTCAAGGTGTTCGCCAACCCGGAAAAATGGTTTGAGCTGGACGCCGAGACCGACACGGCCCTGAGCGATCTGGACGTGATCCTGATGCGCAAGGACCCGCCCTTCGACATGGAATTCGTGTACTCGACCTACTTGCTTGAGCAAGCCGAGCGCGATGGCGTGTTGATCGTCAACAAGCCCCAGAGCCTGCGTGACTGCAACGAAAAACTGTTCGCCACCCAATTCACCCAGTGCACGCCGCCGACGGTAGTCAGCCGCCGCGCGGACGTGTTGCGCGAATTCGCAGCCGAGCACGGCGACGTGATCCTCAAACCGCTGGACGGCATGGGCGGTACCTCAATTTTCCGTCACCGGGTGGGCGATCCGAACCTGTCAGTGATTCTCGAAACCCTGACCGCCAACGGCACCCAGCAAATCATGGCGCAAGGCTATTTGCCGGCGATCAAGGACGGCGACAAACGCATCCTGATGATCGACGGCGAGCCAGTTCCCTATTGCCTGGCCCGTATCCCGGCGGCTGGCGAAACACGCGGCAACCTGGCCGCCGGCGGTCGTGGCGAAGCCCGCCCGCTGAGCGACAAGGACCGCTGGATTGCCGCCCAGGTCGGCCCGACGCTGCGTGAAAAGGGCCTGCTGTTTGTTGGCCTGGACGTGATCGGCGAGCACCTGACTGAAATCAACGTCACCAGCCCGACCTGTATCCGTGAGATCGACAATGCGTTCGGTACCAATATCGGTGCCCTGCTGATGGACGCCATTGCTGCGAAGCTCGCCGCACGCTGATCGCAAGCTCCAGAAAACGACCAACATTGCGCTATCATGCGCAACCTGTGAAACCCGCGATGTTGGTCTTTTTGTCATGACACTCCCCAGCGACCTGCCCCCTGAGCTCAGCCATAAAGGCGTGCGCGCGGCCGATCGCCTGGGTTTTACCCTGTTTGTCGCAGCGCTGATTCATATCGCGGTGATAGTGGGCGTGGGGTTCAGCATGAGTGAACCCAAGCAGATCAGCAAAACCCTGGAGATCACCCTGTCGACCTTCAAAAGCGAAAAAGCCCCGGAAAAGGCGGACTTTCTAGCCAAGGATAACCAGCAGGGCAGCGGTACGCTGGACAAGAAAGCCGTGCCCAAGACCACTGAAATCGCGCCCTTTCAGGACAACACCGTAAAAAAGGTCACCCCGCCGCCTGCCGCCAGGCCCGAGCAGACCCAGGCCGCCCCAAAGGCCGCCGTGACCACGGTCGCACCAACCCCGAAAAAAGCCCCGAGCCAGCCGCATAAGGTCAAAACCGAAGCCGCGCCCAAGGCCAATATCCCGACGTTCGACAGCTCCCAGCTGTCCAGCGAGATTTCCAGCCTCGAAGCCGAACTGGCCAACGAGCAGCAGTTGTACGCCAAACGCCCGAAGATCTACCGCATGAGCGCGGCCTCGACCATGCGCGACAAAGGCGCCTGGTACAAAGAGGACTGGCGCAAGAAAATCGAGCGTATCGGCAACCTCAACTACCCCGAACAGGCACGCCGGGAAAAGATCTACGGCAAGCTGCGCCTGCTGGTGTCGATCAACCGCGACGGCTCGCTGCATGAAGTGCTGGTGCTCGAGTCCTCGGGGCAACCGCTGCTGGATCAGGCCGCGCAACGCATCGTGCGCCTGGCCGCCCCCTTTGCGCCCTTCACCGGCGACCTGTCAGATATCGACCGGCTGGAAATCATCCGCACCTGGAAATTCGCCCAGGGCGATCGGTTATCCAGTAACTGATACACAGGGCAGCTGTGGGAGCGGGCTTGCTCGCGATTGGAGCGCTGCGTTTTACCGTTAAACCGCGCCGCCTGTATCGCGAGCAAGCCCGCTCCCACAAAGACCCAGTAATATTAAGCTTCAAACTTGTCAGTTCACGTTGCCAGCGCCACACTAATACTCATGAAGAACCACGCCCCGACCTACCTCAAGCATCAATTCCTGATCGCCATGCCGCAGATGGCTGACCCGGCCTTTGCCCAGACCTTGACCTACATCGTCGAGCACACGGCCAATGGGGCCATGGGGCTGGTGGTCAACCGCCCGCTGGAGCTGAACCTGGCGGATATTCTTGAGCAGTTGCGCCCGGAAAAACTCTCTTCGCCCCTCTGCCAGCACGTACCGATTTATGGCGGCGGGCCGGTGATGATTGACCGTGGTTTTGTGCTGCACCCCTCGGGCATCAGCTTTGATGCCACGGCCGAACTCGACGACGGACTGGCCCTGAGCACGTCCGCCGATGTGCTGTTCAGCATTGCTGACGGGCGCGGCCCGCACCGCAGCCTGATTTGCCTGGGCTATGCCGGGTGGGAACCTGGCCAACTGGAGGCCGAGCTGGCCGACAACGCATGGCTGACCTGCCCGTATTCCGCCCACATTCTGTTTGAAACCCCAAGCGAGCTGCGCCTCGACGCGGCCGCCAAACACCTCGGAGTGAACCTCAATTTGCTAACCCGTCAAGCAGGCCATTCCTGATGGCCAGCCTTCGCTTACTGCTGGGCTTCGACTACGGCACACGATCCATCGGCGTGGCTGTCGGCCAGATGATTACCGGCCAGGCCCGCGAGCTGTGCAACTTGAAAGCCGAAAACGGCATCCCGAAATGGGAAGAGATCGAAAAACTGATCAAGGAATGGCAGCCCGATGCGATGGTGGTCGGCATGCCCCTGAACATGGACGGCACTCCGAGCGAGTTCTGCGCCCGGGCGCAAAAATTTGCCAACCGCCTCAATGGCCGCTTCAATCTGCCGGTGTTTACCCATGATGAACGCCTGACCACCTTCGAGGCCAAGGGCGAACGCCGGGCCCAGGGCGGCCAGCGCGGCACTTACCGCGACAACCCCGTTGATGCCATCGCCGCCAAGCTGGTGCTTCAAGGCTGGCTCGACGCAAACCCGGCTCAATCTCAAGACTGACCCTGCGTTCGTATGAATGACGCGCCTCATTGTTTGCGCCCGCCGCTGCACGCTCTGCTGCCCGGGCCTTTTAAGGAGCCACCATGATCCTGCCTGTCCCCGCTGAACTGATTTCTCAGATGGCCCTCGACCTCAAGGCCCATCTGGCCCGTCGCGGTATCACCGAGCCACGTTTTATCGGTATCCGCACCGGCGGTATCTGGGTTGCCCAGGCGCTGTTGCGCGCCCTGAACAGTGACGCACCGCTGGGCACCCTGGACGTGTCGTTCTATCGCGATGACTTCAGCCAGAACGGCCTGCACCCGCAAGTGCGCCCTTCCGAGCTGCCGTTTGAAATCGAAAACCAGCACCTGGTGCTGATCGACGATGTGCTGATGAGCGGTCGTACCATCCGCGCCGCACTCAACGAATTGTTCGACTATGGTCGTCCGGCCAGTGTGACCCTGGTCAGCCTCCTGGACCTGGACGCTGCCGAGCTGCCGATCCGCCCGGATGTGGTGGGGGCAACCTTGTCACTCAAACCGTCCGAGCGGGTAAAATTGTCCGGCCCGCAACCACTGACACTCGAACTTCAAGACCTCGCCCTCTAAGAGACCATTGCGATGACGCCTACAGACGCCAAGCGCCCGCTGCAGCTCAATGATCAGGGCCAGCTGCGCCACTTTCTGTCGCTCGACGGTTTGCGCCGTGAGCTGCTGACTGAAATTCTCGACACCGCTGACTCGTTCCTCGAAGTCGGCGCCCGGGCGGTGAAAAAAGTCCCGTTGCTGCGCGGCAAGACCGTGTGCAACGTGTTCTTTGAAAACTCCACCCGCACCCGCACCACCTTTGAGATGGCCGCCCAGCGCCTGTCTGCCGACGTGATCACGCTGAACGTGTCCACCTCGTCCGCGAGCAAGGGCGAAACCCTGCTCGACACCCTGCGCAACCTTGAAGCCATGGCCGCCGACATGTTCGTGGTGCGCCACGGCGACTCCGGCGCCGCGCACTTCATCGCCGAGCACGTGTGCCCGCAGGTCGCGATCATCAACGGTGGCGACGGCCGCCATGCGCACCCGACCCAAGGCATGCTCGACATGCTGACCATCCGCCGGCACAAGGGCAGCTTTGAAAACCTGTCGGTGGCAATCGTCGGCGACATCCTGCACTCGCGGGTGGCGCGCTCGAACATGATCGCCCTCAAGACCCTCGGCTGCCCGGATATCCGTGTGATCGCGCCCAAAACCCTGCTGCCGATCGGCATCGAGCAATACGGCGTGAAGGTTTACACCGACATGACCGAAGGCCTGAAAGACGTCGACGTGGTCATCATGCTGCGCTTGCAGCGCGAGCGTATGTCGGGCGGCCTGCTGCCGAGCGAAGGCGAGTTCTACCGTCTGTTCGGCCTGACCACTGCCCGCCTGGCCGGAGCCAAACCGGACTGCATCGTGATGCACCCGGGCCCGATCAACCGCGGGGTCGAGATTGAATCGGCGGTAGCCGATGGCCCGCAATCGGTCATTCTCAACCAGGTCACCTACGGTATCGCCGTGCGCATGGCCGTGTTGTCCATGACCATGAGCGGGCAAACCGCCCAGCGCCAATTCGAACAGGAGAACGCCCAGTGAAGCTCAGCATTCTCGGCGCCCGCGTGATTGATCCGACCAGCCAACTGGATCAAGTGACTGACCTGCATCTGGAAGCCGGCAAAATCATTGCCATTGGCGCAGTGCCAGCCGGTTTCACCCCTAGCCGGATCATCAAGGCCAAAGGCCTGGTGGCCGCTCCCGGACTGGTTGACCTGAATGTCGCCCTGCGCGAGCCGGGTTACAGCCGCAAAGGCACCATTGCCAGCGAAACCCGCGCAGCTGCGGCCGGTGGCGTCACCAGCCTGTGCTGCCCGCCGCACACCAAACCAGTCCTGGACACCTCCGCGGTCGCCGAGCTGATCCTTGACCGTGCCCGTGAAGCCGGTAACTGCAAAGTGTTCCCGATCGGGGCACTGAGCAAAGGCCTGGAGGGCGAGCAGCTGGCAGAGCTGATTGCGCTGCGTGACGCCGGTTGCGTCGCCTTCGGCAACGGCCTCAACAGTTTCACCAACACCCGCACCCTGTGCCGGGCGCTGGAATACGCCGCGACGTTCGACCTGACGGTGATCTTCCACTCCCAGGACCGCGACCTGGCCGAAGGCGGCATTGCCCACGACGGCCCGATGGCGGCATTCCGCGGTTTGCCGGGCATTCCTGAAACTGCCGAAACCGTGGCCCTGGCCCGCGACCTGCTGCTGGTTGAGCAAAGCGGCGTGCGGGCGCACTTCAGCCAGCTGACCAGCGCCCGGGGCGTGGCCCTGATCGCCCAGGCCCAGGCGCGTGGCCTGAAAGTCACGGCCGACGTGGCCTTGTACCAGCTGATCCTGACAGATGAAGCGCTGGTGGATTTCTCCAGCGTTTATCACGTGCAACCGCCGCTGCGCACCCGTGCCGACCGCGACGGTCTGCGCGAGGCAGTGAAGTCGGGTGTGGTGCAAGCCATCTCCAGCCATCACCAGCCTCACGAACGCGACGCCAAACTGGCACCCTTCGGTGCGACCGAGCCGGGCATGAGCAGTGTTGAACTGCTGCTGCCGCTGGCCATGACCCTGGTGGAAGACGGTTTGCTTGATTTGCCGACACTGCTTGCGCGCCTCAGCGCAGGCCCGGCTCAGGCCCTGCGACTGCCTGCCGGCAAGCTGGCGGTGGGTGCGCCTGCGGACCTGGTACTGTTTGATCCGGCGGCCTCGACCGTAGCCGGTGAAACTTGGCTTTCCAAAGGCGACAACTGCGCGTTCCTCGGCCATTGCCTGCCGAGTGCCGTTCTTTACACGCTGGTGGATGGCCGGATCAGTTACGAAGGCTGAAATCCTGATGTGCCCCTGTGGGAGCGGGCTTGCCGGCTCCCACAGGGTTTAATGTGCAACTGCTTAACGACGCTCGGCATTCTTGATCGAGATCTGTTCGTTCAAGGTCCAGAAGTCATAAAGGATACCGATCAGGAACAAACCACCGGTGAACAGGTAGATGATCCCCGTGATCCATTTGCCCATGTACATGCGGTGTACGCCGAACAACCCCAGAAACGTCAGCAGAATCCAGGCCACGCTGTAGTCGGTGTCACCTGAAGTGAAACGCAGGTCGGCTTCACGATCCATGCTCGGGATCAGGAACAGGTCGATCAACCAGCCAATACCCAGCAAGCCCAAGGTAAAAAACCAGATCGTCCCGGTCACCGGCTTGCCGTAATAGAAGCGGTGCGCTCCCAGAAAACCAAAAATCCACAGCAAATAGCCCAGCACTTTGCTGTGAGTATCGCGCTGTACATCATCTCGATAGCCGCTCATAAATGCCCTCTTTGCTGCTGATAGAAAAATATTGTGGTTTTTTTTGTGACTTTTTTACTGTCACGTAACAGGTAAAGGTGTCTTGCAGGAATTGGCGCAAAGCCTTGTAGTACCTGACTTGCACCGTTGCCATGTGACAATTTGCCACCACGTTTGCGGAATTTGACCCCATAGTCCAACCGACAAATGGCCTGAGAAAGGACAAAAAAGCTGTTATAAAGTTTCGCGTTTATAACCATTGAGCCCTGCCGAATGCGTCCTATATTCAAGACATGGCTAACCATTTGCCTATTATTGCCACTGGCCGCCCACGCCACCAATCGTGAGCAACATCTTCCTTCAGGCTTCACTGGCTACACCGCAAAATCATCTGCGAACGCCACCGTTGTCGCCTCTGACAGCAAGACTACGAGCAAAACCGTAGCACGTCCTGCGTCCAGTAAAGCCCACCGCCAAGCCCCCGGCAAAATTGCGACCGCTTCACTGGCCGCCGCGAACAAGCAGAGCAGCACGGTTTTGAGCCGTGCAGTGAACGTGCTGGGCACCCCTTATCGTTGGGGCGGCAGCAGCCCAAGTAAAGGGTTTGACTGCAGCGGGCTGGTCAAATACGCCTTTAACGACGTGTCGGCAGTCGATTTGCCTCGCACTTCCAGCGAAATGGCCAGCGGTCATGGGCAAAAGGTCGAACGCAAGGATCTGAAACCAGGCGACTTGCTGTTTTTCAACATCAAGAGCCGCAAGGTCAACCACGTCGCCATCTACCTGGGCAACGACCGGTTTATCCATGCTCCTCGTCGCGGCAAATCCGTGACCATCGACACCCTGAAAAAGCCTTACTGGCAGAGCCATTACGTGGTTGCCAAGCGTGTATTGCCTAAAGAGAAAGCCACGCTGCAGGTTGTGCAACGCTAAAGCGCTGCTTCTGATCTGTGGGAGCGGGCTTGCTAGCGACTGGAGCGCTGCGGTTTACCTGCTGAACCGCGCAGCCTGAATCGCGAGCAAGCCCGCTCCCACAAAAACCACCCAGTTATTGGGTCACCCCCTGCTCTCTCAGCCTGTTCAGGCTCATCTCCAGCGTCTGCATGCCTAGCGCCCCGCCGGTCTGGATCGCAGAAACCATCTGCGCCACCTTGTTTTCACGGATCAGATTACGGATCGCAGGTGTAACCCGCATGACCTCATGCGCCGCTACCCGCCCCCCGCCCTTCTTCTTGACCAGCGTCTGGCAAATCACCGCCTGCAGTGACTCCGACAGCATGGAGCGCACCATCGCCTTCTCTTCAGCCGGGAACACGTCCACCACCCGGTCAATGGTCTTGGCCGCCGAAGGCGTGTGCAGGGTGGCAAACACCAGATGCCCGGTTTCTGCCGCCGTCAGCGCCAGCCGGATGGAGTCCAGATCGCGCATCTCGCCCAGCATGATTACGTCCGGGTCTTCGCGCATGGCCGAACGCAACGCCGCAGCAAAGCTATGGGTGTCGCGATGCACCTCGCGCTGGTTGATCAGGCATCGGCGTGACTCGTGGATAAACTCAATCGGATCTTCAATGGTGAGAATGTGCTGCTGGCGGGTGCTGTTGAGGTGATCGATCATTGCCGCCAGGGTCGTGGTCTTCCCCGAGCCGGTCGGCCCCGTGACCAGCACCAGCCCGTGCGGCATGTGGCAGAACTGGCTGAATACTTCGCCCAGGCCAAGTGATTCAAGGCTCGGCACCACCTGGGCAATGCTGCGAAAAACAGCCCCCGCACCGCGTTGCTGTTCGAAGGCATTCACCCGGAAGCGTCCCAAACCGGGCACCACGCATGAAAAATCCTCCTCGTGATGCGACTCAAACCCCAGGCGCTGGGTGTCAGTCATCACGCTGTGGATAAGCTCACGCACCTCACCGGGCGCCAACTCGGGCAGCCCGCTGCGCCTGACTTCGCCATCGATGCGCAGCATGGGCTCCACACCTGCCGACAGGTGCACGTCCGAAGCCCCGTGATTGACGCCAAACGCCAACAGGTCGGCGATATCCATCCCCCCTCCCAATTCCAGTAGAATGCCGCAGACTTTCACAACGGCGGGCTTAAACGAATGTCCACGATAGCAGGCAACATTGCGCTGGTTGAGGCTCGCATCCGTGCAGCTGCACTGGCTGTGCAACGTGATGTAACGAGCATTCACCTGCTCGCTGTCAGCAAGACCAAACCTGCCGCCGCGCTGCGTGAAGCCTATGCCGCAGGGGTTCGCGACTTTGGCGAAAACTACCTGCAGGAAGCCCGCGCCAAACAGCTTGAATTAGCCGACCTGCCCTTGAGTTGGCACTTCATCGGCCCCATTCAATCGAACAAGACGCGCGATATTGCCGAGCATTTTGCGTGGGTGCATTCCGTGGACCGGCTCAAAATTGCCCAGCGTTTGTCTGAACAACGCCCGGCAGAACTGCCGCCGCTCAACATCTGCATACAGGTCAATGTCAGTGGTGAAGCCAGCAAATCGGGCTGCACCCCGGCAGACTTGCCTGCACTGGCAAACGCTATCAGTGCGCTGCCACGCCTGAAGTTGCGCGGCTTGATGGCAATACCGGAACCGACCGAAGACCGCGCCGAACAAGACGCCGCTTTCGCGACCGTTCGCCAATTGCAAGAAAGCCTGAACCTGGGGCTCGACACGCTTTCCATGGGCATGAGCCACGATCTTGAATCGGCCATTGCCCAAGGCGCCACCTGGGTGCGTATTGGTACGGCACTCTTCGGCGCCCGCGACTACGGCCAGGCCTGAGAAGACCGACCTCATTTTTTATAAGGATCTGTTATGAGCAAGACGCGTATTGCCTTTATCGGAGCCGGCAACATGGCTACCAGCCTGATCGGCGGCCTGTTGGCCAAAGGTCTGGATGCTGCACAGATCCGCGCCAGCGATCCGGGCGCCGAGACTCGGGCCAAAGTGGCAGCCGAGCAGGGCATCGAACTGTTTGCCGACAACGCACAGGCCATTCAGGGCGCCGATGTGATTGTGATCGCGGTCAAGCCCCAGGCCATGAAGGCCGTGTGCCAGGACCTGCGCCCGCATCTGTTGCCGCATCAACTGCTGGTGTCGATTGCCGCAGGCATCACCTGCGCCAGCCTGCTTAACTGGCTGGGCAGCCAACCGCTGGTGCGCTGCATGCCCAATACCCCGGCACTGCTGGGCAAGGGCGTGAGCGGTCTGTTCGCCACCTCCGACGTGAGCGCCGAGCAACGCCAGCAGGCCGACCAGCTGTTAAGCGCCGTGGGCGTTGTGGTGTGGGTTGAGACTGAAGCACAGATCGATGCCGTGACCGCTGTGTCTGGCAGTGGCCCGGCGTATTTCTTCCTGCTGATCGAGGCGATGACCGACGCTGGCGTCAAACTCGGCCTGCCCCGCGAAGTGGCCAAGCAGCTTGCCGAGCAAACTGCGCTGGGCGCCGCGCACATGGCCGTGGGCAGCGATGTCGACGCCGCCGAATTGCGCCGCCGCGTGACCTCGCCAGCCGGGACCACCGAAGCCGCGATCAAATCATTCCAGGCCGATGGTTTTGCAACCATGGTCGAAAAAGCATTGAGTGCCGCCGCGCACCGCTCGGCCGAAATGGCCGAACAACTGGGTCAATAAGGAGCACATGATGTCCGGACTTAATGGCGCTGCCATTTTTGTAATTCAAACCCTGGGTAGCCTCTACCTGCTGATCGTCCTGCTGCGGTTCATCCTGCAACTGGTACGTGCCAACTTCTACAACCCGCTGTGCCAGTTCACGGTCAAGGCTACGCAGCCACTGCTCAAGCCTTTGCGCCGCGTGATCCCGAGCGTGTTCGGCCTGGACATGTCGTCACTGGTGCTGGCCATCGTCGTACAAATGGTGATCTTCGCCGTCGTGCTGACACTCAGCTACATGTCGTTCAACGTGCTGGGCCTGCTGGCCTGGGCGATCATCGGCGTGACCGCGCTGTTTTTGAAGGTGTTCTTCTTCGCCCTGATCATCAGCGTGATCCTGTCGTGGGTTGCACCGGGCAGCACCAGCCCGGGCGCTGAACTGGTCAACCAGATCACCGAACCTGCGCTGGCACCCTTGCGCCGCTTCCTGCCAAGCATGGGCGGCCTGGATATCTCGCCGATCCTGGCATTCATGTTGATCCAGCTGATCCAGAGCTTCGTGATCCCGCCATTGGCCATGTACGTCGGCATGCCGGTCGTGTTGTTCGGCCTGATCTGATGAGCTACTTCCGCTGGGACGGCGAGGACCTGATTCTCGACTGTCACCTGCAACCCAAGGCCAGCAGCGATGAGTTTGCCGGCCTGCACGGTGACCGCCTGAAAATCCGCCTCACCGCCCCACCGGTAGAAGGCAAGGCCAATGCCCACCTGACGGCTTTTCTGGCCAAGGCATTCGGCATCTCGAAAAGCCAGGTAAGCCTGATCAGCGGCGAACTCAACCGGCAGAAACGGGTGCGGGTGCACGCCCCGAAAAAACTGCCGGATTTGCCGGGGCTGGCCAGACCCTGAACCTGTGGGAGCGGGCTTGCTCGCGATGGCATCAACTCAATCAGGCAGATACACCGTGCTGCCTGTATCGCGAGCAAGCCTGCTCCTACATCGTTTGCACACACGTCATAAAATCAGCCCAGACCATTGCTTGCTGCTGGGTCCCACGCTCATTAGACTTACGCCTCATTTAAATGAGAGCAGGGTCGATGCCAGCTGCCTTTCCCCCCGATTCCGTTGGTCTGGTTGTGCCGCAAACTGCGCACTTCAACGAGCCCCTGGCTTTAGCCTGCGGCCGCTCACTGCCTGCCTATGACCTGATTTACGAAACCTACGGCCAGCTCAATGCCACGGGCAGCAATGCCGTGCTGATCTGTCACGCGCTGTCCGGGCACCACCACGCGGCGGGCTTTCACAGCGTCGACGAGCGCAAGCCCGGCTGGTGGGACAGCTGCATCGGCCCCGGCAAGCCGATTGATACCAACAAGTTCTTTGTCGTCAGCCTGAACAACCTTGGCGGCTGCAACGGCTCTACCGGCCCGAGCAGCATCAACCCCGAAACCGGCCGCCCGTTTGGCGCCGAGTTCCCGGTACTGACCGTTGAAGACTGGGTGCACAGCCAGGCACGTCTGGCTGACCGGTTGGGTATCAACCAATGGGCGGCCGTGATCGGTGGCAGCCTGGGCGGCATGCAGGCCTTGCAGTGGAGCATCAGCTACCCGGATCGCCTGCGCCATTGCCTGGCCATTGCTTCTGCGCCAAAGCTGTCCGCGCAAAATATCGCGTTCAATGAAGTCGCCCGTCAGGCAATCCTCACCGACCCCGAATTCCACGGCGGTTCGTTCCAGGAAAAAGGCCTGATCCCCAAGCGCGGCCTGATGCTGGCGCGCATGGTGGGGCACATCACTTACCTGTCCGATGACTCGATGGGCGAGAAGTTCGGCCGGGGGCTGAAGAACGAAAACCTCAACTACGACTTCCACAGCGTGGAGTTCCAGGTCGAGAGCTACCTGCGCTATCAGGGCGAAGAGTTCTCCGGGCGCTTCGACGCCAATACCTACCTGTTGATGACCAAGGCGCTGGACTACTTCGACCCGGCGGCCAATTTCGACGACGACCTGGCCAAAACCTTTGCCGGGGCCAAGGCGCGTTTCTGCGTGATGTCGTTCACCACCGACTGGCGCTTCTCGCCGGCCCGTTCGCGGGAACTGGTGGATGCACTGATGGCCGCGAAAAAAGACGTGTGCTACCTGGAGATCGATGCTCCGCAAGGCCATGACGCCTTCCTGATCCCGATCCCCCGCTACCTGCAAGCCTTCAGCAATTACATGAACCGCATAGAACTGTGAGAACGCCATGAGAGCCGACCTGGAAATCATCCAAGACTGGATCCCCGCCGGCAGCCGCGTGCTCGACCTCGGTTGTGGTGATGGCGAACTGCTGAGCTGGCTGCGCGATAACAAGCAAGTCACCGGCTACGGCCTGGAAAACGACCCGGACAACATCGCCGAGTGTGTCGCCAAAGGGATCAACGTTATCGAGCAAGACCTCGACAAGGGCCTGGGCAACTTCGCCAGCAACAGTTTCGACATCGTGGTTATGACCCAGGCGCTGCAAGCCGTGCATTACCCCGACCGGATCCTCGACGAAATGCTGCGCGTGGGTCGCCAGTGCATCATCACCTTCCCCAACTTCGGTCACTGGCGCTGCCGCTGGTACCTGGCCAGCAAGGGACGGATGCCGGTATCCGACTTTTTGCCCTACACCTGGTACAACACGCCGAACATCCACTTCTGCACCTTCGAAGACTTCGAGGCACTGTGTCGCGGGCGTGAAGCACGCGTGATCAACCGCCTTGCCGTAGATCAACAACACCGACACGGGTGGGCGAGCAAGATATGGCCTAACCTGTTGGGCGAGATTGGCATTTATCGTGTCAGCAGCCCTGGCCTTCAGGATCATCAGGTCGCGGTTTAAATCAGCGAGCTCAAGGAGAAAGACAATGATGGGTCGTATTGGATTACTACTGCTTTCGATGTGTTTTGGCATGCAGGCAATGGCGGCCGGAGCCCTGGTCGTCGGCCAGACAAAAGTGAATTACAACGCCTACATGTCGGACTTCCTGTCCCCCGCCATCGCCCAAAAGTACAAGCTGGAACGCAGCAAACAGCTCGGCGGGCTGAACATCAACCTGGACACGGCCGGTAAAAAAGTCGCCAGTACGATCAAAGGTACCGTGCGCGCAGAGGGCGAGAAAAAAGCCATCCCCCTGACCTTCAAGCAAGTGATCGATGACAGCGGCGCGATCGATTATTTCGCCCAGTTCCCGGTCAATAAGCCTCAAACCTTTGTTTTTGACATTGAGCTCAAGATCAACGGCGAAACTTCAGACTTAAAATTCTCTCAACTGGTCGCTCCGCTCTAATGATGAACATCACGCAATTGGTACTGGCTAGCCATAACGCCGGCAAACTCAAAGAACTTCAGGCCATGCTCGGCGAGTCGGTGCAACTGCGCTCGATTGGAGAATTCAGCAGCGTCGAACCGGATGAAACCGGTTTGTCGTTTGTTGAAAACGCGATTCTTAAAGCCCGCAACGCGGCGCGTATCTCGGGGCTGCCAGCACTGGCTGACGACTCGGGGCTGGCTGTGGACTTTCTCGGCGGCGCGCCGGGTATTTACTCGGCGCGTTATGCCGACGGCAAGGGTGATGCGGCAAACAACGCCAAACTGCTCGACGCCCTCAAGGACGTGCCCGAAGCCGAGCGTGGCGCGCAGTTCGTGTGCGTGCTGGCGTTGGTGCGCCATGCCGATGATCCACTGCCAATTATCTGTGAGGGCCTGTGGCAAGGCCGCATCCTGCCTGCCGCCAGTGGCGGGCACGGTTTTGGTTACGACCCGCTGTTCTGGGTACCCGAGCGCAACTGCTCCAGCGCCGAACTGAGCCCCAACGAAAAGAACCAGCTGAGCCATCGCGCCCGCGCCATGGTCATGCTGCGTCAGCGCTTGGGCCTGAAATGACCCACGACACACCTCCCCAGCCGCTCTATCTCAGTGAGGCTGGCTTTACTCAGCAGGCGCCGCGCGCGCCGCTGACGCAACTGCCGCCGCTGTCGCTGTACATCCATATTCCGTGGTGCGTGCGCAAATGCCCGTATTGCGACTTCAACTCCCATACCGCCAGCCCCGTACTGCCTGAAGACGAATACGTCGACGCGCTGCTGGCCGACCTCGATCAAGACCTGCACGCCGTGTATGGCCGTGAGCTGAGCTCGATCTTTTTCGGCGGCGGCACCCCGAGCCTGTTCAGCGCCCAGGCGCTGGGCCGTCTGCTCAAAGGGGTTGAAGCCCGCATTCCGTTCGCCGGCGACATCGAAATCACCCTCGAAGCCAACCCCGGTACCTTCGAGCAGGAAAAGTTCGTGGCCTACCGCAAGCTGGGGATCAATCGCCTGTCGATTGGTATCCAGAGCTTCCAGGAACAAAAGCTCAAGGCCCTGGGCCGTATCCACAATGGTGACGAAGCCGTACGTGCGGCCGGTATGGCCCGCCAGGCGGGCTTTGACAACTTCAACCTGGACCTGATGCACGGTTTGCCCGATCAGTCGCTGGACGATGCCCTGAGCGACCTGCGCCAGGCTATCGCCCTCAAGCCGACGCACCTGTCGTGGTATCAGCTGACCCTGGAGCCCAACACGGTGTTCTGGAACCAGCCACCGACCCTGCCCGAAGACGACACACTGTGGGACATCCAGGAAGCCGGCCAGGCGCTGCTCGCCGAACACGGTTACACCCAGTACGAAGTCTCGGCTTATGCCCAGCCCGGTCGCCCGGCGCGGCACAACCTCAACTACTGGAGCTTTGGCGACTTTATCGGCATCGGCGCCGGTGCCCACGGCAAACTGAGCCATCCCGATGGCCGTATCCAGCGCACCTGGAAAACCCGCCTACCAAAGGACTACCTCAATCCAGCCAAAAACTTTCAGGCAGGCGAGAAAACACTTACAGCCGAAGAACTACCCTTTGAGTTTCTAATGAACGCCTTGCGCCTGACCGATGGCGTCGACTCTGCGCTTTACCCCCAGCGCACAGGACTGGCGCTCGATAGCCTGAAAACAGGACGCGAAGCTGCCGAACAAAGTGGCTTATTGCAGGTCGAACCGTCACGTCTGGCGGCAACTGCCCGAGGCCAGCTGTTTCTCAACGACTTGCTGCAGCACTTTTTGACCTAAGGAACTCGAATGGACTTGGTACTCGACCTGCTTGCCACCGTATCGCGCTGGAGCCGCAGCCACCTCTCGGAGATCGCTCTGGCCCTGATTGGCTGCTTGCTGGTGCTGTTTGGTGCCGATTTCAAGGGTTGGGTCGAGCAACGCCTGGGCAGCATCGCCGGGGCCCTGCGCGTGCCATTGATGGCATTGTTGTGCCTGATCGGCAGCGGTGCCGCCTTGATCTACGCCACGCCGTGGGTCGAACGCGGTCTGAGCCAGTTCAATAACTACAGCCTGGCGCCGGTGTTGTTGGTTGTACTGGTGTTGATCGGGGTTGTTGCGGATCGGCGCTGAGACCACATAACCGCTGTGGGAGCGGGCTTGCTCGCGACAGTATCGCCGGGGTCGGCAGGTAGACCGCGCCATATGCATCGCGAGCAAGCCCGCTCCCACATCTTGACCGGCCCCAAAGCGGGGTGAGGCCGGTATCAGAAAAACCGCTTACGCCAGTTTTTCGAACTTCAAGTCCCACACGCCATGACCCAGACGTTCGCCGCGGCGTTCGAACTTGGTCACCGGCCGCTCTGGTGGACGCGGCACGCACAGGCCATCTTCGGCCAGGTTGCGGTAGCCCGGGGCGACGTTCATCACTTCCAGCATGTATTCAGCATACGGTTCCCAGTCGGTAGCCATGTGCAGCACGCCGCCAACCTTGAGCTTGGAGCGCACCAGTTCAGCGAAGGACGCTTGCACGATCCGGCGCTTGTGGTGACGGCTCTTGTGCCAAGGGTCCGGAAAGAACAACAGCAGACGGTCAAGGCTATTGTCGGCCACGCAACGGGTCAGGACTTCGATCGCATCGCAATCGTAAACCCGCAGATTGGTCAGGCCCTGGGTCAGTACGCCATTGAGCAGCGCGCCAACACCCGGGCGGTGAACCTCTACACCAATGAAGTCCTGCTCAGGCGAAGAAGCCGCCATTTCCAGCAGGGAATGGCCCATGCCAAAGCCGATTTCCAGAGTTCGCGGCGCCGAGCGACCGAACACCTGATCGAAATCGACCGGCGCGTCAGCCAGCGGCAGTACGTACAGTGGCGTGCCTTGATCCAGGCCGCGTTGCTGGCCTTCGGTCATGCGCCCGGCGCGCATCACAAAACTCTTGATGCGACGGTGTTGGCGATCTTCGCCTTCTTCCGGGATTGGGGTGTCTAGTGATTCAGTCATCAGTGGCTCTTACTTGATCAGACCATCCAGCGGCGAAGAGGCGCTGGCATAGAGTTTTTTCGGCATGCGCCCGGCCAGATACGCCAGACGGCCCGCCACAATGGCGTGCTTCATGGCTTCGGCCATGATGATCGGGTGCTGGGCGTTGGCGATGGCCGAGTTCATCAGCACCGCCTCACAGCCCATTTCCATGGCGATGGTCGCGTCGGAGGCAGTACCGACACCCGCATCGACCAGCACCGGGATTTTTGCTTCTTCCAGGATGATTCGCAGGTTGTAAGGGTTACAGATCCCCAAACCGGTGCCAATCAGGCCGGCCAGCGGCATCACGGCGATACAGCCCATGGCTTCAAGCTCGCGGGCAATGATCGGGTCATCACTGGTGTAAACCATCACGTCGAAACCGTCCTTGACCAGAATCTCGGCGGCCTTGAGGGTTTCGATGACGTTAGGGAACAGGGTTTTCTGGTCGGCCAGTACTTCGAGCTTGACCAGCTTGTGCCCGTCGAGCAGTTCGCGGGCCAGGCGACAGGTCCGCACGGCTTCTACCGCGTCATAGCAACCGGCGGTGTTGGGCAGGATGGTGTAGCGATCCGGCGGCAACACGTCGAGCAGGTTCGGCTCACCCGGGTTCTGCCCGATGTTGGTACGGCGCACAGCAACGGTGACGATTTCAGCACCCGAGGCCTCGATGGCCAGGCGGGTTTCTTCAAGGTCACGGTACTTGCCGGTGCCCACCAGCAGACGCGACTGGTAAGTACGGCCGGCCAGGATAAAAGGCTTGTCGCTGCGAACGTTGCTCATCGGGAATCCTCTTTAATTGTGTGCACTGTGGGGCGAGCATGACGCGGGGGCAAAACCTAGCCGCCACCGATGGCGTGCACCACTTCGACCTGATCGCCTGCTTTGAGTACCGTCTCGGCGTGCTGGCTGCGCGGGACAATGTCCAGGTTCAGCTCGACCGCAACCCTGCGGCCGGTCAGCTCCTGACGTGCCAGCAGGTCCGCAACGGTCTCACCGTCCGGTAGTTCAAAGGATTCACCGTTCAACTGAATGAGCATGCGCGACGCTGCCTTCATTTTAAGGGGCCAGCATTCTAGCCCGATCAGTCAGGTCGACCCAAGCCATTCATCTTGTGGTCTCAGCTCAGGCGCCAGGCGGCCAGCCCCAAACACAGCCAGCCCGCCAGAAATGCCAGCCCGCCGAAGGGAGTAATGATCCCCAGCTTGCTCACGCCGGTCATGGTCAGCAGGTACAGACTGCCGGAAAACAGCACGATCCCCAGGGCGAAACAGATACCGGCCCAGGTCACGAGACGGCCGGGCAGATGGGTGGCAAGCAGAGCCACGCCGAACAGGGCCAGGGTGTGTACCAATTGGTAGGTTACGCCGGTATGGAAAATGGCCAGGTATTGCTCAGTCAGACGACCTTTCAGGCCATGGGCCGCAAAAGCCCCCAGAGCAACGCCGGTGAAGCCGAAGAACGCGGCCAGCATCAAAAAAGTGCGCAACATGGGTAACTCCAGTCAGGATCATCGAAGGGCGCAGGGTCTGTATAATGGCCCGCTCAACGGGTTCGGCCAAGCCATCTATGCTGCGTTTTCTTGTTCATCGCTTTCTTAAAGCCCTGCTCTGGTTCGCAGTGGGCAGCGCATTGCTGGTACTGGTTTTGCGCTGGATACCACCCCCCGGTACCGCGTTGATGGTCGAGCGCAAGATCGATTCGTGGCTCGACGGTGAGCCCATCGACCTGCAACGCAGCTGGCGGCCCTGGGATGAAATCTCCAACGAGCTGAAAGTTGCGGTCATTGCCGGCGAAGACCAGAAATTCCCTGACCACTGGGGCTTTGACTTCAGTGCCATTCGGGCCGCCCTGGTACACAACGGGGAAGGCGGCACGTTGCGCGGCGCCAGCACCTTGAGCCAGCAAGTGTCGAAAAACCTGTTCCTGTGGTCGGGCCGCAGCTGGTTGCGCAAGGGGCTGGAAGCCTGGTTCACCGGGCTGATTGAAGTGCTCTGGCCCAAGCAGCGGATTCTTGAGGTGTACCTCAACAGCGCGGAATGGGATGAAGGCGTGTTCGGCGCCGAGGCAGCGGCGCAGCATCACTTTGGTGTCAGCGCCAAAAACCTTTCGCGTCAGCAGGCCAGTTATCTGGCGGCGGTACTGCCCAGCCCGCTGAACTGGAGCGCCGGCCACCCCAGCACCTACGTGAGCCGCCGCGCAGGCTGGATCCGCCAGCAAATGCGCCAATTGGGCGGGGATAGCTACCTCGACAACCTGAACAACTCGCGCAAGGCGCCCTGGGCTGACTGAAGCTGCACATGAGTTTGTGGGAGCGGGCTTGCTCGCGATGCGGAGCACTCGGTTTGTCAGGCAAACCGCAGTGATGACATCGCGAGCAAGCCCGCTCCCACACGATCTGCGCCGTAGAATGAACGCAACTGCAACACAAACAAAAACGCCCCGACTCTTGCGAGCCGGGGCATTTTTTTATCGGACCGGATTAGGCGGCAATCGACAGTTTGAGCTTGTTCATCGCGCTTTTTTCGAGCTGACGAATCCGCTCTGCAGACACGTTGTACTTCTGTGCCAGGTCATGCAGCGTGGCTTTCTCTTCAGCCAGCCAGCGCTGATACAGAATGTCACGGCTGCGGTCGTCCAGTACTTCCAGCGCTTCATGCAGGTTGCTGGTGGAGTTATCGGTCCAGTCAGCATCTTCCAGTTGGCGCGCCGGGTCGTACCGGTGGTCTTCCAGATAGTTGGCTGGCGACTGGAACGCACTGTCGTCGTCAGCTTCGGCCGCCGGGTCGAACGCCATGTCATGGCCGGTCAGGCGGCTTTCCATCTCGCGGACTTCACGAGGCTCTACGCCAAGGCTTTCAGCCACACGATGAACTTCATCGTTGTTCAGCCAGGCCAGACGTTTTTTCTGGCTGCGCAGGTTGAAGAACAGTTTGCGCTGAGCCTTGGTGGTCGCGACTTTCACGATCCGCCAGTTACGCAGGATGAACTCATGGATCTCTGCCTTGATCCAGTGCACCGCGAACGACACCAGACGTACGCCCATTTCAGGGTTAAAGCGTTTGACCGCCTTCATCAGGCCGACGTTGCCTTCCTGGATCAGGTCTGCCTGAGCCAGGCCATAGCCCGAATAGCTACGGGCAATGTGTACAACAAAACGCAGGTGGGCGAGCACCATCTGCCGAGCCGCCCCCAAATCCTGCTCATAGTAGAGACTCTCGGCCAGTTCACGCTCCTGCTCCGGTGTCAGCAATGGAATGCTGTTCACCGTATTTACATAGGCCTCAAGGTTCGCACCAGGGACCAACGCATACGCAGGTTGCAAAGAAGTGGTCATACGAAAAAACCTCCGTCTTACATAACTCGTGCAGTTCAGCACTGCGAAAGTTGACCGGAAACCTGGAAAAAAGTTCCCAAAAAAAGCTGAAAAGGTCAACAGGTGTAAAAGAAACTACTTAGGCGAAAGCTCACGTAAGTGACGCGCTACTGCAATCCATGCACCGATATACCCTAACAGCACCGCGCCAAGCAAGAGAGACAGACCATCGGCTACCGGCACACCGGCCAAGGCAAAATTGCTGCCGTACAACCCGGCCAGTCCCACAACCGCGTCGTTGAGCCAGTTCAAGCCGAATGCCAAAACGCCCCAGGACAATACACCCGCACCAAAACCATAAAGTGCGCCCATATACAGAAACGGCCTGCGCACATAGCTGTCCGTACCACCGACCAGCTTGATGACTTCGATTTCGATGCGACGGTTTTCGATATGCAAACGAATCGTATTACCGATAACCAGCAGCAAAGCCGATACCAGCAATACCGTCAAGCCAAACACAAAACGATCACCCAATTTCAGGATGGCCGCCAAGCGCTCGACCCAGACTAGATCAAGTTGAGCCTGTTGCACCTGCGGCAGCTCCGAAAGACGCTCGCGGAGGGCTTCAAGGGTGGCTTTATCGACCTCATCGGGGGTCACCAGCACCACGCCCGGCAACGGGTTATCGGGCAGTTCCTTAAGCGCTTCGCCCAACCCTGACTGCTGCTGGAACTCTTCGAGGGCTTTTTCGCGGCTGATGAATTCAGCGTCAGCCACCCCTGCCATACCTTTTATCTGATCGCTGAGTTTTTCACCTTGTTCGCTGCTGGCATCTATATGCAAGTACAGCGAGATCTGCGCCGCACGCTGCCAAGAACCGCCCAGGCGCTCGACGTTGTTGAGCAACAACGACAAGCCCATGGGCAAGCTCAGGGCAACCGCCATCACCAGACAGGTAAAAAAACTGCCGATCGGCTGCTTGCCCAAACGGCGCAGGCTGTCGAGCAGGCTGGCGCGGTGGGACTCAACCCAGGCGTTGAACAACATCCCGAAACCGGGACCGTCATCATCGTCGTGTTTTTTCTTCGGTGGCTGCGGATCGGCAGCCTTGGGCGCTACGCGCTCGGAGACCTTGGAACTACGGGTTGCACTCATTGCGCGGCCTCCCCGTCACCGATCAATCGTCCGCGCTGCAAGGTCAGCATGCGGTGGCGCATACGCGCGATCAGCGCCAGGTCATGGCTGGCAATCAGTACGCTGGTACCCAAACGGTTGATGTCTTCGAATACGCCCATGATTTCCGCCGCCAGACGCGGGTCGAGGTTACCGGTAGGTTCATCGGCCAGCAGCAAGGCCGGGCGATGGACGATGGCCCGGGCAATGCCGACGCGCTGTTGCTGACCCGTGGACAAGTCGCCGGGGTACAGGTCGGTTTTGTCCGACAGCGCTACGCGCTCCAGTGCCGAGTCGACACGCTTGGCGATTTCCGGCTTGGACAACCCGAGAATTTGCAGCGGCAGGGCGACGTTGTTGAACACCGTGCGATCAAACAGCAACTGGTGGTTCTGAAACACCACGCCGATCTGGCGACGCAAGAAAGGAATCTGCGCGTTGCTGATCTGACCCAGGTCCTGCCCCGCCAGCAGCAATTTGCCAGTGGTAGGGCGCTCCATCGCCAGCAACAGGCGCAGCAAGGTACTTTTGCCTGCGCCGGAGTGGCCGGTTACAAAGAGGAACTCGCCGCGGCGGACCCGAAAGCTCAGCTCGTGCAGGCCCACGTGTCCATTTGGATAGCGCTTACCGACCTGCTCGAAACGAATCATGGACGCTCCCGCTCCGCAAATAGAGCCTGGACAAAGGGTTCGGACTCAAAATCACGCAAATCATCGATGCCTTCACCCACCCCGATATAACGAATCGGAATGTTGAATTGCTTGGCCAGGGCGAAAATCACCCCGCCCTTGGCCGTGCCATCAAGCTTGGTCAGCGCCAGGCCTGTGACCTCAACGGTCTGATTGAATTGCTTGGTCTGGTTGATAGCGTTTTGCCCGGTACCGGCATCCAGCACCAGCAGCACTTCGTGCGGGGCATCTTCGTCGAGCTTGCCCATCACGCGGCGAACTTTTTTCAGCTCTTCCATCAGGTTGTCTTTGGTGTGCAGGCGCCCGGCGGTATCGGCAATCAACACGTCGATGCCGCGGGCCTTGGCCGCCTGTACGGCGTCGAAAATCACCGAAGCCGAGTCCGCGCCCGTGTGCTGGGCAATTACCGGGATATTGTTGCGCTCGCCCCACACCTGCAACTGCTCGACAGCAGCAGCGCGGAAGGTATCACCGGCCGCCAGCATGACTTTTTTGCCTTCCAGCTGCAGCTTTTTCGCCAGTTTGCCGATGGTGGTGGTTTTACCCGCACCGTTGACGCCCACCACCAAAATCACGAACGGCTTGTTGGTAGCTTCGATTTTCAGCGGTTTTTCAACAGGGTTGAGCATGGCAGCCAGCTCGGCCTGCAACGATTTGTACAACGCATCGGCATCGGTCAGTTGCTTGCGGGCAACCTTCTGCGTGAGGTTCTTGATAATCACCGACGTTGCTTCAACGCCCACATCGGCAGTCAGCAAGCGGGTTTCGATCTCTTCGAGCAAATCGTCATCGATGGTCTTTTTGCCCAGAAACAGGCTGGCCATGCCTTCGCCGATACTGGCGCTGGTCTTGGACAGGCCCTGTTTGAGGCGGGCGAAGAAGCCGGTTTTCGGCTCAGCCGTGACAGCTACCGCTGCTACCGGAGCAGGCACCACCACCGGAGCTACGACCGGCTCTGGCTCTGGCTCTGGCTCTGGCTCTGGCTCTGGCTCTGCGATGGTTTCAACCACCTCGGGCACTTCAACCACAGGTTCAGGGGCGATCACCAGCTCGGGAGCAAAGACCTCAGGTTCAGGGATCGGCGGCACGACATGCGGCGCCTGCACGTCGACAACCAGTGCTACCGGCTCTTCGGGAACAGGCAGCGGCGGCCATGGCGTCGGCTCATGGGCGACAGTCGGCTCAATGGCTGGCTCAACCGCGGGTGCAGCGGCCACCACAACCACTTCGGGCGTTGCCTCGACGACCACAGGAGCGGCCTCAATCAACGGCTCGGGGGTGATTTCAGGGGCAGGCGCGGGCTGTTCCACCACGGGTTCCTGCGGCTTTCTGCGCAGCCATCCGAACAGGCCTTTTTTCTCGCCAGCCGCAGCTGGGTTCTTCTTGTCGTCGTTGGAACCAAACATGGAGGACGGCTATCTCATCGTAGCGACGCGCCACTGTGGCGCCCCGGCAAATAATATTCGGTGTGATACAGACTGTTCTTTTGCCAGCTTGTTCGCACGCAACTTGCTCCCGAGGGTAAAGCACACCTCGGAAATTTCGTCTTAACTCGGGTCTGGAACGGGAAAATCGGCAAAAAAACGAAATTTACCGGGATAAATCCAAACTTCCAAACGGGCTCCTATACTGCCCGACCAAACGTCGTCTGATCGTCAAAGGCCTGATAGGCGTGGCCGCCAGTAAAACGGATCAGTATCCTAGCACCTCCTCACCCGCAGACGCTAAGGCCAAGCGGGCAGCCCAACAGGTTTAAAAACGAATGATTGTTCTAGCCCGACGCGCTGCTGGCCTGTTGCTCAGCACAGTTTTGCTCCCGCTTTCGGCCCTGGCGGCCGAACCGCAGCCTACCCACGAGTTCAGTCTGGACAATGGCCTTAAAGTCATCGTGCGCGAAGACCACCGTGCACCCGTGGTGGTGTCCCAGGTCTGGTACAAGGTCGGCTCAAGTTACGAGACCCCGGGCAAGACCGGCCTGTCCCACGCCCTCGAACACATGATGTTCAAAGGCAGCAACAAGGTCGGCCCCGGTGAAGCCTCGCTGATCCTGCGCGACCTCGGAGCCCAGGAAAACGCCTTTACCAGCGATGACTACACCGCGTATTACCAGGTGCTGGCCCGCGACCGCCTGGGTGTGGCCTTCGAACTTGAAGCCGACCGCATGGCCAGCCTGCGTCTGCCACCAGAAGAGTTCAAACGCGAGATCGAGGTCATTAAAGAGGAGCGCCGCCTGCGCACCGATGACCAGCCCATGAGCAAGGCCTACGAGCTCTTCAGCGCCATGGCTTTCCCGTCCAGTGGCTACCACACGCCCACCATCGGCTGGATGGTCGACCTGGAGCGCATGAGCGTTGGCGAACTGCGTGACTGGTACGAAGAGTGGTATGCCCCAAACAACGCCACACTGGTGGTGGTTGGCGACGTCACTCCGGACGAAGTCAAAGCCCTGGCCAAGCGCTACTTTGGCCCTGTTCCTAAACGCGCAGTACCCATTGCCAAGGTCCCGCTGGAGCTGGCCACCCCTGGCGAGCGCCTGCTCAAGATCCACGTACAGACCCAACTGCCAAGCCTGATGCTGGGCTTTAACGTACCGAGCATCGCCACGGCCAAAGACCCGGTCACCGCCAATGCGCTGCGCCTGATCTCGGCCCTGCTGGACGGCGGCTACAGCGCCCGCATGTCGACGCAACTGGAGCGCGGCGAAGAGCTGGTGTCCGGCGCATCGTCCAGCTACAACGCCTTCACCCGTGGCGACAGCCTGTTCATGCTCTCGGCGATGCCCAACAGCCAGAAAAAAGTCACCCTGGCCCAGGCCGAGGCAGGCTTGTGGCGATTGCTTGATGACCTGAAAAAAACGCCTCCTACGGCTCAAGAGCTGGAGCGCGTGCGTGCGCAAGTGATTGCCGGCCTGGTTTACGAGCGCGACTCGATTACCAGCCAGGCCACCTCAATTGGCCAGCTTGAAACCGTCGGCCTGTCCTGGAAGTTGATGGACACCGAACTGCAAGACCTGCAAAAAGTCACCCCGGCCGATATCCAGCAGGCCGCCCGCACCTATTTCACCCGCGACCGTCTCAGCGTTGCGCACGTACTGCCCGAGGAGAAAACCCATGAGTGAGCGTAAAGGTCCCCGCTACGCCCTGCTCGGGCTGACCGCTGCCGTACTGGCTGGCGTACTCGGCTACTATTTCATCAGCCCGGACCGTTCCATTGCCAGTCAGGCTCTGGATCAGGCCAAGGCTGAGCACAAACTCGAATCCCTGGCCGAACTCGACGGCAAGGCACCCAGCCACCGTGCACTGAACGTACAAACCTGGAAAACCGCCGAAGGCTCCAAGGTGCTGTTCGTCGAAGCCCGGCAACTGCCGATGTTCGACCTGCGCCTGACCTTCGCCGCCGGCAGCAGCCAGGACGACGACACCCCGGGTCTGGCCCTGTTGACCAACGCCATGCTCAACGAAGGCGTGGCCGGCAAGGATGTCGGCGCCATCGCCGAGGGTTTTGAAGGCCTGGGTGCAGACTTCGGCAACGGCGCCTATCGCGACATGGCCGTCGTGTCGCTGCGCAGCCTGAGCGACGCAGACAAACGTACCCCGGCGCTCAACCTGTTTGCCGAAGTAGTGGGCAAGCCAACGTTCCCGGCCGATTCACTGGCGCGAATCAAGAACCAGTTGCTCGCAAGCTTTGAGTTCCAGAAGCAAAACCCTGGCAAACTGGCCAGCGATGAGCTGTTCAAGCGCCTGTACGGCAACCACCCGTATGCCCACGCCAGTGATGGCAATGCCCAAAGCATCACCTCGATCACCATCGACCAGCTCAAAGCCTTCCACAACAAGGCCTACACTGCCGGCAACGCGGTGATCGCAATCGTTGGCGACCTGTCCCGCGCCGAAGCCGAAGCCATTGCGGCCCAAGTCTCGGCCGCACTGCCTAAAGGCCCGGCGGTGGCCAAGACAGTGCAACCGGTCGAGCCCAAAGCGGGCGCAACCCATATCGAGTTCCCGTCCAAACAGACCCACTTGCTGTTCTCTCAGCTGGGTATCGACCGTGACGACCCCGACTATGCAGCGCTGGCGCTGGGCAACAGCATCCTGGGCGGCGGCGGTTTCGGTACACGCCTGATGACTGAAGTGCGTGAGAAGCGCGGCCTGACCTACGGCGTGTATTCCGGCTTCAGCCCGATGCAGGCCCGTGGCCCGTTCATGATCAACCTGCAAACCCGTGCCGAATTGAGCGAAGGTACGCTCAAACTGGTGCAAGACATTCTGGCCGACTACCTGAAAAATGGTCCGACGCAAAAAGAACTCGACGATGCCAAGCGTGAATTGGCGGGCAGCTTCCCGCTGTCCACTGCCAGCAACGCGGCCATCGTCGGCCAACTGGGCGCAATGGGCTTCTATGATTTGCCTTTGGACTATCTGGAAACCTTCATGCAGCAGTCCCAAAACCTGACCACCGATCAGGTCAAGGACGCCATGAACAAGCACCTGAGCGCCGACAAAATGGTCGTAGTGACTGCCGGCCCAACCGTGCCGCAAAAACCACTGCCACCTCCTACCGACAAACCTTCAGAGCAACCTCTTGGGGTTCCGGAGCATTAATGGCAAAGCCAAAAAACACATCGCACTCAGGTGCGGGTCAGTTACGCATCATTGGCGGGGAATGGCGCAGCCGCAAGCTGGACTTCCCCCATGTAGAGGGCCTGCGCCCGACGCCCGATCGCGTGCGTGAAACCCTGTTCAACTGGCTGGCCCCGGATATCATCGGCGCCAAGGTACTGGACGTGTTCGCCGGCAGCGGCGCACTGTTCCTCGAAGCCTTGTCCCGCGGCGCAGCCAAGGGCGTAGCCCTGGACAGCAACCGCGAAGCAATCTCCAACATTCGCGAAAACATGGGCATTTTGCGCTGCACCGTTGGCGAAGTGCAGCAGACCGACGCCCTGCGTTACCTGGACGGCACCCCGAGCGACACCTTTGACGTCGTCTTCCTCGACCCGCCGTTCAACAAGGACCTGCTCAAGCCGGCTTGCGACTTGCTGGAACAGCGCGGCTGGTTGACGGACGATGCATGGGTCTACACCGAAAGCGAAAACCGCCCTTCGGAACTCGGCCTGCCCGCCAACTGGCGCCTGCACCGCGAGCAAAAAGCCGGGGGCGTGAATTACGCACTCTGGCAGCGCGAAGCGGTTCAGGCACCCAGCGCCGAGTAATCTGTAACTCCCTGTGGGAGCTGGCCTGCCAGTTCCCACTTCACCCGCTCCCCTCCCCCCGTTTCAACTCTCCCTATCTCACTAACGCAATGTCATTATGTGGCAATTCAGACACCCCGCCGTGCCTGTCACCCGATGAGAACCCACGTGCCTTTTTCGACTCACCATACATCGCCCCTTGAACCGTTCAGCCCGGCTTTGGGCCTCAGTAACCCCCACGTACAAACGTTATGGGGGCCGCTCTGGCGTACCAAACCCGCCATCGAGCACCGGCGTGAGCGCATTTGGCTGAAGGATGGCGATTTCCTGGACATGGACTGGCATGGCACGCCTTCGGCCTATGCGCCGGTGGTGCTGGTACTGCACGGTCTGACGGGATCATCGGGCTCGCACTATGTGCGCGGGCTGCAAAAAGCCCTCGCCGCCCTGAGCTGGACCAGTGCGGCACTCAACTGGCGAGGGTGTTCGGGCGAACCCAACTTGCTGACCCGCAGCTATCACTCGGGCGCCAGCGAAGACCTGGCCGAAACCGTTGCTCATTTACGCGCCAGGCACCCACTGTCGCCGCTGTACGCCGTGGGCTATTCGCTGGGGGGCAATGTGTTGCTCAAGTACCTGGGCGAGAGCGGCAGCGACAGTGGCCTGCAAGGCGCCGTCGCGGTGTCGGTGCCATTTCGCCTGGACCAGTGTGCCGACCGCATCGGCCTCGGGTTTTCCAGGGTGTATCAGGCGCACTTCATGCGTGAACTGGTGGCCTGCGTCAAAGACAAGAAACGTCAGTTTCAGCTCGATAAAAAACACCAGGACCTGGCCACGCTGGACAAGCTGGGCTCGCTAAAGTCGCTGACTAAAATGCGCACGTTCTGGGAGTTCGACGACCGCGTGACCGCCCCGCTCAACGGTTATATGAATGTCGATGATTATTACCGCCGTGCCTCCAGCCGTTACTTCCTCGGCGCCATCAACACTCCGACGCTGATTATCCAGTCCGAAGACGATCCCTTCGTGTTCAAGCACAGCATCCCCGAAGCCAGCGAACTGTCCGCCTGCACACAGCTGGAGCTGCACGCCAAAGGCGGGCATGTCGGATTTCTGGAGGGCACGCCAACAAAACCGGGATACTACCTTGAGCGGCGCATTCCGCAATGGCTGGCCGCGCTGCGGCTTGAGTCTGCGTAAGGAACGCGGGTCACAGCGGCGAACTACTCACGGCGTGTATCGGCTGGCCAGTGCCAGCCTCCCATGGGGGTACCCGGTTCAATCGCCGGTCGCAATGCCCCGCGCCGGATCATTGATCCACTCACTCCACGACCCCGCATACAGCTTGCCCAGCGGATAGCCCGCCAACGCCAGTGCAAACAGGTTGTGGCAAGCGGTTACGCCAGAACCGCAATAAGCCACCAGTTCTTCAGGTGAACGGCCGGCGAGTTTCTCGGCAAAGCGTTGCTTGAGCTGTTCGGCAGGCAAAAAACGCCCCGTGCTGTCGAGGTTCTCGCTGAAGGCGGCACATTGCGCGCCCGGGATATGCCCGGCAACAGGATCGATGGGTTCAACTTCGCCGCGAAAACGTGGCAGCGCGCGCGCATCGATCAAGGTCAGGCCCGGGTCGCCCAGGTGCTTTTGCAGATGCTCTGCATCCAGCAGCAAGTGTTTGTCGGGCTTGCCATCGAAATCACCGCGCGGCAGGGCAACGGCATCCAGACTGAGGGGGAAACCCGCGGCATGCCAGGCCTTGAGGCCGCCATCGAGAATAAACACGCCGTCGCGCTTGCCCAGCCAGGTCAGCAACCACCACGCCCGGGCGGCAAAGGCGCCCGGGCCATCGTCATACAGCACCACATCACTGTCGGCGTTCACGCCCCAGGTGCGCAGGCGCTCAAGCAAGGTATGCGCGTCGGGCAACGGGTGGCGGCCGGTCACGCCCTTGACCACAGGCCCGCTCAGGTCACGCTCAAGATCGGCAAACTGCGCGCCGGCAATATGCCCTTCGGCATAACTGCAACGACCGTAGTCCGGGTCTTCAAGGGCAAAGCGACAGTCCAGAATAATCAGACCGGGCTGCGCCTGACGTTCATTCAGGGCTTGAGGGCTGATCAATTGCGCAACGGGCATAGTGAACTCCTGTGAGGGGGTGAAATGCAGTTATTGAGCGTACAGCGCATTTTCCAGAGGGACATAGTATTGCTTGGTCAATTCATCGACCGCTTCACGGGCCTGGTCAGTGACAAAGCCCGACTCCAGCACCAGCAGTTGATAACCCCCGCGCTTGATCGCCTCCTCACTGAGCTGCTCACTGTTTTCACGGGTCGAGCACAAGAAGCCGACCCAGGAGGTGAGGATGATCCACGCGTTAAGGCTCAGGGATTCGATTTGCCGGGGGGTCATGCGCATGATCCCGGCCTCGACGAAGCCCGCATAAATTGCCTGCGCCTGAGCCAGACAACGCTGTGAAAAGCGTCGGTAGCGGGTGGCCAGTTCCGTGTCGCTGTGCAGCAGATGCTCGATATCGCGGTACAAAAAACGGTAACGCCACATGGCATCCAGCAATTGCTGCAAATAAAGACGCTTGTCATCCACATTCGGCAAACGGCCTTCTGGCAGGTGCAAAAAGCTCAACACCAGCGACTCATACTCATTGAACAGGACAGAGATAATCGCCTGCTTGTTCGGGAAGTGGTAATACAAATTGCCCGGCGAAATCTCCATGTGAGCCGCAATGTGGTTGGTGCTGACACTCCGCTCGCCCAGCTGGTTGAACAGCTCCAGGCTGTTGGCGGCGATGCGCTGGATGGTTTTTATTCGTTTGGCCATGGGCTTGGGCTTAAATTAAAAACGAAAGGCATCTTACGGCCTAACCTCATATCGATAAACAACACGGACGGCAGGCCCTGCGATTGACAATTTAGAGCATAGGCTCTAGAAGCTTTACTGCTCTCACAAAATAACAACTCATAAGAAATCAGCCTGGAGCAACCATGCCTGTCGACAGCGCCCACCCTCATGACGCCTCAGCCCTGCAGAGCGATCTTCATTCCCTGCTCGACATGCAACGCAAGGCCTACGCCGCTCATCCGTTCCCGCCGCTTGCGCAACGTCAACAATGGCTGAAAAGCCTGCGCCAGTTGTTGAGCCGCGAACGCGAAGTGCTGATCGACGCCATCAGCCAGGATTTCAGCCATCGCTGCCCCGACGAAACCTTGTTTGCCGAGCTGATGCCAAGCCTGCACAGCCTTGATTACACCCTCAAACACCTCAAACGCTGGATGAGACCTTCGTCACGCAGCGTAGGCATGACGTTCCAGCCCGCCAGCGCCAAGGTGGTGTATCAACCGTTGGGCGTGGTCGGGATCATCGTGCCGTGGAACTACCCGTTGTACCTGGCTATGGGCCCTTTGATCGGGGCATTGGCCGCCGGTAACCGGGTCATGCTTAAACTCAGCGAATTCACTCCGGCCACCGGGCTGTTGCTCAAGGATCTGCTGGGGCGCATCTTCCCCGAAGACATGGTGGCCGTGGTGCTGGGCGAAGCCGATGTGGGCGTGGCGTTTTCCGGCCTGGCGTTCGATCACCTGCTGTTCACCGGCTCGACCCACGTGGGCAAACTGGTGATGCGGGCAGCGGCCGAAAACCTGACACCGGTGACCCTGGAGCTGGGCGGAAAATCGCCGGCCATCGTCTCGGCCGATGTGCCGCTCAAAGACGCGGCCCAGCGCATTGCCTGGGGCAAAAGCCTGAACGCCGGGCAAACCTGTATCGCCCCGGACTACGTACTGGTGCCACAGGACCGGATCGAAGGGTTTGTTGAAGCGTATCGCCAGGCCATCCACAGTTTCTATCCGACCCTGATCGACAACCCGGACTACAGCGCAATCATCAACGAACGCCAGTTGGCGCGACTTGAACGGCTACAAGTGGACGCGACACTCAAGGGCGCTCGCCTGATCCCGTTGTACGACCAGGGCCAGGGGCGGCGCATGCCCCACGCCCTGATCCTGGATGTAAACGACGACATGCAGGTGATGCAGGACGAGATCTTCGGCCCGCTGCTGCCCATTGTTCCGTACACCCACCTGGAACAGGCGCTGGCCTACATAAACGCCAGGCCTCGCCCGTTGGCGCTTTATTACTTCGGCTACAACAAGACCGAACAGCAGCACGTCGTCCATAACACCCACTCAGGCGGTGTGAGCATCAACGAAACGCTGCTGCACGTGGCCATCGACGACCTGCCCTTTGGGGGCGTTGGCCACTCGGGCATGGGGCATTACCACGGCCACGAAGGCTTTTTGACCTTCAGCAAAGCCAAGGGCGTGCTAATCAAACAGCGCCTTAACAGCTCGCTGATGATCTACCCGCCTTATGGCCGGCAGCTGGGGCGCCTGATCCAGAAGCTGTTTATCCGCTAGCCGAGCCCTGACCATGACTGAAATCCATGTCGAAAACGCCCTGCTCTCCCGGCGCGGCGCGTTAAGGGTTGGCGTCTGTGCCAGTGCATTACTGGCAACCGCCGGGTTGAGCGCCAGCCTCAGCGGGTGCTCGGCCAGCAGCAGCGCCCGCGGCTTTGCCGTCCTGCGCAGCAGCGACCTGGCTTT
This sequence comes from Pseudomonas sp. B424, assembly GCF_055408345.1. Lineage (NCBI taxonomy): Bacteria > Pseudomonadati > Pseudomonadota > Gammaproteobacteria > Pseudomonadales > Pseudomonadaceae > Pseudomonas > Pseudomonas sp. B424. Next base: position 177,205 of record NZ_JBUZTL010000003.1, on the reverse strand, counting down.
TTTGCGGGCGCTGATCCCGGTCATGCTGCTCGGCAGCGTCGCCACCCCTTCCATGCCCGGCGCGGCAAACGCCACGTTGCACAAACTGGACGACAACCTGAATCACTTGTCACCCGGGCTGCTCTCGCTCACTCAGCAACTGTTCGATGTGCTGGCCATGCCCGTCACACGCGGGCCGTTGACCGGGGTTTGGGGCCGCTGGGAAAACGCCACTCCCGAGCAGATCCGGCATTTTCTGCAGCGCTGGCAGAACAGCAGCCTGAGCCTGCTGCGTATGGGCCACAGCTCGCTGCTGCAACTGGTGATGATGAGCTGGTATGAGCGACCCGAGGCATGGGCCGCGTGCGGCTATCCGGGGCCGCCAAAGGTTTGACTGACCGGCTCCCACACAAGATCCCACACTCATTTAGAGTAACGCCCATGCCCGTACCCGATCCGTTCCGCGAAGGCCTGGCCCGAGGCTGGAAAGTCTACGATGGCTCGCAACTCGACAGCGATTTGACCCTGGAGGCTGACGTCGCCATCGTCGGCAGCGGCGCGGGTGGCGGCACCACGGCTGAAATCCTCAGCGCTGCCGGCTACAAGGTGCTGCTGATCGAAGAAGGCCCGCTCAAGACCAGCAGCGACTTCAAGCTGCTCGAAGATGAGGCTTACGCCAGCCTGTATCAGGAAGGCATCGGGCGCATGAGCAAGGACGGCGCCATCAGCATTCTGCAAGGCCGCGCTGTAGGCGGAACCACGCTGGTCAACTGGACCTCGAGTTTTCGCACCCCGGCGCCCACCCTGGAGCACTGGGCACGCGAGCATGATGTCATCGGCCACAGCGAAGCACAGATGGCCCCCTGGTTCGAGCAGATGGAGCAGCGCCTTGGCGTCGCACCCTGGCTCGTCCCGCCCAACGCCAACAACGAAGTGATCCGCAATGGCTGCGAAAAGCTCGGCTACAGCTGGCACGTGATTCCACGCAACGTGCGCGGTTGCTGGAATCTGGGCTATTGCGGCATGGGCTGCCCGACAAACGCCAAGCAATCCATGCTCGTCACCACCATACCCGCAACCCTCGAAAAAGGCGGCGAGCTGCTGTATCTGGCCCGAGCCCATCGGCTATTGATCAGTGGCGACCAGGTCACCGGCCTGGAATGCCAGGCCATGGACAACCGCTGCGTGGCACCCAATGGCCGCACCATAACGGTCAAGGCCCGACATTACGTACTGGCGGGCGGCGGTATCAACACACCCGGCCTGCTGATGCGCTCCGACGCACCCGACCCGCACAGACGACTGGGCAAACGCACATTTCTGCATCTGGTCAACTTCTCTGCTGCGCAATTCCCTGCGGCTATTAATCCTTTTTACGGTGCGCCGCAGTCGATTTACTCCGACCATTTTCAATGGAAAGACGGCCCCACAGGCCCTATGGGCTACAAACTCGAAGTGCCCCCGCTGCATCCGGCACTGGCCGCCACCCTGTTTGCCCGCCTTGGCCAGACCAGCGCCGAACTGATGGCCCAACTGCCCAATACCCACATGATGCTGGCGCTGATGCGCGACGGTTTTCACCCCGACAGTCCCGGGGGCAGTGTGGAGTTGCGCGGCGATGGCAGCCCGGTGCTCGATTACACCCTCACGCCCTACGGCTGGGAGGGCCTCAAACGCGCCTTTCACAGCATGGCCGAAATCCAGTTTGCGGCGGGCGCCAGTGCCGTCATGCCGCTGCACAGCGATGCGCAATACATGAACAGCCTGGGCGCAACCCGTGACCGAATCGACAGTTTGAGCCTTGAGTTGTATCGGACACGCCTGGCCAGTGCCCATGTGATGGGCGGATGTTCGATGGGGGAAAATTCACGAATGTCTGTCACCGATAGCCTCGGGCGCCATCATCAATTGCGCAATGTATCGGTCCATGACGGCTCGTTATTCCCCACCAGCATTGGTGCCAACCCACAATTATCGGTGTACGGGCTAACGGCAAAACTTGCGACACAATTGGCCGAGCGCCTTAAAAATTCATGAAAAAGCAGTAAATCCGTCGCGTCTATAGTGCTTTCTTCTTCGAATGGCGACTTGGCCGACCGGGAATGCTGCGATACCATCCGACTCCCCAACGGATTCCCGCCAGGACGACGCGATGAACCGAGTGTTGTACCCAGGTACATTCGACCCTATTACCAAGGGCCATGGCGATCTGGTCGAACGCGCATCGCGCCTGTTCGATCACGTGATCATTGCTGTCGCTGCCAGCACCAAGAAAAACCCCCTGTTCCCCCTGGAACAGCGGGTGGAGCTGGCTCGTGAAGTCACCAAGCACCTGCCCAATGTCGAGGTGGTCGGCTTCTCGACGCTGCTTGCGCACTTCGCCAAAGAACAGAACGCCAATGTCTTTCTGCGTGGCCTGCGTGCCGTGTCAGACTTCGAATACGAGTTCCAGCTGGCGAACATGAATCGCCAACTGGCCCCCGATGTCGAAAGCCTGTTCCTCACGCCGTCAGAGCGTTATTCGTTTATATCGTCGACGTTAGTGCGTGAAATCGCAGCGCTAGGCGGCGATATCAACAAATTTGTGCACCCGGTTGTGGCCGAAGCACTGACCGAGCGTTTTCGCAAGAAATAACCGCTGAAGCGGCGCCCGCGTGCACTGCGGGCGCCAATGCGGCACAATTGCCGCATTCGATTTCAGTTGCCCGGGCCAACCGCCCCGGCCGGAGTACCCATGTCCCTGATCATCACCGACGATTGCATTAACTGCGACGTCTGCGAACCCGAGTGTCCGAACGCTGCCATTTCCCAGGGCGAAGAGATCTACGTGATCGATCCGAACCTGTGCACCCAGTGTGTCGGCCATTACGACGAGCCGCAATGCCAGCAAGTTTGCCCGGTCGACTGCATCCCGCTGGATGAAGCCCACCCGGAAACCGAAGAACAGCTGATGGAAAAGTACCGGGCAATTACCGGCAAGGCCTGATTCGTCTTCGCCGGGAGCGGGCTTGCTCGCGATGGCTGCACCGCGCGGTTTACCCGACAGACTGCGTTGCCCGCCTCGCGAGCAAGCCCGCTCCCACAAGAGCCCTGCCCTGTTGATTACGGCTACTTTTGGCAACGCGGGCAAAATACGCTCGCGCGCTGGCCCAGTTTGACGTCACGCAACTCTGTACCGCACACCTTGCACGGCTCATAGCCCCGGCCGTACACGAACAGCTCTTGCTGAAAGTAGCCGGGCTGGCCATCTCCGCCGATAAAGTCGCGCAAGGTAGTACCACCACGCTCGATGGCTGCTGCCAAAATCCGCTTGATCTCAATCGCCAGCTTCAAATAGCGCGCCCGGGAAATACTCCTGGCCTCGCGACGCGGATCAATTCCGGCAGCAAACAGCGCTTCAGTCGCGTAAATATTGCCCACTCCCACCACCACGGCGTTGTCCATGATGAACGGCTTGACCGCCATCGAACGCTTGCGCGACAGCTGGAACAGGCGATCGCCGTCAAACAGATCCGTCAGCGGCTCGGGCCCCAGGCGCACCAGCAACTCATGGTTGAGCGGGTCCAGGCTCCAGAGCATCGCCCCGAATCGGCGCGGGTCGGTGTAGCGCAAGGCCATCCCGGACTCCAGTTCGATGTCCACATGCTCGTGTTTGGCCGCAGGCAGCCCGGCTTCCACCAGTCGCAAGTTGCCCGACATGCCCAAATGACTGATCAGCGTCCCGACTTCGGCATTGATCAGCAAATATTTGGCCCGTCGTTCAACCAGCACAATGCGCTGCCCGGACAGGCGCACATCAAGGTCTTCAGGGATCGGCCAGCGCAGACGGCGCTCGCGCACAATCACCCGACTGACCCGCTGCCCTTCAAGGTACGGGGCGATGCCTCGGCGGGTGGTTTCGACTTCAGGTAATTCAGGCATGGGGGCTCCGTACTCTGGAATAGCAGGCGATTCTAGCGGAATTTTCTGCGCCACTGGCTCCGTGATCCGACGCAATGCGGTGAATCAGCCAAGCCTCGAGGTTACGTCTAAGGCTATAATCGCGCCCTTTTCAATACCCGGAGCGACGTCATGTCCCTGCCAAGCCTGCGCCTTAAAGCCAATGCCGATCGACGCCTGCGCGCCGGCCACTTGTGGGTCTACAGCAACGAAATCGATGTAGCCACCACCCCGCTTAACGGTTTTAAGGCCGGCGACCAAGCGCTGCTCGAAACCGCCGGCGGCAAGCCGCTGGGCATCGTGGCCATGAGCCCGAACAACCTGATCTGCGCCCGCCTGCTGTCGCGTGACATCAAGCTGCCATTGGACAAGTCGCTGCTGGTTCACCGCCTGAACATGGCTCTGTCCCTGCGTGACCGTCTGTTCGACAAGCCTTACTACCGCTTGGTGTTCGGCGATTCCGACCTGCTGCCTGGCCTGGTAGTCGATCGTTTCGGCGATATCCTGGTGGTTCAGCTGGCCTCGGCCACCATGGAACAGCACAAGGACGACGTGATCGCAGCCCTGGTCCAAGTGCTCAAACCTAGCGGCATCCTGTTCAAGAACGACTCGGCCGCCCGCGATGCCGAAGGCCTTGAGCGTTACGTCGAAACCGTGTTCGGCCTGGTGCCGGAGTGGGTTGCCCTGGAAGAGAACGGCGTGAAGTTCGAAGCCCCGGTCATGGCCGGCCAGAAAACCGGCTGGTTCTACGACCACCGCATGAACCGCGCCCGTCTGGCCCCGTACGTCAAGGGCAAGAAGGTCCTGGACCTGTTCAGCTACATCGGCGGCTGGGGTATTCAGGCTGCAGCGTTCGGCGCCAGCGAAGTGACCTGTGTCGACGCTTCGTCGTTCGCCCTGGACGGTGTTGAACGCAACGCCGCGCTGAACGGCTTTGCAGAAAGAGTCACCTGCATGGAAGGCGACGTGTTTGAAGCCCTCAAGGAGCTCAAGGCCAACGAAGAGCGTTTCGACGTGATCGTTGCTGATCCGCCTGCCTTCATCAAGCGCAAAAAAGACCTGAAAAACGGCGAAGGTGCCTACCGTCGCCTGAATGAGCAAGCCATGCGCCTGCTCAGCAAGGACGGGATTCTGGTCAGCGCATCGTGCTCGATGCACCTGCCAGAAGACGACCTGCAAAACATCCTGCTGACCAGCGCCCGCCACCTGGATCGCAACATCCAGCTGCTGGAACGCGGCGGTCAGGGCCCGGATCACCCGGTGCACCCGGCCATCGCAGAAACGCGCTACATCAAGAGCATCACCTGCCGTTTGCTGCCTAACAGCTAAGTAAGCTGGCACCCGACCTGTAGCCGCCACCTTCGGCAGCGGCTACAGGGTTTTCAAGGCTCTGGTGAGCGATCAGGCCTGGGGCTCAGCTCTTCACCGCCAAACCGCAGCGATTGATAGCGCGGTTTCACCACCTTCACCTCACCTGCACGAATCAGCTCAACCAACTCCAGCGGATTGTCGTCGACTTCGAACATACCCGCACGCTGCCATTTCCCCTGAGCATCTCGCTTGAAGAAGTACAGCGGGCCAGACCACTTCTGCTTGGGCAATTGCAGCACTTCGGCCTGTCCGTCCTGATCCAGATCGACAGCCCACATCGCGCATCCCGGATACCGGCACAAATGGCCCTGCATTCCCAGAGCCTCGAACTGCTCGCTACCTGCCACGGGTGGCCCGATCCACTCCAGCATCCGATTATTGGGCTCACCCTCACCCTTGCGTGCCTGTGCATCCTTGAGTCTGCTCAACAACATCTGCCGCGCAGGCTCGCCCAGCACCTGACCTTGCTCAACTTGCGCCAACAACGCGTTAAATGCCTGCTTGCCCTGAGGGCCCAACTTATAGAGCAAGGTGTCTGCATCGAAGGCCTCAACCGGCGTTTTACCGCTGAGAACGCGCTGAACCTGATTCTTGGCACTGAACTGGAAAGGGCTGAACCAGGGCGTGTGGATCGCCAATAACAACACGACACAGACCAGCGCTATCGCAGGATTGCTGGCACGCAAACTCCACAACCACTGACGTTGCGGCACCACCACGGCCCACACCGCCGCCACACAGTGAGCCAGCATCACGCCCACCAGCAGCATCGCCAGCAAACGGGTCGGGGTCAGGCCGTATTGCTCGATGCGCAACCAGCTCGAATACCCCGCCAACACCACTAGCACCGGCAAACACAGCAAGCAAAGATCCAGCGTGCGCAGCAACCACACCGGATAACCGCTGCCCTGCTCCCCCTCCTGAAACACGCCATTGAGCAAAAACAGATTGGCGGCCACCAGACACAGCATGATCGGGGTCGAATAGCCCGTATCCCAGATCGGCTCCAGCCCGCTAAAGGGCAGGGCAAAGGTAAAGACAATCGCAATCAGCGCGCTCAGAGGCAGCAGGAAGCGGCACAGCGTGAGCAGAATGCCGCGCAACAGGCCAATGACACGATCGTTGTCGCGGCCCATCTGCAGGCCCAGGGCAAATACCATTGCCGAGCTGATGAAGACAAACCCGTCAGTGGCAAACAGCTTATTGAGCGCCACAACCCCGAGCATCTTGAACAGGCTGCCCCAGAGCAGGATCAATGCCCAGAACACCCCATTGAGCAGCAACCCCAGCAACACGATAAACACCGTGTCCCAGGCATGGCGGAACAAATCCTCATAACGCGGGAAGCGACCTTCACGGGTCGGCCAACCCAGAATAAAAACCGTGCATATATAGGTAATGGCCACCCCGAAGCTGATCCAGCTGCCGGTCAGCCAATTGCTGTAGCGCCAAAAGTCGTTCCCGCCCCCAAATACCCAGGCACTGATCGCGGTCATCACGGCGGTCAGCCCGAGCACCAGCCAGGCGGTGCCGCGCAGACGGATGTTCTCGCCCAGCAACACCAGGTTGATCCCCCCGACCAGTGCCGCTGTCACTACGGCATATTTGATGCCCGGCTCGGTCAGAACACTGGCCAGCCAGAGTAAAAGCCCTTGCACCAGGCCAATGGCGAGGCTGGTTTTTACGGAGCGGTTGAGGGTTAGCATCCAGAATCCCTATGGCAAATGATTGTTCTTATCTAAAGACAAGCGCTGACTTACTTAATGCCCTGCCGGAAAAAACTAAAGATCAACGCCCATTGTAGGGGCCAGTCATCCGGGACTCGCAGCTTCCTGCCGGGGTCTGTGCACAGGATGTAGTGCTGCCTTCATTTCCAGCACTCTCGAATCATTCCATCGCGCCACCAGCCGTGTAGAATCGACGCATTCATCGCCAATCATCCCCGGCGGGTTTATGAGCTCAGGCCCAGGCGCGCGGCGATCCCGCAGCGTTCACGGCAGCTTGCGGACACGTAGTCATTTTCTGTGTGGTCTGTCATTCATTAGAAGCTCACTTCCCTGTTTGTTACCTGATTAGCCGCCCGGAGTTGTTCCATGCCTGACTATCGTTCGAAAACCTCCACCCACGGCCGCAACATGGCCGGTGCCCGCGCTTTGTGGCGCGCCACGGGGATGAAAGATGCCGACTTCAAGAAGCCGATCATCGCCATTGCCAACTCCTTCACCCAGTTTGTACCCGGCCACGTCCACCTCAAGGACATGGGCCAGCTGGTTGCCCGCGAGATCGAACGCGCTGGCGGCGTTGCCAAAGAATTCAACACCATTGCCGTAGACGACGGCATCGCCATGGGCCATGACGGCATGCTGTATTCGCTGCCGAGCCGCGAGATCATTGCCGACTCCGTCGAATACATGGTCAACGCCCACTGCGCCGACGCCATCGTGTGCATCTCCAACTGCGACAAGATCACCCCGGGCATGCTGATGGCCTCGTTGCGCCTCAACATCCCGGTGATTTTCGTTTCCGGCGGACCGATGGAAGCGGGCAAAACCAAGCTCGCCAGCCACGGCCTGGACCTGGTAGACGCCATGGTCATCGCCGCCGACTCCAGCGCTTCTGACGAGAAGGTTGCCGAGTACGAGCGCAGCGCTTGCCCAACGTGCGGTTCGTGCTCCGGCATGTTCACCGCCAACTCGATGAACTGCCTGACCGAGGCCCTGGGCCTGGCGTTACCGGGCAACGGCACCGCCCTGGCGACCCACAGCGACCGCGAGCAACTGTTCCTGCAGGCAGGCCGCACCATCGTCGACCTGTGCCGCCAGTACTACGTCGAAAACGACGAGTCGGTATTGCCGCGCAACATCGCCAACTTCAAGGCGTTCGAAAACGCCATGACGCTGGACATCGCCATGGGCGGCTCGACCAACACCATCCTGCACTTGCTGGCCGCGGCCCAGGAGGCCGAGATCGATTTCGACCTCAAAGACATCGACCGCCTGTCGCGCCATGTGCCGCAACTGTGCAAAGTGGCGCCGAACATCCAGAAGTACCACATGGAAGACGTACACCGCGCCGGCGGCATTTTCTCCATCCTCGGCTCGCTGGCCCGTGGCGGCTTGCTGCACACCGACCTGCCGACCGTACACAGCAAGACCCTGGCCGAAGGCATCGCCAAGTGGGACATCACCCAGACCGATGACGAAGCCGTGCACACCTTTTTCAAGGCAGGCCCGGCCGGTATCCCGACGCAAACCGCGTTCAGCCAGTCGACGCGCTGGGAAACCCTGGACGACGATCGTGAAAGCGGCTGCATCCGCAGTGTCGAGCACGCCTACTCGCAAGAAGGCGGCCTGGCCGTGCTGTACGGCAACATCGCGCTGGATGGCTGCGTGGTGAAAACCGCGGGTGTCGACGAGTCGATCCACGTATTCGAAGGCAACGCCAAGATCTTCGAAAGCCAGGACAGCGCCGTGCGCGGCATTCTGGCTGACGAAGTACAGGCCGGCGACATCGTGATCATCCGCTACGAAGGCCCCAAAGGCGGCCCGGGCATGCAGGAGATGCTCTACCCGACGTCCTACCTGAAATCCAAGGGCCTGGGCAAAGCCTGCGCCCTGTTGACCGATGGCCGTTTCTCGGGCGGTACTTCGGGCCTGTCCATCGGCCATGCTTCACCAGAAGCGGCGGCCGGTGGCGCAATTGGTCTGGTGCAGGACGGCGACAAAGTGCTGATCGACATTCCGAACCGTTCGATCAACCTGATGATCAGCGACGAAGACATGGCGGCACGCCGTGCTGAACAAGACAAGAAAGGCTGGAAGCCGGTAGAAATCCGCCCACGCAAAGTCACCACCGCCCTCAAGGCCTACGCTTTGCTGGCCACCAGCGCCGACAAGGGCGCGGTACGTGACAAGGCGTTGCTGGACAAATTGGTGCCGTAAGCCAATGCGCTGAACAAAAATCCCGGCCAGGTGCCGGGATTTTTTATGGGCAACATAACCACCCTTGTGGGAGCGGGCTTGCCCGCGATGGCATCGCCGTGGTCATGCAGGCAGACCGCGCCGCCTGCATCGCGAGCAAGCCCGCTCCCACAGGAATTACTGGATCTGGTCAGGCTTGACGATCACCCAGTTCTTGTCCGCAGTCACCGGCAAACCTTCCTTGGCCTGGGCCGCTGCGTTCTTGGCCATCATGCCTTCCAGCTGCGCCATGTATTTATCCTTGCGGTTGACCCACAGGTGAATCCCGCCCTTGGCCACGTCCACCCCGTGGAACAGCATGTAACCGTCGCTGGATGGCGTATCACCACCCACCAGCACCGGTTTCTTCCACTGATCGATATACGTCAGGATCGCCGCCTGCTTGCCTGCCATCCATGTCGCCGGGGTCCACAGGTAAGGCGTCAGCTCCAGCCCCAGGTTGGCCTTTTCGTTGTAGGTACCGGCGCTGATCTGTTTACGGGCAGTGGTCAACTCACCGGTTTTACGGTCCTTGAGCAAGGTGGTCACGCCGATCACGTTCTGCGGTTTGACGTTGTAGCCGTACTTGGGGTCCGCCGCGACCATACGCACCAGTTCTTCCGAGGCGGCGGTCATCACGTAGACCTCGATGCCGTTTTCCATCAGCTTGTTGAACAGCTCGACCTGGCCGGTAAACACCTTGGGCGGCTGCACCTCGGAGCTCTTGACCACATCGCCCTCAAAGTAAGTCACCGGCACCGGCTTGCCCGACGCCATCAACTCGTCCACATGACCTTTGAGCTGTTGCAGGGTAAAACCGGAAAATACCTGGGCCACCCACGGGTAGCAGACCATGTCGTCGACTTCACACAGACGGTAGTAGTAGCTGAACAGGCTTTCCTTGTGGTCGGCGGTGTCCTTGAACGGGATCAGCTTGAGTGACGGGTCGAGGCTCTCGCGGGTGATCAGGCCCTTGTTTTCCATAAAGGGCAGCAACGCTTCTTCCAGATCGTTGCGATAGCTGGTGTTGTCCATGTCGAAGACCGCGAAGTTACCCTTGTTCGCGTTGGCGGCGATCATGGCCTCCAGTTGTTTGGCCTGGTCCGCGGGCCAATGCTTCAAATCGGTGGCCAACGCTTGGCCGGTCAAGCCTATACACAGGGTCGCAGCGATCAACTTCGTGGTCAGATTCATCAGCTATGCTCCTCGTCAAAGGCATCGACGCTAGCAAAATCAGGTGACAGTTTTCACTTCGACACGACCGCTACCGTCCTGATAGCGGCACGGGCTTATGCCCAAAACAAAGGTAGTCATTCCACAACGGTATATTTCCAGCTATATCAACCTGTTAGCATTTCCGGTTCGAAATTGTTACATCCTAAGACTGGTACAAGTCGCCCCTCGGAGCTTTCATGAATTTCCCGCTGATCCTCAATCTGCTGGTGTTCCTCGCGTTGCTGTTCGGCTTGTCGCTGACCCGCCACACCGCGTGGAGCCTGGCGAAAAAAGTCTTGCTGGCGCTGGTTCTCGGCGTGGTCTTCGGCCTGTGCCTGCACATGACCTACGGGGCAGACAGCCCTACGCTGAAAACCTCCATCGGCTGGTTCGATCTGGTCGGCAGCGGCTACGTGCAATTGCTGCAAATGATCGTTATCCCGCTGGTCTTCGCATCGATCCTGAGCGCCGTAGCCCGTCTGCATAACGCTTCGTCGCTGGGCAAGATCAGCTTTCTGACCATCGGCACGCTGCTGTTCACCACCATGATCGCAGCGCTGGTGGGCATCGGCCTGACCAACCTGTTCGGCCTGACCGCCGATGGCCTGGTGGCCGGCGTGGCTGAAATGAGCCGTCTGCAAGTGATCCAGAGCGATTACGCGGGCAAGGTTTCGGACCTGAACGTGCCGCAGCTGCTGCTGTCGTTTATCCCGCAAAACCCGTTTGCCGATCTGGCCCGGGCCAAGCCGACGTCGATCATCAGCGTGGTGATTTTCGCTGCATTCCTGGGTATCGCTGCACTCCAGCTGTTCAAGGACGAACCGGAAAAAGGCGGCAAGATCCTGAGTGCCATCGACACCCTGCAAGCCTGGGTGATGCGTCTGGTGCGTCTGGTGATGAAGCTGACCCCATACGGCGTGCTGGCCCTGATGACCAAAGTGGTCGCCATGTCCAACCTGCAAGACATCATCAAGCTGGGCAGCTTTGTGGTGGTGTCCTACATCGGCCTGGCGCTGATGTTTGTGATCCACGGCGTGATCGTGTCGGTGTCCGGGGTTAACCCGCTGCGCTTTTTCCGCAAGGTATGGCCGGTGCTGACCTTCGCCTTCACCAGCCGTTCGAGCGCCGCCAGCATCCCGTTGAGCATCGAAGCGCAAACCCGACGTCTGGGGATTCCGTCTTCCATTGCCAGCTTTGCTGCCTCGTTTGGCGCCACCATTGGCCAGAACGGCTGTGCCGGTCTGTACCCGGCGATGCTGGCCGTGATGGTTGCCCCGACCGTGGGCATCAACCCGCTGGACCCGATGTGGATCGCAACGCTGGTAGCCATTGTGACGCTGAGCTCGGTGGGCGTGGCCGGTGTGGGTGGTGGTGCAACCTTCGCGGCACTGATCGTGCTGCCGGCCATGGGCTTGCCGGTGTCGCTGGTGGCGCTGCTGATTTCGGTCGAGCCGTTGATCGACATGGGCCGCACGGCGCTGAACGTCAGCGGTTCGATGGTGGCCGGTACGGTGACCAGCCAGATCCTGAACCAGACCGACAAGGCCATTCTGGCTGAAGACGATCATGGTGATCTGGCGCACGCTTAATACCTGACTGACCCCGCTCCCACAGAGTAATGGCTTGCCTTTAAGCCCTTTCCCACACTTCAAAGCTGAACGCCGGCTTGCCATCCGCCGCCCCGTGCGGCTCTTCTGACACCAGCCTCCATTGCGCCTGATCAAACTCAGGAAACCACGCATCGCCTTCCGGGCTCAGGCCCACCCGCGTCAGGTACAACCGGTCGGCATCCGCCAGGCCCTGGGTGTACAGCTGCGCGCCGCCAATCAACATCACTTCGCTGACGCCCTGCTCCTGTGCCCACTCTTGCGCGCGCTCAACGGCGGCCTCAAGGGAGGCAAACACCTCGGCACCTTCGAGCTGCAAGTCGGTCTGACGACTGACCACCAGGTTCAAGCGACCCGGCAACGGGCGGCCCAGCGAATCCCAGGTCTTGCGACCCATGATGATCGGCTTGCCCAGGGTAGTGGCCTTGAAATATTTGAAATCCGCCGGCAAATGCCACGGCATGCTGTTGTCGACGCCGATCACGCGGTTTTCACCGAGCGCTGCGATCAGGCTAAGGGGGAGTGATTTTTTCATGGCGCCGAGGATACCAGAGCCAACTGCACCGGCAGTACCCCGTGCGACGTAACAGCGGTTATGCTCCCAGAGTCTATTGAATGGAATGTCGCGTGACTCAACTTTCCCCATTGCAACGCCTCTGGCTGACCGAAACCGTACGCCTGCGCGAAGAACACGCCGGGCCGCTGGAAGACATGGAAGCCAATCGCCGGGCCCGAACCACGGGCGGCGACTTATCCACACGCCTGCAGAACCGCGCCCTGTGGCTGGCCGAGCGCGATGGCCTGCTCGCAGCCATGCAGCACTGGCTGCAAGGTGCGCGCCTGGCGCTGCTGGTGCTGGCCATCGTGGCGGTTGTCAGCGGCAGCGGCCTGGCCTTTGCCGCCCTGGGCGACGGGCAAACTCCGGTCAATGTGTTCTGGGCACTGGGCAGTTTGCTCGGGCTCAATCTGATCCTGCTTCTGAGCTGGGGGTTGGGCCTGCTGTTTGCCGGCGAACACGGCGCCGGCCTGGGCCGCCTGTGGTTGTGGCTCAGCGAGAAATTCGCCCGCGACGCCAAGGCCGCACAATTGGCCCCCGCTTTATTGCTGTTGCTGCAACGGCGCAAACTCAATCGCTGGGCACTGGGTACTCTGGTCAACGGCCTGTGGCTGCTGGCGATGCTCAGCGCGCTGGTGATGATGCTGTTGCTGATGGCCACCCGGCGTTACGGCTTTATCTGGGAAACCACGATCCTGGGTGCCGACGTATTTGTCGCCGCCACCCGCGCCCTTGGCGCCCTGCCCAACTGGCTGGGTTTTGGCGTACCGACCGTGGAGATGATCCGCATCAGCAACGACAGCAGCCTCTACAACAACGAACTGGTGCGTCAGGCGTGGGCCGTCTGGCTGGTCGGTGTGGTGCTGATTTACGGCGTGATCCCGCGTCTGGTGCTGGCAGCCTTGTGCCTGTGGCGCTGGAAAACCGGGCGCAACGCGCTGCAACTGGACCTCAACCTGCCCGGCTACAGCCAGCTGCGCGAGCGCCTGATGCCCAGCAGCGAACGCCTGGGCGTCAACGACATTGCCCCCGAGCACTTGCCCAACGTACAGGCCGGGCACACGGATTTGCAGACCGATGGCGCGCTGATCGTAGCCATTGAACTGGACGACCAGCACCCGTGGCCGCCCAAATTGCCCGCCACGGTCAAAGACGCCGGCATTCTCGACAGCCGCGAGTCCCGGCAAAAACTGCTGGAGCAAATGACCCGCTTCCCGCCCGCGCGCCTGGCCATCGCCTGCGACCCTCGACGCTCACCGGATCGCGGCAGCCTGGCATTGATCGGCGAACTGGCGCGCAGTGCCAGCCAAACCCGCATCTGGCTGCTGCAAGCACCGCCCGGCCAGGCACTGGATGCCGATCGCCTGAGCGACTGGCACACCGCCCTGCAACAGCTGGGGCTACCCTTCGCTGCCAGTGCCCCCCTGAATTGGCTGGAGACTGGCCATGACTAAGCCACTGACGCTGGCCGTGGTCGGCCACACCAATGTCGGCAAAACCTCATTGCTGCGCACCTTGACCCGGGATGTCGGCTTTGGCGAGGTGTCCCATCGCCCCAGCACCACGCGCCATGTCGAAGGTGCACGGCTGTCAGTAGACGGCGAGCCGTTGCTGGAGCTGTACGACACGCCGGGGCTGGAAGACGCCATCGCCCTGCTCGACTACCTTGAACGCCTCGACCACCCCGGCGAACGCCTTGATGGGCCGGCACGGGTCGCGCGCTTTCTGGACGGCAGCGAGGCGCGCCAGCGCTTTGAGCAAGAAGCCAAAGTGCTGCGCCAGTTGCTGGCCTCGGACGCCGGCTTGTATGTAATCGACGCCCGCGAGCCGGTACTGGCCAAGTACCGCGACGAACTCAGCGTACTGGCCAGTTGCGGCAAACCGTTGCTGCCGGTGCTCAACTTTGTCAGCAGCCCGCAACACCGCGAGCCCGAATGGCGCGAGGCGCTGGCCCGCCTGGGTTTGCACGCGCTGGTGCGCTTTGACAGCGTGGCCCCGCCCGAAAACGGTGAGCGCCGCCTGTATGAAAGCCTGGCGCTGTTGCTGGAACATTCACGCGGGGCACTGCAACGACTGATTGCTGATCAGGAAGCCCAGCGCGAAGCCCGCAAGCACAGCGCATTGCGCCTGATCGCCGAACTGTTGATTGACTGCGCCGCATGTCGACGCAGCGTGGTCAGCGAAAAAGCCGCCGAACAGCAGGCCATCCAGCAACTGCGCGAAGCGATCCGCCAGCGTGAGCAAAGCTGCGTTGAAGCCATGCTCAAACTGTATGGCTTTCGCACCAGCGACGCGGCGACCAGTGACTTACCGCTGCTCGACGGCCGCTGGGGCGATGACTTGTTCAACCCCGAAACCCTCAAGCACCTGGGTGTGCGGGTCGGTGGCGGGATTGCCGCAGGCGCAGCAGCCGGGGCCGGTGTGGACTTGATGGTCGGCGGCCTGACATTGGGCGCCGCTGCCCTGGCCGGGGCGATTGCCGGAGGCGCACTGCAAACGGCACGCAGCTACGGCAGCCGCTTGCTGGGCAAGCTCAAGGGCCAGCGCGAATTAACGGTGGACGACAGCGTGCTGCGCTTGCTGGCCTTGCGCCAACGTCAATTGCTGCACGCACTGAATGCGCGAGGTCATGCGGCGGTGGAGAGCATCAAGGTCGCCACCCCGCAGGACAAGATCTGGCGCGAGGGCAAGTTGCCCGAAGCCCTGGGCAAGGCTCGGGCGCATCCGCAATGGTCGTCGCTTAACCCGCATCCGAAACTGAGCCAGGCTGAGCGTCAGGAGCAGATCGAGTTGCTCGCCCGCCAGATCTGACCTTTTTTTGTGGGAGCGGGCTTGCTCGCGATGCAGGCGACGCGGTGTAACTGTTACACCACGGCGATCCGATCGCGAGCAAGCCCGCTCCCACAAGAAACGGTGCTTAAGCCTCTAACAGGCGGATGGCCTTGTCCTTGAGGATTTGCAGGTCGATCAGCGGCACGTGCATTTCCTTGGCCTGCTCATCCCAGCCCCGCATGCGCAGGCTCAGCTGGCACAGCGGGTCTTGTTCAAAGACATCCGCCTCGGCCTCGCTCATCACCCCGCCCTGATAACCCAGGGTGCGAATACTGGCTTCGCTCAACAGGTCGTAGTAACCCGGCTCGCGCAATGTGAGATAGCGCTTGGCCTGTACGTGGTACTCCACCAGCCTGACCAGCCGCTCGCTGAAACCTGCACGACGCAGGTAGTTGGCGCCCACCAACTCATGGCTGACCACGCCATAACCGCCCATGTTCTGCGCATCATTGACGCATAAGTGCCCAATATCGTGAAAGAAGGCGGCCAGTACCACTTCGTCGTCACAGCCCTCGGCCAACGCCAGCTGCGCCGCCTGGGACATGTGTTCAATCTGCGACACGGGTTCACCGATGTAATCGTCGGTACCGTATTGCTGATACAAACCAAACACGTCTTCAACCACTTGTTGGGCAAGCGTCATTACATGCACTCCAGCATCCGGGCGATATTACCCTCGGCCATCGCCGGGCCCACGCTCATGCCCACCCCGGTGTGCATCAGTGCCGCATTCAGGCCGGGCGCCACTTCCAGCCAGCTGAACGGTTTGGCCCCTCGAGCACCATAGACGCCCTGCCAGCGTTCAACCACTTGCACTTCGCAGCCCAGGGTTTCTTCACACAGCTGGAGCATCCAGTTATCTACTTGTTCACCGTTGAACGGTGAAGGATCGCGACTGTAATCGTGAGAATCACCGACGATCAACTCACCATAAGGTGTTGGACTGATCAGCAAATGGATGCCGTGCCGGTCCAGGTGCGGGCTGTCGCGCAGGATCTCGGCCTGTACCTCTGCCGCTTCCGGCAGGTCGGCAAATGCACCGTAATGCACACAGCTCAGGCCGGTCATCAGCGCGTGTTGCAGCTGCAAATCGACCTTGGGCCGCACACGCAGCATTTGCAGACGGCAGATCTGTGGATTCAGTTTGGCCAGCGGCTCGGCCAGCAACGTCAGGTAATCGTGACCCGAACACACAATCACCTGCGCGCCCTTGAAGCTGCCCGCGGTGGTGTGCACCTGACCGGGCTCGACGTCGCGCACCAGAGTCGAAAAGTGAAACTCGACACCCAAATCCTGTCTCAGGTAATCGATCAGTGCCGGGATAGCTTCGCGGGAATAAACCTGCTGATCGTCCAGCCCGTGCAGCGCAGCACGGTGATGGCTGAACTGGCCGCCATAGAGGGTGTTCAGCTCCGCCCCACGCAGCAGCTCGGCACGGTAGCCAAACTCGCGGGCACGGCCCTGGCAGAAGGCGTCGAGCAACTGCTCTTCGGCCTCAGTGCGGGCGAACAGATACGAGCCATTACGCTTGAGGTCAAAGCCCGCACGCTGCGCCCATTCGCCCCAAATACCACGGCTGGCCTGGGCCAGGTCGAGCATCACCCCCGGCGGCTGGCCGGTGACCAGCGCCTGGCCAAAGTTGCGCACCGAAGCACCCAGGGGCGTAGCGGTGCGTTCGAATACGCGCACCTTGAGCCCGCGTCTTGCAGCGGCGTAGGCATGGGACAAGCCCAGAATGCCTGCGCCGACGATAAGGATTGGTTGAGTCATAACGATGTCCTGAAGGGCAACTTCACTTCCCTTGTGGGAGCGGGCTTGCTCGCGATACAAACGCCGCGGTGCGGCTGTCCAACCGCAGCGATCCAATCGCGGGCAAGCCCGCTCCCACAGGTCTTTTGTGGCTACAAAACTACTGCGCCGCTTTCTCGGACTTGCCGTCATAGCGCTTGCGCCATTCGGCCAGAATGCTGTCGCGGTTCTGCGAAGCCCAGGCGAAGTCGTTCTTGATCAGGCGCTGCTCGTAATCGGCCGGCAGTTCGGTCTGGGGCTTGGCAATGCCGGGTTGTGCCAGTACGGCAAAGTTCTCTTTATAAAGCTCCATCGCCGCAGGGCTGGCGGAAAAGTCAGCCAGCTTTTTCGCCGCTTCTTCGTGTGGCGTGCCCTTGATCACAGCCGTGGCTTCGATTTCCCAGCCCAGGCCTTCTTTTGGCAACACGATGTCCAGCGGTGCGCCCTGGCGCTTGAGCTGAACGGCGGGGTATTCAAACGAAATACCGATCGGGAACTCACCCGAGGCCGCCAGCTTGCACGGCTTGGAACCCGAGTGGACGTACTGGCCGATGTTCTGGTGCAGATCATCCATAAACTGCCAGCCCTGCTTCTCGCCGAAGGTTTGCAGCCAGGCGCTGACGTCCAAAAAGCCCGTGCCGGACGAGGCCGGGTTTGGCATGACGATCTTGCCCTTGTACTCGGGCTTGGTCAGGTCCTGCCAGCTCACCGGCTTGGTCAGGCCCTGCTTTTCGGCTTCGATGGTGTTGAAGCAAATGGTCGCGGCCCACACGTCCATCCCCACCCAGGCCGGCGGGTTGGCCGCATCACGGTAGTTGGCGCCGATCTTGGCCAGGTCTTGGGGCGCATAGCTTTGCAGCATGCCTTGCTGATCGAGGATCGCCAGGCTGGAAGCCGCCAGGCCCCACACGGCATCCGCTTGCGGGCGGGCTTTTTCGGCCAGCAGCTTGGCAGTGATGATGCCGGTGGAGTCACGTACCCACTTGATCTCTACGTCCGGGTTGGCCTTCTCAAAAGCCTGCTTATAGGTTTTGAGCTGCTCGGCTTCGAGGGCCGTGTACACGGTCAGCTCGGTTTTGGCAGCAAACGCGTTGAAGCTAAAAGCGGTGAGGACAGCAGCGGCAAGAGCAAGTGGCTTGAACATGGTGCGGTTCCTTTTAGTTTTAGTGGGTTGGCAAATCATTGCGCTGGAGCGCCCTGGCGCCAGGCCTGGGAGCGACGCAGCAAACCCCGCGAAGCCCAGGCCAGCAGCAGGGACACACCCGCCGAGGTGAACAGGATCAGGGTCGACATGGCCGCCGCGCCGCCAACGTTGCCGGCGTCGTCCATGTTCAGCACCGCCACCGCCGCCAGGATGGTGTCGGGGCTGTAGAGAAAGATCGCCGCCGATACGGTGGTCATCGCCGAAACGAACAGGTAGCGGATGATGTCCAGCAGCGCCGGCAGGCAGATCGGGACGGTGACCCGCCAGTAATGGCGATATAGCGGGGCCTTGAGCGACAGCGCAGCTGCTTCGAATTCGCCGTCGAGCTGGCGCAAGGCGGTGGTGGCGGTCATTTGCGCGGTGGTCAAATAGTGAGCAATGGTGCACACCACCAGCAGGGTCATGGTGCCGTAGAGCACGTGTAACGGGTTGCCCGGCAGGTTGAAAAAGAACACATAGCCCAGGCCCAGAACCAGGCCCGGCACCGCCATCGGTACAAAACTGAGCATGCGCAGCGCCAGGTTCAGTCCTTTCTGACCCTTGGTTTTTTCCATCAGGTAGGCACCGGTGAAGATCACCGCGCTGCCAATCAGGGCGGTACACAGCGCCATCGTCACGCTGTTGCGATAGGCCAGCCAGCCGCCGCCGGCGGTGTCATTGAACTGGTAGTGGCTGAGCGACAACGACAGGTTGTACGGCCAGAACTTGACCAGCGACGAATACACGGCCATGCCGAACACCAGTAGCAAGGTGGCGCATATCAGCATCACGATGGCCAGATAGCAGCGATCGCGAACTTTGGACGGTACCGGCTTGAACACCTGGGCGCGGCCGCTCATTGAATCGCCATGTTGGCGACGCAGCCAGGCATCGACGCCGAAGCTGAGCAGCGCCGGCAGCAGCAACACCATGCCGATCAAGGCGCCGCGACCAAACTGTTGCTGGCCGACCACGGCCTTATAGGCTTCCAGCGCCAGCACTTGATAGTCGCCGCCCACCACCACAGGCACGCCGAAGTCGGTGATGGTCAGGGTGAACACCAGGCAGAACGCTGCGAACACGGCTTGTTTGGTGCCCGGCCAGGTGATGCTGCGAAAGGCTTTGAAAGGCCCGGCGCCCATGCTCGATGCGGCATCGAACAGACGCGCATCGGCCAGCGACAAGGCCGACAGCAAAATCATCAGGGCATGGGGGAAGGTGTAAATCACTTCACCGAGGACAATCCCCCAGAAGCCGTAGATGTTGTCCGAAATCAGCCCACGCAACATGCCCTGGTTACCGAACAGGTACACCAGTGCAATGCCCGGCAACATCGACGGCGCCATCAGCGGCAACAGCGACAGCCCGCGCCAGACACGCTTGCCGGGGATCATGGTGCGCTGCAAAGCGTAGGCAAACAGATAGGCCAGCGGTACGACAATCGCCGCCACGCTCAACGACACCTTGAGGCTGTTACCGACCAGCCAATGGAAGTTATCGCTGGTGACCAGCTCCCGGGCGGCGACCCAACCGCCGCCCTGGCCATCTTCGGCGCTGAACCCGCGCCAGAAGATCGCCAGCAACGGCATCAACACCGCGACGCCCAACAACAGCAGCAACAGCAGCTTGCCGCCCACGACGAAGATGCGGTCACCGAGCTCGGCCTTCGAGGCTTTACGGGTCACGTTGCCGGTCAACGGCAGGGACATTTGGGCGGCCATCTCAGGCAAACACCTGCAGGCTGCCAGGCGGCAGGGCGACAAAAATGTCCGGAGCGCCAAGGCGCGGCAAGTCCTGGGTACCGACTTCGGCAGTCAGCGCATGGCCCGGCAAATGGTTGAGCTCGAAGCTCATGCGGCAGCGATTGCCCAGAAAGGTGATTTCACGCACCCGCGCCGGGAACAGGTTTTCCTGGTGCAGCACCGGGTTGACGCTGATGGCTTCGGGGCGACAGAACAAACGGCCCGAGGCGGCCCGCCCGGCGTCGTCTGCCAGTCGCATGTTCATCCCGCCCACCTGCGCGTGGCTGTCACTGTTGCGCTGGAACGGCAACCAGTTGCCCTGCCCGACAAACTCGGCGACAAACGGCGTGGCGGGTTTGTCGTAGATTTCTTGCGGGGTGGCGTATTGCTCGACCTTGCCGTTGTTCATCACGGCGATGCGGTCGGCCATCAACATGGCTTCGTCCTGGTTGTGGGTCACCATCAAGGTGGTAATCCCCAGGCTGCGCTGCAGTTGGCGCAGTTCGGTACACAGATGCTCACGGACTCGGGCATCGAGTGCCGACATCGGCTCATCGAGCAACAACAAGGACGGCGACGGCGCCAGTGCGCGGGCCAGCGCAACGCGTTGCTGCTGGCCGCCGGAAAGCTGGCCCGGGAACTTCTTTTCGCTGCCGGTCAGGCCCACCAGCTCCAGCATGTCGCCAACCCGCTTGCGCACCACATCGCGATTGCTGCCAGCCAGGCCGTAAGCGATGTTGGCTTCAACGCTCAGGTTGGGGAACAGGGCGTAGGACTGAAACAGAATCCCGTAATCACGGGCTTGAGGTGCAAGGTCGGACACATTGCGCTCACCGAGGTACAACGCACCGTCGTCCTGACGCTCCAGCCCTGCGATGCAACGCAATAGCGTGGTCTTGCCGCAGCCGGAAGGCCCGAGCAGACACACCAGCTCGCCTGCAGCCACGTCCAGCGAGACGTTGTCCAGGGCGGTAAAGGCGCCAAAGCGCTTGCTCACGTTGCGCACCTTCATCGGTACGCCGGGTTGGGTCAAAGCGGTTGCGTTCGAGTGGTTCATGGATGCACCTCATCAAGCAGATGGGGGTCATCCTAGAGGCGCAATGCGTACAAGATGTGGCAGCAAGGCCAAAGCTGCCGATAGTGGTATTGGTGAATTTGGGTATGGCTGCAGGGTCATTGTGGGAGCGGGCTTGCTCGCGAAGGCCTTACCGCGTTTTGCCTGACCGACCGCATCGTCTGCATCGCGAGCAAGCCCGCTCCCACATTAATGACGTGTTTCAGGCCGGGGCCATTTCCTGGGCCAACCCCAAAAAGGCAGCGGGCAAACGCGCCGATTTACGCTCTTTGAGGCAGTACAGGTATTCATGGATAAGCGGCGCATTTTCCAGCGTAAGTACCCGCAGTTGCGGGTCGTGCGGCACCTCTTGCCGGGCAATGATGCTGATGCCGATATTGCGCAATACCGCCTCGCGGATCGACTCGCGGCTGCCGATCTCCAGCAGCGGGCCAAAGCTCACACCGGCGCTGGCCAGCAGCTCTTCTGTCAGCTTGCGCGTGGTCGAACCCTGCTCGCGCATCAACAGGCAATGCCCCGCCAGCGCACTCAACGGCACGTGTTCGAGCTTGGCCAGCGGGTGATTGCGATGCACCGCCAGCACCAGCGGATCGGTGCCGAGTACGCGGCGAATCAGGCGTGGGTCTTCCAGTAACTGCGACGACGCGGCGATGTCGACCCGGTATTCATCCAGCGCCTCCAGCACCTGCTGGGAGTTGCCGATGTCCACCGACACTTCGATCTGCGGCAAGCGTTCGCGAAAGGCCTTCACCAGATCGAGAATGTAATACGGGGCCGTGGCGGCGATGCGCAAGGTGCCGCTGCCCTGGCCGCTGTTGCGCAAAAAAAACTCGATATCGGCCTCTTGCTGCATCAGCGCCTTGACCATCGGCAGCAAGCGCACCCCCTCATCGCTGAGGGTCAGGCGCCGTCCGCCGCGATAAAACAGCTCCACGGCGTACTGGCTTTCGAGGTTGCGGATTTGCGTGGTCACGGTCGGCTGGCTAAGCCCGAGCTTTTTCGCGGCCTGAGTAATGCTGCCCAACTGGGCCACCCGGTAAAACGCTTTCAGCTCGGCACTCAGCACTGCGGCCTCTCTTGATCTATTTGCGCAACAGGCGCAAACCGTTGAATACCACCAACAGGCTGACGCCCATGTCGGCAAACACGGCCATCCACATGGTGGCCATACCGAGGAAGGTTACCGCAAGAAAGATCGCTTTAATGACCAATGCCAGGGCAATGTTCTGCTTCAGGATGCTGGAGGTCTGGCGTGACAGACGAATGAATGCCGGGATCTTGCGTAGATCGTCGTCCATCAGGGCGACATCGGCGGTCTCGATGGCAGTATCGGTGCCGGCTGCCGCCATCGCAAAACCAATCTCGGCACGGGCCAGGGCCGGGGCATCGTTGATCCCGTCACCCACCATGCCCACGTGATGGCCCTGGGCATACAGCGCTTCAATCGCCTTGAGCTTGTCCTCTGGCAGCAGGTTGCCCTCGGCCTGATCGATGCCCACTTGTGCGGCAATCGCATTGGCTGTGTGCGGGTTGTCTCCCGTCAGCATCAGGGTTTTGATGCCCAGGGCGTGCAGTTCAGCAATCGCCTGACGGCTCGATTCCTTGACCGTGTCAGCCACCGCGAACAGGGCCATGGGGCCTGTGCTGTCGCAGAGCAGAATCACGGTTTTGCCCTGCTCTTCCAGTGCAAAGAGTTTGGCTTCAAGGGCAGGCGAGCAAAGGCCCAGATCTTCCACCAGGCGGTGGTTACCCAAGTGGTAAAGCTTGCCGTCAATCTCGCCGCGCACACCGCGACCTGCCAGGGCGGCAAAGTTATCCACAGCGCGCCATTGCAGTTTTTTATCCACAGCCGCAGTGGCCACGGCCAGCGATACCGGGTGGTCGGAGCGCGAAGCCAGGCTCGCTGCCAGCAACACCGCGCTGTCGGCGACCAACGGATCAAGCGGCAGATAGTCGGTCTGTACCGGTTTGCCGTGGGTGATGGTGCCGGTCTTGTCGAGGGCCAGAAAATCGAGTTTGTGACCGCTTTCCAGGTACACACCGCCCTTGACCAGAATCCCCTTGCGGGCCGCTGCCGCCAGGCCGCTGACAATGGTCACCGGGGTCGAAATCACCAGCGCGCACGGGCACGCCACCACCAGCAACACCAGCGCCCGATAGACCCAATCGAACCACACGCCGCCCATAAACAGAGGCGGGATCACGGCCACTGCCAGGGCAAAGATAAATACCAGCGGGGTGTAGATTTTGGCGAAGCTGTCGACGAAGCGCTGGGTCGGTGCCCGTGCGCCCTGGGCTTGTTCCACGGCGTGGATGATGCGGGCCAGGGTCGAGTTGTTGGCCGCAGCCGTCACCCGGTACTCCAGGGCTCCGGCCTGGTTGATGGTGCCGGCGAAGACTTTGTCGCCAATGGTCTTTTCGATCGGCAGACTTTCGCCGGTAATCGGTGCCTGATCGATAGTCGAACTGCCCGCGATCACTTCGCCGTCCAGGCCGATCCGCTCACCGGGGCGCACCCGCACGATGGCACCCAGCGCGATGTCCTTGACCTCCAGCTCAAGCCAGCTGCCATCGGCTTGTTGCACGGTGGCCTTGTCCGGTGCCATTTGCATCAGGCCGCTAATGGCATTGCGCGCACGGTCGAGGGATTTGGCTTCGATCAACTCGGCCACGGTAAACAGGAACATCACCATGGCCGCCTCTGGCCATTGACCGATCAGCACCGCGCCGGTCACGGCGATGCTCATCAGGGCGTTGATGTTCAGGTTGAGGTTTTTCAGGGCAATCCAGCCCTTTTTGTAGGTGGTCAGGCCGCCGCTGAGGATCGACACCAGCGCCACCAACGCAATCACCCAGGTCGGCGCCGCATCGGTGAAGTGCAGCACTTCAGCCGCCAACGCACCCACACCGGCCACCGCCAGCGGCCACCAATGCTTCTTGGCCGGTGGCGCCGCAGCTTCTACTCCGGGCTCCAGCGGGTCGGCCTGCATGCCAAGGGATTTGATCGCCTCCACAATCGGGTCGGTGGACGGCAGGTCGTGGGTCACACCCAACACCCGGTTGATCAGGTTGAACTCCAGTTGCTGCACACCCGCCAGCTTGCCCAGTTTGTTCTGGATCAGCGTCTGTTCGGTGGGGCAGTCCATGGCTTCAATGCGAAAGCTGCTCAGGCGGGCGCCCGCCGTAGGGGCGGCGCCAAGCTTGATTACGCTAGGCCCGGCCGCTGTCGAGCAGCAGCTGTGAGCATGGCTGGCGTGGTCGTGCTTGTCGCCATGATCGTGGGAATGCTTGTGGGTCGTGTGAATGGAGTCGCTCATCAGGTTGCGTCCAGAGAAGGTGCCTGTTGCCAAGTAAAGACCCTGTAGCCACTATAGGGTCAAGCACCCTTTCGGAGATTAGCGTGATGAAAATTGGTGAGCTGGCGAAATTGACCGACTGTCAGGTCGAAACCATCCGTTATTACGAGCGTGAAGGGCTGCTGCCGGAGCCTGCGCGCAGTGAAGGCAATTACCGTCTGTACACCCAGGCCCATGTGGAGCGGCTGACGTTTATCCGCAATTGCCGCAGCCTGGACATGACCCTCGAAGAGATCCGCAGCCTGCTCAACTTGCGCGACAGCCCGCAGGACCAGTGCGAAAGCGTGAATGCGCTGATCGACGAGCACATCCACCACGTCAAGGCGCGGATCGACAGTTTACTGGCGTTGCAGATGCAACTGCTTGACCTGCGCCAACGCTGCAGCGAAGGGCCGAACGGGGAACATTGCGGGATTTTGCAGCGGCTGGAGATCAGCGGATCGGTCAGCACACCGGAAGGCGAGCCAAGCCATGTGGGCAGAAGCCACGGGCATTAAAGCAAAAACACCACTCACCTTGCGGGAGTGAGCCTGCTCGCGAAGACATCAACAAGACCTTCGCGAGCAGGCTCGCTCCCACAGGGATGCAGTTACACCGCCATCGGCGCGGTCATGGGTGCATGGTGCTGATAGCCTTCGAGGCTGAAGTCGCTTGGCTCGATCAGGCCCAACCACTCGGGCTGATAAACGCCGGTCTTGGCGAATTCCGGCACGCGGTCCGAAATAACCAGTTTCGGCATTGGGAACGGCTCGCGGGTCAGCTGTTCGTTGAGCATGTCCAGGTGGTTTTCATACACATGGGCGTCGCCGATGAAGTAGGTGAACCAGCGCGGCGTGTAGCCGGTCAGGCGCCCGATCAGGCTCAGCAACGCAGCGCCTTCAGTCAGGTTGAACGGCGTGCCCAGGCCCAGGTCGTTGGAACGGATGTAGAGCGTCAGGGAGATTTCCTTCGTCTCGACATTCGGGTGGAACTGGTACAGCAAATGGCACGGTGGCAAGGCCATTTCGTCGAGCTGGGCGCAGTTCCAGCCATGGAACAAAATGCGTCGGCTGCCCGGGTCATTGATGATGGTGTCCACACACTGACGCACCTGATCGATGGCCTTGTACAGCACCACATAGGCCTGACCGTCTTCTTCACCTTCGGCAATCTGGCGATAGCCCTGGCTCAGGCACAACTCGATGGCCGCCTGGTTGCTGCGCCCGACTTGCTTGTAAGCCGGCCATTTGCGCCATTGCACACCGTAGATCTCGCCAAGGTCGTCTTCGCCCTGGCGGAACGGGTTGGCCAGCCATTGGGCGTTTTCGTTGGCGTTCTGGTCCCAGACCTTGCAACCCAGTGCACGGAAGTCTGCCGCGCTGTTGACCGGGCGCAGGAAACCGCACATCTCGCCAATCGCAGACTTGAATGCCATGCGGCGGGTAGTGATGGCCGGGAAGCCTTCCTTGAGGTCATAGCGCAACATGGCGCCGGGCAGACTGATGGTCTTAACGCCCGTGCGGTTAGCTTGCAAGGTGCCGTTTTTGATGACGTTGGCAACGAGGTCGAGATATTGCTTCATGGTTTTCCTACCGTTTGAATGCAGGGCTTTATGAGCCCTGCGATTCGAATTCATTACACAGCTTTGTTAGCCGCCGGATCGCGGTGGTAAGCCCACCAGATCAGGAGCAGGCCGCCCGCGATCATCGGAATACAGAGGATCTGCCCCATCGTCACCCAGCCAAACGCCAGATAGCCTAGCTGAGCATCCGGCACGCGGACGAACTCGACGATAAAGCGGAAAATGCCGTAGAACAGGGCGAACATCCCGGAAACCGCCATGGTTGGGCGAGGTTTACGCGAGTACAGCCAAAGAATCAGGAACAGTGCCACACCTTCCAGCGCAAACTGATAAAGCTGCGACGGGTGGCGCGCCAGTTGTTGCGGGTCGGTGGGGAAGATCATCGCCCACGGCACATCACTGGCCTTGCCCCACAATTCGGCGTTGATGAAGTTGCCGATGCGCCCGGCGCCCAGACCAATCGGCACCACGGGGGCGATGAAGTCCATGATCTGGAAGAACGACTTGCCATTGCGCTTGCCGAACCACCAAACCGCCAGCATCACGCCGATCAACCCGCCGTGGAACGCCATGCCGCCTTTCCACACTTCAAAAATCAGCAGCGGGTTGGCGATGTAAGCACTCAGGTCGTAAAACAGCACGTAGCCCAGGCGACCACCGACAATCACGCCCATGGCCACCCAAAACACCAGGTCGGACAGTTTTTCTTTGGTCCAGGTCGGGTCGAAGCGGTTCAAGCGTCGCGACAGGATCAGCCAGGCTGCACCAATTCCGATCAGGTACATCAAGCCGTACCAATGAATTTTCAGCGGTCCAATGGCCAATGCCACCGGGTCAATCTGCGGATAAGGCAGCATTGCGACTCCTTGTTAGATCAGGAAACTCACACCGGCACAGGACATCGGCGCGGTACACAAACTGGGTCGGCATGGTAACGGAAGTCCACTCAATGGCGCGACACGCCGGGGCAATCTATAAGTAGAGTGATTAAAAAAACATTAAGGACTGCCCATGTGTCTGATCGTTTTCGCCTGGCGCCCCGGCCACGCCCAGCCTCTGGTGGTTGCGGCCAACCGCGATGAATTTTATGCACGACCCGCCAAACCCCTTGCACAGTGGGCCAATGCGCCGCAGGTGTATGCCGGCCGCGACCTTGAAGCGGGCGGAACCTGGCTGGGCATTGGTGCCAACGGGCGATTTGCGGCCCTGACCAATATCCGTGAACCCCACAAGCCGCCCTCACGCCGCTCGCGAGGCGAGTTGGTGGCCGACTTTTTGACCGGCAAGCAGACAGTTGCCGAGTACTTTGCGCACGTTGGCCAACGCTCTCTCGACTACGCGGGTTTCAATCTGCTCCTGGGCACCGGCGATCAACTCTGGCATTTCAATTCCCGGGACCTTGCGCCACAACCGCTGGGTGCTGGCATCTACGGCCTGTCGAATGCCGGGCTGGATACGCCCTGGCCCAAGCTGCTCAAGGCCAAGGCAGCGTTGGCTGAAGTGCTCAGCGATCCGCAACCTCAAGCGTTACTGGCATTGCTCAAGGACCCGCAAACCGCACCGTTCACCGAGCTGCCGGACACCGGCGTCGGCCTGGCCACCGAAAGCCTGTTGTCGAGTGTGTTTATCGCCAGCCCCAGCTACGGCACCCGCGCCAGCACGGCGTTGATCGTCAATGCAGACGGTTCCAGGGTGATCGTGGAGCACAGCTTCGGGCCGCTTGGCGGGCGGCTGGGGGAAGTGACATTGGCGGTGTGACGAATATTGCAAACACACACTCTGTGGAAGCGAACCTGCTCGCGAAGGCTCTTAAAACGCGATGTTCTTGAGACTTTCGCGAGCAGGCACGCTCCCACAGGAGGGTGAGAGCTTTTCAGTACGGCTTGATCGCCGCCGGGTTCATCATGCGGGTCAGCCCCATATTCTTCAGCGCAAGCTGAATGGTGCTGCGAATGACCTGCGGGTTATCGATGGTCATCACTTCGGCCAGCAGTTCCTTGGCGCGGCTCAGGGTGACCTGGCGCAGCATCCATTTCACTTTCGGCAAGTTGGTGGCGTTCATCGACAAGCTGTCAAAGCCCATCGCCATCAGCAGGATCGCCGCCGCCGGGTCACCGGCCATTTCACCGCAGATACTCGCCGGTTTGCCTTCAGCGTGTGCGTCACGCACCACCGATTGCAGGGCTTGCAGCACGGCCGGATGCAGGTAGTCGTACAAATCGGCAACCCGCGGGTTGTTGCGGTCCACGGCCAGCAGGTATTGGGTCAGGTCGTTGGAGCCCACAGACAGGAAGTCCACCTGGCGCGCCAGCTCTTTGGTCTGGTACACCGCAGCCGGGATTTCGATCATCACGCCAATGGGCGGCATCGGCACATCGGTGCCTTCGTCACGCACTTCACCCCAGGCACGGTGCAGCAGGTGCAGGGCTTCTTCGAGCTCGTGGGTGCCGGAGATCATCGGCAGCAAAATACGCAGGTTGTTCAGGCCTTCGCTGGCCTTGAGCATGGCCCGGGCCTGAACCAGAAAAATTTCGGGGTGGTCGAGGGTGACGCGAATCCCGCGCCAGCCGAGGAACGGGTTGTCTTCTTTGATCGGGAAGTACGACAGTGACTTGTCGCCGCCAATGTCCAGGCTGCGCATGGTCACCGGCTGCGGATGGAAGGCGGCAAGTTGCTCGCGATAAATCGCCAGCTGCTCCTTTTCACTCGGAAAGCGCTGATTGATCATGAACGGCACTTCAGTGCGGTATAGACCTACGCCTTCGGCCCCACGCTGCTGCGCACGCGCCACATCGGCCAGCAGGCCGGTGTTGACCCACAGCGGCATGCGGTGCCCGTCAGGGGTAATGCACGGCAGCTCACGCAGGGCATCGAGGCCCTGGGACAGCTGGCGTTCTTCTTCGACCACTTCAGCGTATTGCTTGCGCAGCATTTCGCTGGGGTTGGTGTAGACCTCCCCGTGGTAGCCGTCGACGATCATCTGAATGCCGTCGACCTTGGAGTACGGCAGGTCGACCAGGCCCATCACTGTCGGGATACCCATGGCCCGGGCCAGGATGGCGACGTGGGAGTTGCCCGAACCCAATACCGACACCAGACCGACCAGCTTGCCCTCAGGCACTTCGCCGAGCATGGTCGCGGTCAGTTCTTCGCTGACCAGAATGGTGTTGTCGGGGTAGACCATGGTTTGCTGGCGATCATGCTGCAAGTAGGCCAGCAGTCGGCGCCCGAGGTCACGCACATCCGACGCCCGCTCACGCAGGTAGTCGTCGTCCATCAATTCGAAACGGTTGACGTGATCAGTCACCACCTGGCGCAAAGCGCCCTGGGCCCACTGACCGGTCTTGATTACATTTTTGACTTCGCTGCCCAGCGACGCATCGTCAAGCATCATCAGGTACACATCGAACAGCGCCTGCTCTTCGGGTCGCAGCTGGGTGGCGAGCTTTTTAGACACCGCGCGCATGTCATTGCGCACGCCTTCGAGGGCGGTTTTGAACAACGCAATTTCGGCAGGAATATCAGTGATGGTCTTGTCGGGGACCACATCCAGATCAGCCGGGGGCAGCATGACCACCGCAGTACCCACCGCCGCACCCGGTGAACCCGGTACGCCGACGAACTTGGCTTCCTGGATGCCCTTGCCCTGACGCCCCAGACCGCGAATCGAACCCGTTGCTTCGGCGTGGGCAATAACCCCGGCCAGTTGCGCGCTCATGGTCACGAGGAAGGCTTCTTCGCCCTCATCGAACTGGCGGCGTTCCTTTTGCTGAATGACCAGAACCCCGACCACGCGACGGTGGTGGATGATCGGCGCCCCCAGGAAAGAGGCATAACGCTCCTCCCCGGTCTCGGCAAAGTAACGATAGCGCGGGTGATCGGCGGCGTTTTCGAGGTTCAGAGGCT
The DNA here is from genome assembly GCF_055408345.1 of Pseudomonas sp. B424. Classification (NCBI taxonomy): domain Bacteria; kingdom Pseudomonadati; phylum Pseudomonadota; class Gammaproteobacteria; order Pseudomonadales; family Pseudomonadaceae; genus Pseudomonas; species Pseudomonas sp. B424. The sequence goes on along the minus strand of NZ_JBUZTL010000003.1, from coordinate 147,136 downwards.
CTTCACGGGTCCCCACAAGGCCGACGAGGCCTTCGTTGGGCGCCATGCTGACTTTGCCGATCGAGCGCTTGTTCAAGCCCTCGGTGGCCATCAGGACAAAACGGTTGGTCTCTGGATCAAGCAAATAGACCGAGCAGACCTGGCTGCTCATGGCCTCTTTGACGCGCAACACAATAATCCCCAACGCCGCCTTGAGATCCTTGGCGGAGTTAACTTCCTGGACGATCTTGCGCAGCGTATTGAGCATGGCTCGGGGTCGAACTCCGTGTCAGGCGCGCGTTAAAAGGCGCGGGGCAAGCTCTTTGAGAGCGCGACGGTAGACCTCGCGCTTGAATGTCACCACCTGGCCCAACGGGTACCAATAACTGACCCAACGCCAGCCATCGAACTCCGGTTTACCGGTCAAATCCATCCGCACCCGCTGCTCGTTAGAGACCAGGCGCAGCAAAAACCACTTCTGCTTCTGGCCGATGCACAGCGGTTGGCTGTGGGTACGGACCAGGCGTTGCGGCAAACGATAACGCAACCAGCCTCGCGTGCAGGCGAGTATTTCTACATCTTCGCGTTCAAGGCCAACTTCTTCGTTCAGCTCACGGTACAAGGCGTCTTCCGGCGTTTCATCAGGGTTGATACCCCCCTGCGGAAACTGCCAGGCATCTTGATTGATACGGCGAGCCCAAAGTACCTGACCAGCATCATTTGTCAGAATAATCCCGACATTAGGGCGGAAACCATCGGGGTCGATCACGGCAACAACCTCGCAAACGCATGTCGCCGCATTGTTCCACAAAGGTTGTGAAAGCAGCAACGCGCCTTCCTGCCTTATGTGCACTCTTATTAAAAGACCGTATTCTTGTGGCCTTTTCTCAGACAACTCAACGGGTAACCTCAATGCGTCTGGCTTTATTCGACTTGGACAACACCCTTCTGGGCGGTGACAGCGATCACGCCTGGGGCGATTACCTGTGCCAACGGGGCATTCTCGATGGCGACGCCTACAAGGCGCGCAACGACGCGTTCTACCAGGATTACCTGGCCGGCCAGCTCGATAACGCTGCCTATCTGAACTTCAGCATGGAAATCTTTGGCCGCCATGACATGGCGCAACTGGATCAGTGGCACCGCGAATTCATGCGCGACTGCATCGAACCCCTGATGCTGCCCAAGGCTCTGGACCTGCTGGCCAGACACCGCGAAGCGGGCGACACGCTGGTGATTATCACCGCTACCAACCGCGTGGTCACAGCCCCCATTGCCAAAAAACTCGGCGTGGAACACTTGATTGCCACCGAGTGCGAAATCGTCGATGGCCGCTACACCGGCCGCAGCACCGACGTGCCGTGTTTCCGTGAAGGCAAGGTCACGCGTTTGAACCGATGGGTTGAGGAAAACGGCTACAGCCTTGAAGACAGCTATTTCTACAGCGACTCGATGAACGACTTGCCGTTGCTGGAGCAAGTTGACCATCCGGTGGCGGTAGACCCGGATCCAAACTTGCAGGCCGAGGCCATCAAGCGTGGCTGGGAAATCATTTCGCTACGCGACTGACACACAACCCGTGGGAGCGGGCTTGCTCGCGATAAGATCGCCGCGGTTTTTCTGCAAGACCGCAGTGATGCCATCGCGAGCAAGTCGAATCGTCGCACCGCCGCTCCCACACAAGCAATTGTGCTTAAACCGGCTTCGCGCCCATCAACCCGGCAATCGCAATAAAGCAAATTGCACAAAAAATCGCCAACCCCAGCGTAAAGCCCGGATACCTGGCCATTCGCCCCAACCGCAGGCGATTAAGGCGCACCACCAGCCACACCCAGCTCAGGCTGCCAACCAGATACAAGCAACTGCCCGCCAGTAGCCACAACTGGCTCAGCGGCCAGCCGGCCAGGTGCACCAGAAACCAGCCGCTGACCGGCAACGCCAGCAAACACAGCCCCATCAACGCCCATACAAAACTCCATGGCCGCTGCACCATCCCGCCCGACAGGTTTTTATCCCCTGCCCGCCAACGACGGATCACCACAACCAGCAAGGCAATGGCGCTGACAAACAACAGCAGTGTCGACACGCCATGCAGCAGTTTTAACGCCGTGAACATTTCCATTTGACTAATCCCTTGAGCCGTTCACTCAGCGTAGCGGCTATCGGCCAAGAAACAGCTGATAGGCCGGGTTATCACTTTCATCCCAATACGGGTAACCGATTTCAGCCAGCGCGGCCGGCACCAGATGACGCTCATCCGCAGGCACTTGCAGCCCGGCCATTACCCGGCCATCAGCCGCGCCATGGTTGCGGTAATGGAACATCGAAATGTTCCAGCGCCCACCCAGTTTGTTGAGGAAGTTGAACAGCGCCCCCGGGCGCTCCGGGAACTCGAAACGGAACAGCAGCTCATCACTGACCTTGGCCGCGTGCCCGCCCACCATGTGCCGGATATGCAGCTTGGCCAATTCGTTCTCGGTCAGATCGACCACCGGGAAGCCCTGCTCCGCCAGGCTGGCCAGCAGCGCACGTCGCGGATCGTTCTCGGGGTGGGTCTGCACGCCGACAAAAATGTGCGCTTCGCTGCCGGTGTGATACCGGTAGTTGAACTCGGTGATCTGACGCTTGCCGATGGCCTGGCAGAACGCCTTGAAGCTGCCCGGCACCTCAGGGATGGTCACTGCGATGATGGCTTCACGGCCCTCACCCAGCTCGGCGCGCTCGGCCACATGGCGCAGGCGGTCGAAGTTGACGTTGGCCCCGGAATCGATCGCTACCAGGGTCTGGCCGCGAACGCCGCGTTGCTCAACGTACTTCTTGATCCCGGCCACGCCCAAAGCGCCGGCAGGTTCGGTGATCGAGCGGGTATCGTCGAAGATATCCTTGATTGCTGCGCAGATCTCGTCGGTGCTGACGGTGATGACTTCATCCACATAGTCTTTGCAGATGTCGAAGGTGTGCTGGCCAATCTGTGCCACGGCCACGCCGTCGGCGAAAATGCCCACGGCTGGCAACACCACGCGCTCGCCGGCGGCCATCGCGGCTTGCAGGCAGTTGGAGTCATCGGGCTCGACGCCAATGATCTTGATATCCGGACGCAGGTATTTCACGTACGCCGCGATCCCTGCGATCAGCCCGCCACCGCCCACCGGTACGAAAATCGCATCCAGCGGCGCCGGATGCTGGCGCAGAATTTCCATCGCCACGGTGCCCTGCCCGGCAATGGTGTGCGGGTCATCGTAGGGATGAACATAAACGTAGCCTTCTTTCTCGACCAACTGCAGCGAGTAGGCCAGGGCTTCCGGGAATGAATCGCCGTGAAGCACCACAATGCCGCCACGGGAGCGCACGCCTTCAACCTTGATCTCGGGGGTGGTCTTGGGCATCACGATGGTTGCTTTGACGCCCAGCACCTTGGCCGCCAGGGCCAGTCCCTGGGCGTGATTGCCCGCAGAGGCCGTCACCACACCGCACGCGCGCTCGGCGTCAGTCAGGTGCATCAGCTTGTTGTAAGCGCCACGAATCTTGAACGAGTACACCGGCTGCAAGTCTTCGCGCTTGAGCAAAATCTGGTTGCCCAGCCGCTCGGTCAGCTGATTGGCCGGCTGCAATGGGGTTTCTACGGCAACGTCATAAACGCGCGAGGTGAGGATCTTCTTAACGTACTGTTCGAGCATCGGAAAGCTTCACTGGGCGGGTTGGCAGGGACCAAGGAGTCTACCCCAGCGTTTGCGCGGGCGACCATACGAATCCAAAGGTTTTACAGGCTGGGTTATACTCGCCGCCTTTCTGTTTACCCTTCCCGCCCCGGAGCTCCCATGACCCAGGACCAACTCAAACAGGCCGTAGCCCAGGCTGCTGTCGACTTCATCCTTCCAAAACTGGATGACAAGAGCATCGTTGGGGTCGGCACCGGCTCCACGGCCAACTGCTTTATCGACGCCCTGGCCCAACACAAGGGTGCCTTCGACGGCGCGGTAGCCAGCTCCGAAGCCACTGCCGCCCGCCTCAAGGGCCACGGCATTCCGGTGTATGAGCTGAACACGGTCAGCGACCTGGAGTTCTACGTGGACGGCGCCGATGAAAGCGACGAAAACCTGAACCTGATCAAGGGCGGTGGCGCAGCCCTGACCCGCGAGAAGATCGTGGCCGCCGTGGCCAAGACCTTTATCTGCATCGCCGACGCCAGCAAGCTGGTACCGGTGCTGGGTGCGTTCCCGCTGCCGGTTGAAGTGATCCCGATGGCCCGCAGCCACGTGGCCCGCGAACTGGTCAAGCTGGGCGGCGATCCGGTTTACCGCGAGGGCGTGGTGACCGACAACGGCAACATCATCATCGACGTGTACAACATGCAGATCACCAACCCGGTTGAGCTGGAGCGTCAGATCAACGCCATTGTCGGCGTCGTGACCAACGGGCTGTTCGCCGCCCGCCCGGCTGACCTGCTGTTGCTGGGTACGCCTGAAGGCGTGAAAACCCTGAGCAAGTAACCCCGTTACAGACGTGTGGGAGCGGGCTTGCTCGCGATGGCATCTCTACGGTTTGTCTGGCAGACCGCAGAGCCTGCATCGCAAACAAGCCCGCTCCCACACGATCAAGGTGTGACAGCGCCGGGCTTTTTCTCGAAGCGATAAAACAAGTTCGGCTCACTCACCACGTATATCGTCCCCTCATCGTCCATCGCGACACCTTCAGCTTGCGGCACTGATTTTCTCAGGCCATGCCGGCCCTTTTTCAGCGACAACGTGCTGATCGGCCGCCCCTCGATATTCAGCTCCAGCAGCAATTTCGACTCATCCGACAGCGCCAGTAAATGACCGGTGCGTTCGTCAAACTGCAAGCTCGACAAATCCCGCACAAACAATCGCGCATCACGTCTCGGGTTGGTCACCACATGGGTGGCATAGGGTTGCTGCGGATTGTCCTGGGGGAACCCGCGCACCTCATAAATCAGCATCGGGTCACGCTCCTTGGCCACAAACAGGCGCTTGCCCACAGAGTCGTAGGCCAGGCCTTCAAAGCCCTTGTTGCCTGACCGATTGAGCCCCAGCGTCAATTGCTCCGCATCGCGGGCATCCAGCACCTGTGTGCTGTCATCAACCTTGACCTTGATCAGCCGTTGTTGACGCTCATCGGTAATGACGTAGGTGTTCTCGCCAACAAACTCGACCGCTTCGGCATCGCCAAAGCCGATCAGTGCAATACGCCGCAAGATCCGCCCATCGAGGGACAGCTCTATCAGCTCGGCTTTCTTGTTGGTCACGGTAAACAGGCTTTTGCGCAGCGGATCGTAGGTCAGTGCAGAAACATCGTCCTCAAGCCCCTCAATCGCCTTGCCTTGCAGCACGGCCTGATATTGGTCCAGGTTGATCGCTGCCGGATCGGTGGTCTGCCACAGTTGGCTGACTTGGAACCAGGTTCGTTCGAACAGACGAAAGTGTTGCGCAGCAAAACCGGCGGCCACAAGGGCCACCAGCGTTACACCAAGAACAAGAGCGGTAGTACGGCTGACACGGCGCATGGGTCGAACTCTAAACAAATCAGGCGGTTGGAATACCACGACTTCATGAATTCAAACTTAATCTTCAAGCCTGCTTACCGGGTTTTCTTCTCGAAGCGATAAAACAGGTTCGGCTCGCTCACCATATACAGCGTGCCGTTTTCATCAATTGCGACCCCTTCAGCCCGGGGAATGGTTTTTTCAAGGCCGTTGAAACCACCGAGCAAGGTCATGAAGCTGACCTGTTCGCCCAGCTCGTCGAGTTCCAGAAGCATATGCGAATCTGCCGAGAGCACCAGCGTATGGCCCGTGCGCGGGTCAACGCTCAGGGCAGACAGGTTGCGCAGGTCAAGTTCGTCGCTGGGCACTTTTTGCTTGCTGCCGGTCAGCACCTGGCTGCCGTCGCTTTTCCATACAAACAACGCCGGCGGACGCTCTTCGCCCAGCAATAGCTGCTGGCGACGCGGGTCCCAGGCAATGGCTTCAAAGGCCTTGTTCTGGTTTTTCGAAGGGCCCAGATCGTACTTCGGGAAGTCAGCAATATTCAGGCTTTTGGTGTCCGCATCGACCTTGATGATGGTCAGCAAGTGCTCACGCTCATCGACAATGGCCAGCAGACCGTTCTCCATCACCGTCAGACCTTCCGGGTTGCTCCAGCCCACCAGCGGAATTTTGCGCAGTACATCACCGTCGAGGCTCAGCTCCACCAGGAACGGGTTTTTACCCATCACCGAAAACAGCGTTTTGCTCAAAGGGCTGTAAGCCAGATCCGAGGCTTCGTCCCTTTCCATCCCCGGTAACGGCTTGGCATCAATCACCGCCGTATAGTCGGGCAACCACACACTTTCGTTCTGCTCTGTCGGGCTCTCAAACCGCTCCAGCATCCACAATGCGCCGCGGTCATCCCAATGCATGGCCGACGCTAATGTATAAAGCGCTGCACCAAACAGCAGAAGCCAGTGATACCAGCGCAAGTTAAAGCGCGGGCGGCGGCGGGCAGGCGGAGTCAACTGAGGGTCTATGGCCATTTGAATGGTCTTCCGAGAAATTTGGCTGCATCTAAATATCACAAAGCGGGCAAACCGACTGCCTCGCGCGCAGTGATTATGCAAATGCCATGTGAAAGAAATGGTAAATGCACAAAAAAATCGTCAGGGCACTGGCCCAGTTCGATTGAACGAGTAGCGTAGCCCAACAACAAAAAACCGCCCGGAGCTATAAGCACATATGTAGGAGGCATCTTTAACTTCAGTCGCTAAATTCAGCACATTACTTATTCCTGTCAAACAACCAAGACTCTACGATATTTTATATAAACTTTATTCATCACCCCATTTCGAACACTACACGCAGCATACTATTCAGCACTCTACTGGTAGGAACTTTCCGAATAAACAAAAGACATCCAGATTAACTCCACTCGCCCTTGACACTCATTACTACAGCCTCTTATCTAATAAAAACAAGTCGCTCCAGCCCGACGATCAAAGTCATGACGGCCGCCGCACCACTCTGCTAACAAGCCGAATAAACGCCCTGTTCAGGCGAGCACCGCTCCCTTACACGCCAGAAAGGAATCTTTTATATATGCCCTTCACTTCATGCCTCAACAAACTGCCACCTCCTGCACTTTCAAACCCGGGCAAAAACACTATTTGTGCCCGGGCGGCCGAACAACTGCTTATTACAATAACGCCTTACAAGAATATGGAAGAAGGCGACCTGATCGAATTATTCTGGGACGGTTGCTATGTAACCTCACAACATCTTCACAAGGCGGACATCGGCCAGCCTGTTTCATTAAGAGTGCCGCAGAGTTTTATTCAAAACGGTACCGCACGCCTTTATTACCGGGTCATGCATATCGGCAGCAGCCCCGCGCTCTCAGCGCAACTTAAAGTATTTATCAAACTTGATTGCCCCGGTGGCGAGGCCATCGGTGACGAAAACCAGGGGCTCGCCCCGCTCATGATCCCGGAACCCATCCTGCGTTACGGGGTTAACCCCGGGCAGATGAAGCGCGGCGTTCCCGTGACCATCGAACCTTATCGAAACATGGCTTGCGAAGATGCAATCACCCTGCTCTGGGGGGACGTGCGCCTGGACTTGCCCAAACTGCGCAAGGTCGATATCGACCAGCCCGTCAACGTCTTCATCCCTGCGCACATCATTCAGGAAGCCGGTGAAGACCCCAAACTGGAAGTCACTTACTGTGTGATCGATCGCGCAGGCAACAATTCACGCTGGGCTCCGGCACGCACGCTTAAAGTCGGCGCCACGAAGCTCTATATCAATCCCGCCCCCCGCGAGGCACTGCGCGCTGCAGAACCACGGCCCAACTGGCGCAACTAGGGCTCGATGGAATCATCTATCTATATTCCTAAAAGTTAGTTCTTTTAATTTTTATACTCGATTAGGGTATATGCACCGGACCACCGGACTCTCAGCTGTTATTCGCGCCGCTCAAGCGGCGCTCCCAAACGAGATGCGAGGTAGGTATGGTCAGTAACACAATCACCCTGGCCCCAGGGCATTGCGTGCAGCCAAGGAGCGGCACTGATGTCTGACTTGGCCAATGCACACCTGCAAAGCGACCAGGATGTCGCGCCTCTGTTATTGGCAGCGCATGTTCTGCGCACCGATAACGAAGCCCTTGAAGCCGCCCGCACGCTGGCTGCCAGCGCCCTTGAACATGCGGCCAAGCGCGACCGGCAACGCAAACTGCCGTGGTCACATATCGAAGCATTCACCCGTAGCGGCCTGGGCAGTATTTCCATTCCCCGCGAATTTGGCGGGCCGCAGGTGTCTTTTGTCACCTTGGCCGAAGTATTCGCCATCATCTCGGCCGCCGACCCGGCGCTGGGGCAGATTCCGCAAAACCAGGTGGGCCTGCTCAGCCTGATTGCGAACACCGCGACGCATACGCAAAAAGAGCAACTGTTCACCAGCGTGCTGCAAGGTTGGCGCATCGCCAATGCCGGGCCCGAGCGCGGCAGTAAAAACACTCTGGAGCTGAAGGCTCGCATCACGGCTGACGGTGATGATTTCGTCATCAACGGCCAGAAGTTTTACTCCACCGGTGCACTGTTTGCCCACTGGATCGCGGTCAAGGCACTCAATGACGACGGCAAGCAGGTGATTGCCTTTGTCCGTCGTGGCACGCCCGGCCTGCGCGTGGTGGATGACTGGTCAGGCTTTGGTCAGCGCACCACCTCCAGCGGCACCGTATTGCTCAACAACGTGCAGGTTGGAGCCGGGCTGGTGGTCGAAAACTGGCGCCTGAACGACTCCCCGAATATTCAAGGCGCCGTGTCGCAGTTGATCCAGGCCGCCATCGACCTGGGCATTGCCCGCGCCGCCATCACCGACACCATCAGTTTTGTGCGTGAGCGCTCCCGCCCCTGGATCGATGCCAAGGTCGAGCGCAACAGCGACGACCCCTACGTGATCGCCGACATCGGCAAGTTGAGCATTGAACTGCACGCAGCTGAAGCACTGTTGCGCAAGGCCGGCCGGGTGCTCGATGAGGTCAGCGCCGCACCGATTGACGCACCTGCCGCTGCCCTGGCTTCGATTGCCGTGGCCGAAGCCAAGGTGTTGAGCACCGAGCTGTCGTTGCTGGCCAGCGAAAAACTCTTCGAGCTGGCCGGCAGTCGCGCCAGCCTCGCCGAGTTCAACCTCGATCGCCACTGGCGCAACGCCCGGGTGCATACCCTGCACGACCCGGTGCGCTGGAAGTACTACGCCATCGGCGCTTACCGCCTCAACGGCACTCTGCCCGCCCGGCATTCCTGGATCTGACTACGGAGACACCCATGTCACTGATATCCAAACAGGTCCCGGTTATCCACAGCGATGCCGAGGCCCTGAGCGTAGCCCGTGAACTGGCCGCACATTTCAAACGTGACAGCGCCCTGCGCGACCGTGAACGCCGCCTGCCTTTTGATGAACTTGAACTGTTTTCCCATACTGGCCTGTGGGGCATTACCGTGCCCAAAGCTTACGGCGGCGCGGACGTGTCCAATGTCACCCTGGCTCAGGTGGTGGCGTTGATCGCCGCCGCAGATGCCTCGCTGGGGCAAATCCCGCAAAACCACTTTTATGCACTGGAAGTCTTGCGGTTCAACGGCTGCGAGGCGCAAAAGCAGCGGCTGTATGCCGAGGTATTGGCCGGGCAGCGCTTCGGCAATGCGCTGGCAGAAATCGGCACTAAAACCGCCCACGACCGCACCACGCATCTGGCCAAGGCCGAGCAGGGTTATCGGATCACCGGCCGCAAGTTCTACGCCACCGGCGCACTGTATGCGCAGCGCATCCCTACCTCCGTGGTGGATGACAATGGCGTCCAGCAACTGGCATTTGTGCCCCGCGACAGCGACGGCCTGAGCGTGATTGACGACTGGAGCGGCTTTGGCCAGCGCACCACGGGCAGCGGTTCGGTGGTCTTCGACAACGTTTTTGTCGGCGCTGAAGACGTTATCCCCTTCCAGAGCGCTTTCGAGCGACCGACCACGGTTGGCCCGCTGGCGCAGATTCTGCACGCGGCCATCGACACCGGCATCGCCCGCGCCGCCTTTGAAGACGCACTGCACTTTGTGCGAACCAAAACCCGGCCGTGGATCGACGCCACCACCGATATTGCCAGCGAAGACCCCCTGACCCTCAAGAGCTTCGGCCACTTGAGCGTGCGCTTGCACGCCGCCGAAGCCTTGCTGGACCGGGCCGGGGAGTTTCTCGACAAGGCCCGCACCGACACCACCGCCAGCACGGTGGCTGCCGCATCGATTGCCATCGCCGAGGCCCGGGCCATCAGCACTGAAATTTCCCTGGCCGCTGCCAGCACCCTCTTTGAACTGGCAGGCAGCCAGGCCACTCTGGCCGAACACGGCCTTGACCGTCACTGGCGCAACGCCCGGGTGCACACGCTGCACGACCCGGTGCGCTGGAAGTACCACGCCGTGGGCAACTACTACCTCAACGATGCCAACCCGCCGCTGCGGGGGACCATCTGATGAGCAAAAAGAAAATCCTGATCAATGCCTTCAACATGAACTGCATTGGCCATATCAACCACGGGCTGTGGACGCACCCGCGGGACACCTCGACCACGTTCAACACCCTGGAATACTGGACTGAGCTGGCGCAGCTGCTGGAGCGCGGGCTGTTTGACGGGCTCTTTATCGCCGACATCGTGGGCGTGTATGACGTTTATCAACAATCGGTTGATGTTCCGCTCAAAGAGGCGATCCAGCTGCCGGTCAATGACCCGCTTCTGCTGGTTTCGGCCATGGCGGCTGTCACTAAAAACCTCGGCTTCGGTTTAACCGCCAACCTGACCTACGAAACGCCGTACTTGTTCGCACGCCGCATGTCGACCCTTGACCACCTGACCCGTGGCCGCGTGGGCTGGAACATTGTCACCGGCTACCTCGACAGCGCCGCCAAGGCCATGGGCCTGACCGAACAGGTCGAGCACGACCGCCGTTATGACCAGGCCGACGAGTACCTCGAAGTCCTCTACAAGCTCTGGGAAGGCAGCTGGGAAGACGGCGCCGTGCTCAATGACCCGGCGCAGCGCATCTACGCCCGGCCCGACAAGGTGCACAAGGTCAAACACGCCGGTGAGTTCTATCAGGTGGAGGGTTATCACCTCTGCGAGCCGTCGCCCCAGCGCACGCCGGTGCTGTTTCAGGCCGGCAGTTCGGATCGCGGGCTGGTGTTTGCCGGGCGTCATGCCGAGTGTGTGTTCATCAGCGGGCAGACCAAGGCCGCCACCAGGGCCCAGGTCGACAAGGTCCGCGCCAGCGCTGTGGCGGCGGGCCGCAACCCCGACGACATCAAGCTGTTCATGGGCCTTAACGTGATCGTGGCACCTACCGAAGAACTGGCTCTGGCCAAGCGTGACGAGTACCTGAGCTATGCCAGCGCCGAAGCGGGCGTGGCGCATTTTTCCAGCTCCACGGGCATCGACTTTGCCGACTACGAACTGGATGAACCGATCCAGTACGTGAAGAGCAACGCGATCCAGTCGGCGACCAAAGTGCTGCAAAACAACGACTGGACCCGGCGCAAATTGCTTGAACAACACGCCTTGGGCGGACGCTACATCACGCTGGTGGGTTCACCCGGGCAGGTGGCCGATGAGCTGGAATCGTGGATCGCTGAAACCGGCCTGGACGGTTTCAACCTGACCCGCATCGTCACCCCCGAAAGCTACGTCGACTTTATCGACCTGGTGGTCCCGGAACTGCAACGCCGGGGCTCCTACAAGACGGCTTATGACACCGGCAGCCTGCGCCAGAAGCTGTTTGCCGAAGGCGGCGCACATTTGCCCGAGCGGCATACCGGTGCGGCCTTCAGACACAACACATAACTGATTTTTTGTGGGAGCGGGCTTGCTCGCGATACTCGCGACGCGGTCTGTCAGGCAAGCCGCAGCGCTGCCATCGCGAGCAAGCTCGCTCCCACAGGGTCCGAATTCCGACTATTTGACTGAGAAAACACCATGAACAAAAAACACGCACTGGTTCTGGCCCTGGGGCTGTTAAGCGGTATTACCCACGCGGCCGAAAAGCCCCTCAAGGTCGGCACCACTGCCGCCTTCGCCATCCCGCTGGAAGCCGCCGTGGCCGAAGCCGACAAGCAAGGGCTGAAAGTTGAACTGGTGGAGTTCACCGACTGGATCGCGCCCAACACCACCCTGGCCGCCGGCGATATCGACGTGAACTACTTCCAGCACATCCCCTTTCTGGAAAACGCCAAGGCCGCCGCCGGGTTTGATCTGGTGCCGTATGCCAAAGGCGTGATCAACAACGTGGGGCTGTATTCCAAGAAGCACAAAAGCCTTGAAGACTTGCCGGCGGGTGCCACGGTGGCCATCGCCAACGATCCGATCAACAGCGGGCGCGGCCTGCAACTGCTGGCCAAGGCCGGTCTGATCACCCTCAAGCCCGGCGTCGGTTACAAGGCCACCGAAGAGGACATCATCGCCAACCCGAAAAAGATCAAGATCCTGCAAGTCGAAGCCGTGCAACTGGTGCGTGCCTACGACGATGCCGACCTGGTGCAGGGCTACCCGGCCTATATCCGCCTGTCCAAAACCTTCGATGCCGAATCGGCGCTGTTGTTCGACGGCATCGACCACCCCGAGTACGTGATCCAGTTCGTGATCCAGCCAAAAAACAAGGACGACCCGCGCCTGGCCAAGTTCGTCGACATTTACCAGCACTCGCCTGTGGTAAAGGCCGCGCTGGATAAAACCTACGGCACCTTGTACCAACCTGGCTGGGGAGGCTGATCATGAGCGTGGCCATTGCTCGCGTGCGGCTCGATGAGCCGCTGCCCGGCGCGACCCATACCGAGTTGCACCCCGAACTGAGCCGCGCCCATGTGCGCTTCATTGGCGTCGGCAAAACCTATGAAGGCCGCCAGGGCCTAGTCGATGCGCTCAAAGGTATCGACCTGGCGATTCAGCGCGGGGAGATCTTCGGCATTATTGGTCGCAGCGGCGCCGGAAAATCGTCGCTGATCCGCACCATCAACCGCCTCGAACAACCCAGCACCGGTCGCGTGCTGATCGATCAGATCGACATCGGTGACTTCGATGAAAACAAGCTGGTAGCCCTGCGCCGCCAAACCGGCATGATCTTCCAGCACTTCAATTTGATGTCGGCCAAGACCGTGTGGCAAAACGTCGAGCTGCCGCTCAAGGTGGCGGGCGTGCCCAAACTGCAACGCGAGCGCAAGGTGCGCGAGCTGCTGGAGCTGGTTGGCCTGCAAGGCAAGCACACGGCTTACCCGGCACAGCTCTCCGGAGGGCAAAAACAGCGGGTGGGCATTGCCCGGGCGCTGGTTCACGACCCGGCCATTCTGCTCTGCGACGAAGCCACCTCGGCACTCGACCCCGAAACCACCCAGTCGATCCTCGGCTTGCTGCGCGAAATCAATCAGCGCCTGGGCCTGACCATCATCCTGATCACCCATGAGATGGCCGTGATTCGCGACATTTGCCACCGCGTGGTGGTGCTGGAGCAAGGTCGGGTGGTCGAGCAAGGCCCGGTGTGGCAAGTGTTTGGCGACCCGCAACACGAGGTCAGCAAAACCCTGCTCGCGCCCTTGCAGGACGCCCTGCCCGCGGCACTGCAAAACCGCATTACGGCGCAGCCGCTGTCGGCACAATCGAGCGTGATCCTGCGACTGCGCTTTACCGGCAGCCAGGCGCAAGAACCCGACCTGGGCGCGTTGTTCAGTGCCCTGGGCGGTCAAGTGCGGTTGCTGCACGGCGGGGTCGAGCAGATTCAGGGCCACGCCCTGGGGCAATTACTGCTCAGCGTGACCAGCACGTCGCTGGGCGCGGATGAATTGCGCAAACGCGCCGGTCAATGGGCGCAACAGGTCGAGGTGGTGGGCTATGGGATTTGATCGTTTATGGCAGGGGGTGATCGACACCTTTCTGATGGTCGGCGTGTCGTCGCTGATCGCACTGATCCTGGGGGTGCCGCTGGCGGTGATTCTGGTCACCAGCGGCAAGGGCGGGATCTATGAAGCGCCGGCCCTGAACAAGGCACTGGGCGCGTTCGTGAACCTGTTTCGCTCGATCCCCTTTCTGATTTTGATGGTGGCACTGATCCCGTTTACCCGCTTGATTGTGGGCACCACCTACGGCGTATGGGCGGCCGTCGTACCGCTGACCATAGCGGCAACACCGTTCTTTGCGCGGATCGCCGAAGTCAGCTTGCGGGAAGTAGATCACGGTTTGATCGAAGCCGCCCAGGCCATGGGCTGCAAGCGCCATCACATCATCTGGCACGTGCTGTTGCCCGAAGCCTTGCCGGGCATCGTCGGCGGTTTCACCATCACTCTGGTGACGATGATCAACTCCTCCGCCATGGCCGGGGCGATTGGCGCCGGCGGTCTGGGTGACATCGCGTACCGCTACGGCTATCAGCGCTTCGACACACAAGTGATGCTGACCGTGATCGTATTGCTGGTGGCGTTGGTGGCCCTGATTCAGCTCGGTGGCGACCGTTTGGCCCTGGCCCTCAACAAACGCTGAGGTATAGTCGGCGGCCTGACTGCCGCCGACCGAGCCTGCGATGACCCTCGACCCAAAAACCCTCGAACAGATCGCTGCCATTACCCTTGGCCACTATCAACAGAGCGCCGAAGGCTTTCGCGAAGGTACCCGCGATCACGACGTGAGCCAGAACATCGACGCATTGCTGCGCCATATTCAAGGCACGCCGCCGTTCACGATCCTGGATTTTGGCTGCGGGCCAGGCCGCGACCTGCAAACCTTCACCCGCCTGGGACATATAGCAGTCGGGCTGGACGGCACCGAACGTTTCACCCAAATGGCCCGCGAAGACAGCGGCTGCGAGGTGTTGCACCAGGACTTTCTCAAGCTCGATTTGCCCGCCGGGCGCTTCGACGGCATCTTCGCCAACGCCTCGCTGTTCCACGTACCGACCCAGGAACTGGGGCAAGTCCTGAGCAAACTGCACAGCAGCTTGAAACCCGGCGGCGTGCTGCTCAGCTCCAACCCCCGGGGCGACAACCGCGAAGGCTGGAACGGTGAGCGCTATGGCGCGTATCACGACCTGGAACACTGGCGCGCGATGCTGGTCGCTGCCGGCTTTGTTGAACTTGAACACTACTATCGCCCGGCAGGCCTGCCCCGTGACCAGCAGCCGTGGCTGGTGAGCGTTTGGCGTAAAACGCTTTAAATCCGCGGGAGCGGGCTTGCTCGCGATTCAGGCGCCTCGGTCTATGGATGAACCGGGGCGATACCATCGCGAGCAAGCCCGCTCCCACAGGGGGGTTGTGTCGGCGCGGGGTTAGCCAAAGAACCAGTAGCACACCAGAATCGCGGCCACGACGCCCGCCAGCTCGGCCAGCAAGGCGCAACCCACCGCATGCCGGGCGCGCTGGATGCCAACGGCGCCAAAGTACACCGCCAGCACATAGAACGTGGTTTCAGTGCTGCCCTGCACCGTGGCAGCCACCAGCGCCGGGAAGCTGTCCACGCCCTGGGTCTGCATGGTTTCGATCAGCAAGGCCCGAGCGGCGCTGCCTGAGAAAGGTTTGACCATTGCCGTCGGCAGCGCGTCGACAAAGCGGGTGTCCCAGCCCAGCCACTCGACCACATGGCGAATGCCGTCGAGGCCAAAGTCCAGCGCTCCCGAAGCCCGCAGCACACCCACCGCACAGAGCATCGCCACCAGATACGGCAGCAGGTTCTTCGCCACGTCGAAGCCTTCCTTGGCCCCTTCGACAAACGCTTCGTACACCTTGACCTTGCGCAGGGCGCCAATCACCAAAAACAGCATGATCAGCCCGAACAGCGTCAAGTTGCCCAGAATCGAGGACAGGCTGGCCAGCGCCGTGGCCGACAAGGTCGCCAGCAGTGCCATGAACCCCCCGAGGATCAACGCCCCCGGCACCAGATACGCCAGCACCACCGGGTCCCACAGGCGCAAACGCTGCACAACTGCAACCGAGAGCAGACCCACCAGGGTCGAGGCGCTGGTGGCCAGCAGGATCGGCAGGAACACCAGCGTCGGGTCAGGAGCGCCTTGCTGGGCGCGATACATGAAGATCGTGACCGGCAACAGGGTCAGGGACGAGGCATTGAGCACCAGAAACAGGATCTGCGCATTGCTGGCGCTGGTGGCGCTGGGGTTGAGCTCTTGCAGCGCCCGCATGGCCTTGAGGCCAATGGGCGTGGCGGCGTTGTCCAGCCCCAGGCCATTGGCAGCGAAGTTCAGGGTGATAAAGCCCAGCGCCGGGTGGCCTTCGGGCACCTCCGGCATCAAGCGCTTGAACAGCGGCCCCAGCGCCCTGCCCAGCCAGTCGACGATCCCGGCTTTTTCGGCAATGCGCAAAAACCCCAGCCACAAGGTCAGGGTGCCGAACATCAGAATCATCACTTCGACCGACAACTTGGCCATGGCGAAGATGCTTTCCACAATCGCCGAGAAAATCCCCGCATTGCCGCCCACCAGCCACTGGACGAGCGCCGACACCATAGCGACGACGAAAAAGCTGAGCCATAGGCCGTTGAGCATCGAGAGAACTCCTGGAAGATGCGGCGAATGATAGCGGCCAACCCCCAGAAACAACAAACCCCGGACAAGTCCGGGGTTTGTGGGAGTGCGGCTGCCGAGGGGCGATTATTCGCCTTTTGGCAGGGCTTCCTTGCTGCGCCAGTGCGGCAGCGAGTTCCAGTAACGCTCGCCCTTGGCGTCGTCGTACATGCCTTCCCAACGCGAGATCACCAGCACCGCCAAGGCGTTACCAATCACGTTCAGGGCAGTACGGGCCATGTCCATCACACGGTCAACACCGGCGATAAAGGCCAGGCCTTCCAGCGGGATACCCACGCTGCCCAGAGTGGCCAGCAGCACCACGAAGGACACGCCCGGTACACCGGCGATGCCTTTGGAGGTCACCATCAGGGTCAGAACCAGCAGCAGCTGCTGGCTGATCGACAGGTCGATGCCGTACAGCTGAGCGATAAAGATCGCCGCGATACTCTGGTACAGGGTCGAACCGTCAAGGTTGAACGAGTAGCCGGTCGGTACCACAAAGCTGCAAATGGCTTTCGGCGCGCCGTAGGCTTCCATCTTCTCGATCACGCGCGGCAGCACGGTTTCGGAGCTGGCGGTGGAGTAAGCCAGGACCAGCTCATCCTTGAAGATGCGGATCAGCTTGAACACGGAGAAGCCGAACAGCTTGGCGATCAGGCCCAGCACCGCGACGGCGAAGAACAGGATGGCGCCGTAAACCAGAAGCACCAGCTTGGCCAATGGCACCAGCGAGGCGAAACCGAAGTTGGCGACAGTCACGGCGATCAGGGCAAACACACCGATTGGCGCGTAGTTCATGATCATGTGAGTGACTTTGAACATCGACTCGGACACGCCCTGGAAGGTTTTCACCAGCGGGTCGCGCAGCTCGGCGTTCAGGCTCGACAAGCCGAGACCGAAGAGCACCGAGAAGAAGATGATCGGCAGCATCTCACCGCGAGCCATGGCCGCGAAGATGTTCGATGGAATCAGGTTGAGGATGGTCTCGATAAACGCATGTTCATGCGTTACTTCAGCAGCAGTGGCTGCGTATTTGGAGATATCGACCGTGCCCAGGGTGCTCATGTCGATCCCGGCACCGGGTTGGAACACGTTGGCCAGCACCAGGCCGACCAGGATCGCGATGGTGGTCACCACCTCGAAGTAGATGATGGTTTTAAAACCGATGCGACCGAGTTTCTTCGCATCTCCCACGCCTGCAATCCCGACAACCAGTGAAGAAATCACGATTGGGATTACGATCATCTTGATCAGACGGATAAAGATATCGCCGGCAGGTTGCAGAACGTTACTGATCCACCAGGCCTTTTCAGCACTGAAATGGTTAAGCAGCGCGCCGATTGCAATCCCGAGGACCAGACCAATCAGGATCTGCCAGGCGAGGCTAAGTTTTGCCTTCTTCATGTCATTACCCTTACTTCAAGTGGACTCGGGCAAAGGCTCAGACTAGAGCGCTGTAAAGCGCAAAAACCAGAAACCTCTACCCCCGTAGAAGGTCGCCCAAACCGAGCCAGAAAGGCTCTTTGGCAGGCGAAAAAAGGCGCAACTATTCCCATGCATGAGGTGGCCGTCTAATGCCGTAAACGCCTACCCCATGCCGAATCGGCATGGGTTTTGTCCGACAAGACCTCAAATCGCCCCTTCTGCGATTCCACAGAATAGACGACATAAGTGCCGTGGACCGGCTGTTTCAAGGTCTTTTTAGGCAGGGATGGGGTGACAAAAAGCCACATATATCCAAGAAATATCCGACAACACAAATCAGATATAAGGACGGGCTATTTTTCTTTTAGTCGATATACGGTCGACGTTCTGAAGGACGTCTGAAGCCACATTTTTTTGGAAAAAATGAGCCCTGATAAGGCATTACAAAAACGGAATAGTTCTCGGCGGGCATAAAAAAACAGGGCAAGCCCTGTACAAGATCTTCTGTAGTCGCTGCCCAAGGTTGCTAAAAAGGCCAGGCAACCTTGGGCAGCGACTACAGGTTTGGGTGGGGCAGGTTCAACCTCGACCGCGACGGCCAAAGATGAACGACACCACAAACATCACCAGGAACACGACAAAGAGAATCTTGGCGATGCCGGTCGCGGTGCCCGCAATACCACCGAAGCCCAGAACAGCAGCGATGATGGCGATAATCAGGAAGGTAATTGCCCAACTCAACATGGTGATTCTCCTTATTACTGTACGAAACAGGATTAGGCCAATGGTGCAACTCGACGCCCGTCATGGGCCTCAAGGTTGTGAACGCTTAAAACACCCAACGTTGCGGTTCAGGTTGCGAATTCGCTGTTTGCGTTTCATCCGAAGCCGCCAGTTCGAAGTGACCAATGGAATCCGTTACCGGGCCCAGTGCCTTGAAATGCTGCTGGGGAGCGACTGAATGCACAACCGTGGCAACGGGCTGCGGCGTTGTCTCCCAGCGACCCAACTGTTGACCACCGATCAAGGTCACCGACAATGCAAGGCTGGCAAACAGCCCCTGCTGCAGATGCAATGACGTAACGCGCATGTTGGAGAAATCTTGACGATTCATGTTCAAACTCCTGCCACCCGGCGGTCAATGTGAGGTTGCGTCGCCAGCAGCGACATTCTGTACAAGGGTATCTGCAGGGGGCGTGCCAGCTTTTGAATAGAAATAAAACCTATATAAATCAATAGCTTAGTAATTTATTGAGATAGGTTTTACGCGCATCCTGCACGATACCCTCAACGGCTGTCGTGCGTTCTGCACGATCTCATGTGCACATGTAGCTGCTGCCGAAGGCTGCGATCGAACGCGAAGCGCGTCGTAACGTCGGAGTACGCGGTACATCAGATAAACTTCGAACTCAGGATTTACGACTGCTGCGCAGCCGGACGCAGCCTTCGTGCCCCGGCAGCGGCTACAGGGCAAGCACGATGTTCACCTTTTTGATAGCCGAAAAAAAACATCTAATAAGCTTTAAAATCAGTCAGTTACTCAAGGCAGTGCAACGCCTTCAGTGCTAGCCTCGGAATCAATCCAGAAAAACCATGCAACTTGCCCGATTATTCCGACACTAACCAAGATCACTCATAAAGGAACGTAGGAAATGGAATCAGCCAAAGAGCACCAGGGCCGCATTCTGCTGGTCGACGATGAGTCCGCCATCCTGCGTACATTCCGCTACTGCCTCGAAGATGAGGGTTACACCGTCGCCACCGCCAGCAGCGCGGCACAGGCCGACGCGCTGTTACAGCGCCAGGTGTTCGACCTGTGCTTTCTGGACCTGCGCCTGGGTGAGGACAACGGCCTGGATGTGCTGGCCCAGATGCGCATTCAAGCGCCGTGGATGCGTGTGGTGATTGTCACTGCCCACTCGGCCGTCGACACCGCAGTTGATGCGATCCAGGCCGGTGCGGCCGACTATCTGGTGAAGCCCTGCAGCCCTGACCAATTGCGCCTGGCCACGGCCAAGCAATTGGAAGTGCGCCAGCTGGCCGCCCGCCTTGAAGCCCTCGAAGGTGAAGTGCGCAAACCCAAGGACGGCCTGGACTCCCACAGCCCGGCCATGATGGCGGTACTGGAAACTGCCCGTCAGGTCGCAGGCACCGATGCCAATATCCTGATCCTCGGCGAGTCCGGCACCGGTAAAGGCGAGCTTGCACGGGCGATTCATGGCTGGAGCAAACGCGCCAAGAAGTCCTGCGTCACTATCAACTGTCCGTCCCTGACCGCCGAGCTGATGGAAAGCGAACTGTTCGGCCACACCCGCGGGGCGTTTACCGGCGCCAGCGAAAGCACCCTGGGCCGGGTCAACCAGGCCGACGGCGGTACATTGTTCCTGGATGAAATCGGTGATTTCCCGCTGGCACTTCAACCAAAGCTGCTGCGCTTTATTCAGGACAAGGAATACGAACGCGTCGGCGACCCCGTAACCCGCCGCGCCGATGTGCGGATTCTGGCCGCCACCAACCTCAACCTTGAAGACATGGTGCGCGACGGGCGTTTTCGCGAAGACCTGCTCTACCGCCTGAACGTGATCACCTTGCATCTGCCGCCGCTGCGCGAACGCAGTGAAGACATCCTGACCCTGGCCGACCGCTTTCTGGCCCGTTTCGTCAAAGAGTACGCCCGCCCTGCCCGCGGCTTCAGCGAAGAAGCCCGCCTGGCGCTGGCCAATTATCGATGGCCGGGCAATATCCGCGAGCTGCGCAACGTGGTGGAGCGTGCAAGCATTATTTGCCCACAGGAAGTGGTCGAAATCAGCCACCTGGGCATGGCTGAGCAAACCACCCCCAATGCTCCGCGTATCGGTGCGGCTCTGAGCCTGGACCAACTGGAAAAAGCCCATATCGGCGCCGTCCTGGCTACCAGCGAAACCCTGGACCAGGCCGCAAAAACCTTGGGCATCGATGCCTCGACGCTGTATCGCAAACGTAAGCAGTACAACCTGTGAGCATCCGATGAAACTGGCGATCAAGTTGCGTACCCGTCTGTTCCTGAGTATTTCGGCACTGATCACGGTGGCGTTGCTCGGGCTTCTGCTGGGCGTCGTCAGCGTGATGCAAATGGCCAAGAGCCAGGAAGCGCTGATCCGCAACAATTTCATCACCCTGGACCTGGGCCTGAAGCTGCGCCAGTCACTGGGTGACCAACTGATCCTGATGCTGCGCAACCAGCCCGACTCGAAAGCACTCCAGGCATCGACCGGGGAGTATCTGGCACTGCTCGACGAAGGCATCGAGCATGAGCGCAAAAACGATCTGCACAGCGGCTTTGCCCAGGCGCGGGAAGACTACAACCACTTTCTGCAAGCGTTACACCAGGCCGACAGCGAAGCACTCAACCTGAGTACCGACAACGAGCTTTCAAGCCGTTTCAACCAGTTGCGCAATGGCCTGATTACCGAGCACCGCCGTGCGCTAGACACTATTTATGCCGCACAGGCATCGGCCCGTGACCGGGCCCTGATCATCGCCTCCCTGCTTGGCCTGGTCGGGCTTGCGGTGCTGATCATCGGCTTTATTACCGCCCACGGCATTGCCCGGCGCTTTGGTGCGCCTATCGAGGCGCTGGCCAAAGCGGCCGACAACATCGGCAAGGGCAACTTCGAGGTGGTGTTGCCGCTCTCGTCTGCCACTGAAATGAACCTGCTGACCCGGCGCTTCGGAATCATGGCCGAGGCTTTGCGTCAGCATCAAGCAACCAATGTCGACGAACTGCTGGCAGGCCAGCAGCGGCTTCAGGCGGTGCTCGACAGTATTGATGACGGTCTGTTGATGATCGATCAGCAGGGCCGGCTTGAGCATTTGAACCCGGTAGCCCAACGACAGCTGGGCTGGGACGAGAGCCGTCTCGGCCAGCCGCTGGGTGAGGCGTTGCAACGCACCGAACTCGACCAGCAGCTGCAAACGGTGCTGCGCGGCGGCAGCCTTGAACGGCTACCTGAAGACTTGAGCGTGGATATCGAGGGCGAGAACCGCCTGCTGACCTACAGCCTGACCCCGGTCAGCCAACCCAAAGGGCCGATTCTCGGCGCGGTAATGGTGCTGCATGATGTGACCGAGCAACGCGCATTTGAGCGTGTACGCAGCGAGTTCGTACTGCGCGCCTCCCATGAGTTGCGCACTCCTGTGACCGGCATGCATATGGCGTTCGGCTTGTTTCTGGAGCGTGCACGCTTTGATCCTCAGTCCCGTGAAACCGATTTGCTCAACACGGTCAACGAAGAAATGCAGCGGCTGATGCAGCTGATCAATGACCTGCTGAACTTCTCCCGCTACCAGAACGGCCTGCAAAAGCTCACGCTGGCCCCCTGCGATATCGAGGAAATGCTCGAACAGGCCCGCGCCCGCTTCGCCGACCGGGCAGCCGCCAAAAGCATCGAATTGTTGATCGACCTGCAGCCGCCAATGCCCGAGCTGAATGCCGACCAGGCCCAACTGGAACGTGTGCTGGATAACCTGCTGGATAACGCTTTGCGCCACACCGCCGATGGCGGGCAGATTCGTCTGCAGGCCCGACGCCATGGCGAGCGGGTGATCATCAGTGTCGAAGACAATGGCGAAGGTATTGCCTACGGCCAGCAAGGGCGTATTTTCGAACCCTTCGTGCAAGTCGGGCGCAAAAAGGGCGGCGCCGGCCTTGGCCTGGCCCTGTGCAAAGAGATTGTGCAACTGCATGGCGGGCGCATCGGGGCGTACTCGCGGCCCGGGCAAGGCACACAGTTTTACATGGCGCTGCCGTTGGTGTAGTCGCTGTCGGGGGCACGAGGCTACGCGGATCGGCCCTTTTGCGTGTTCAGCACTTTCAGGATGGCCGCACTTTCTGCATCGGGTGTGCCATCGAATCGTGAAGGCCGAAAATGCATCTGGAATGCTGCCAGCACGTGGCGGGTTGCTACATCCAGCTCACCGGTTTGCGGGGTTTCGTAGCCCAATAGCGCCAGTTGCTGCTGGAACCAGGTAATGCTCGGCAATGCGTTGGCATACAGGGCCTGTTCGCGGGCGACCGCCTGAGCGTTTGGCCAGATACCAAAGCCTTCATCGGCCAGACGCTTCCAGGGGAACAACGGGCCCGGGTCGAGCTTGCGCAACGGAGCTATGTCGCTGTGGCCGATGATGTTGTGAGGGTCGATCTTGTAACGGGTCGAAATGTCTTTAAGCAGCGCAATTACAGACTGGATCTGGCCTTCGGTATAGGGGTACCAGACTCGCCCGTTTGGCGTATCACGGAACCCCTTGTTGACGATCTCGATACCAATGGAGCTGGAGTTCAGCCAGGTGCGGCCTTTCCATTGGCTTTCACCGGCGTGCCAGGCACGCTGGTTCTCGTCCACCAGCTTGTAGATCGTCGGCGGTGTATCGCCCACCAGGTAATGGCTGCTCACAGGCCCTCGGGTCAGCAGCTCCAGCGAGCGCTCCAGCGAGGTCGAGGTGTAATGGAGCACCACGAATTGCACACGGCTGTCGTGGTTGATCGAAGGATGACTGGTGTCCATGCGGGGACCGCTGGCGCAACCGGCCAGCAAAGCAATGGACAAAAGCAGGGCGGATAATTTCATGGGCAAAGACAACACAGCTAACAGTTAATGCTCAAGCATACCTCAGTGCTGTTGTCGCGCAGCTGAAGTACTGCGCCGGGCTGAAGCAAGCCCCCTGCTCGCCCAGGAGCAAGGGGCCAGCTTTTATTTACCGCACACCAGGTAAAAGCTCGTGGATGAGTCGCCAGACGGCACATCCAGCCCCAGCATCAGGCCAATGACATTGACCT
Organism: Pseudomonas sp. B424; assembly: GCF_055408345.1. Lineage (NCBI taxonomy): Bacteria > Pseudomonadati > Pseudomonadota > Gammaproteobacteria > Pseudomonadales > Pseudomonadaceae > Pseudomonas > Pseudomonas sp. B424. The sequence continues at coordinate 123,330 of NZ_JBUZTL010000003.1, read as the reverse complement.
CTTCGCGTGTCGGTTTTCCCGACAGCTTTGCGATGCCATACAGTGTGTGTTCATAACTTGATTTGTCGTCGGCCGATACCACACAGAACTTCGGCGCTTTTTGAAAGGCACCGGGCATCAACTTAACTTTATAACTGGCGGCATAATCAGGCTGACTGGAATATTCGACAGCTTGAATCCAACGGGGCGATTGAGCCGCCAGCGTTCCATCTTTATTTATATAGGCTGAATATATATGTGTTTTATCCGCCGCATTAACCGAGACGGCGCCCGCCATTAAAACAAGGACGGACAACAAGGAGATTAACGTTTTCATACATTACCTTTTTGAGTCGCGCAGGGCACCACATCGACTGAATACGCCAGCAGGGCACTGTTGATGAACATTCGATTGAGAAATCGACGGCAGTACTGCGGCTACCGGAGAAGCAACCTTTAACAGCCTGCCATTTCATATAAGTTGCTCACGCATAGCGCGTCAAGAAAGCAGAGAAGGTATTAACCGGAGAAGTTAAAAAACCGACAAGTACTACCGATCCACTGGACAGTTATTACATGTATCAAGCATCAACCAACCAAACTTTAATTATTAACACACACCAACTACACACTTCAGTTAATTATCTGACGAGCTCGGTTCGACGACATTGCGCCCATTAGCCTTGGCCCGATACAACGCCTCATCTGCCCGTTTGAGCACGTGGTCGCTGCGATCACCTGCCTTGAACGCTGACACACCGATGGACGCTGTGAGGGTCACTGGTTCGCCCTTGAAGTGGAAAGGGCACGCCTCGATGGCCGCCCGCAGTTTTTCGGCCTGTTGCAGGCCGGTCACCGGTGTTGTGTCAGGCATCAGCAACACAAACTCTTCGCCGCCAAAGCGGGCAACAAAGTCGCCGGGGCGCAGGTGTTTTCGCAACTGCGCAGCGATGATCTTGAGCACCTTGTCGCCGGCCAGATGGCCATAGCCATCATTGATGCGCTTGAAGTGGTCAAGGTCGAGCATGGCTATCAACAAGGAATTGCCATGGGTTTGCCACGCCTGCACCTCATGCTGCAGGCGCTCACCCCAGGCCGCCCGGTTGGGCAGCCCGGTGAGAGGGTCTATCAGCGCTTTCTGGCGTTGCTCTTCAAGGTGTTCGCGATAGCCCTGGGCTTGCTGCTCCATGTGCGCTACGCGCTCGGTCAGCCCTTGCAGATGGGCGCACACTTCTTGCTCACGGGCATTACGCTGCTGCTGATGTTGGTCCAGCGTGCCCAACAATCCTTCAAGGCGGTTTTCCAGAAGGTGTTTGAGGCTGCGCAGGTCGACGGCCGATTGCACGCTGTTTTGCATTCCGCCCAGGTGTTCGCGCAGTTGGGCGTGCAAATCGTCGGCGGCGGACTGACCTTCAGCATGACCCTCACTGGCTGCCTGAAGGTTGTTCTGGAACGACTCCAGGCGCTCGTTAAGCTGTTTGAGATAGGCCTCGAATTCGTGCTGGCCACTGTCAGTGATGGCCAGCATCAAGACGGCAAGATCGTCGAGAATCGGCAGTAATTCGTACCAGTTGAGCCCTTTTTCAAGACGCTGCCGCATAGCTTCTGCCTGCGGCCTGTGGTGCTCGGGCAGTGACAGATCGCTCAGCAAACCGAGCAATGTGGCTTCGATATGCGCCGCGACCGAGCTGTAGGACGGCTCGGGGCTCTCAGGCAGGGCATAGACAGCATCAATGTCAGCTCCGACCGGGGCGGGGCTGACCATCGCCGTAAGGGCCGGCGGTTCGATCAGCGTGTTTTCTGCATCTACCAGCGCAACAACCGACTCCAGCGCACCGCTCGCGGCCTGCTCTTCAGGCGCCTCAGGAACCCGGGGCTCAGGCTCCGGCTCAACTTCAGGGAGCGGTTGAGGTTCAGCGTCGGCCAAAGGTAGAACCTCCGGCTCCGGTGCTTTGACTTGCGCAGGGGCCACCTCAATTGCGACACGAGGCGCAACCTCTGGCGAGGGCGCTGCCAGCGGTCTGGCAACAGCCGGTGGCGCTATGACTTCACCAGGCTCGCTCGGCGCGTTATCGGCGTCGTTGCCCCCGAACAAGCGTTGCAGCAACCCCGGACGGGGTGGCTCCAAGCCATTGAGCTGTGGCGCCAGTGCCTGCCCCTGCAAGTGGCTGAGCTCCCCCAGCAGCAACGGTATCTCACGGGCGTGGGCCACCCGGTTGTCGAGCTGCTTGGCAAACGCCTTGAGTGGCCTGCTGACTTCACGGGGCAGCGGCAAGGCTTGCAGTTGGGTAACCAGGCTAGTGAGTGCCTCGCTGACTTGCTCGACCCGCGTTGCGCGGCGCTGCTCGGAGTCGAGCACGGCTTTTTCCAGGCGCGGCAACAAGGCGGCCAGGGCAGCATCCATCTCATTGGTACGTACTGCTTCGCGCATTTCCTTCATGCACTGATCGACAGTCCGGTCGGTGCCTTCCGCCGCCAGGGTGCTGCGCACCAGCCCACGGCGCAGCAAATCGAGACGGGCATTCCAGCGGCGCTCAAGCGTGTCCTGCTGTTCGATGCTTTTGAGGTATTTTTCTTTCCAGTGCGCTGCGTCGTCTCTCATGCCTTGGGCTCAATGTCAGGCGGCCTCAACACAAGCTGTGAATCAACGCCGACAGAGCCGGGCAAGCGGATATCGACCGCTACTGGCAGATGGTCAGAAATAGGCTGGTTCAGCACCTCTACCCGTTCAAGGGTCAGGCTGGGGCTGAGCAAAATGTGATCAAGGCAACGCTGCGGACGCCAGCTGGGGAAAGTGGCCTCCATTTGCGGCGCCAGCAAACCGAGGTCGCGCAGAGGCGAAGTATGCAGCAGGTCGTTGGCATGGGTGTTCATGTCGCCCATCAGCACTTGATGCTGATAGCCACCAATGAGCTCACGAATATAGGCCAGCTGCAGGGTGCGGGTTTTTGTCCCCAACGCCAGGTGCATGACCACAACCACCAGTGCATCCGGGCCCTCACCAAAACGCACCAGAATCGCGCCACGACCCGCAGGGCCGGGCAAGGGATGATCTTCAATCGCGCTGGGACGCAGCCGGCTTAGCAGCCCGTTGCTGTGCTGGGCCAGGCGGCCGAGATTGCGATTCAGCTGTTGATACCAGTAGGGAAATTCGCCCTGTTGGGCCAGGTACTTGACCTGATTGATGTAGCCGGAGCGGTGGCTGCCACCGTCCGCCTCTTGCAGGGCGACCAGATCGAAGTCGCCCAACAAATCACCAATGCGTTCCAGGTTTCCGGCCCGCCCCTTGTGTGGCAGCACATGCTGCCAGCTGCGGGTCAGGTAGTGCCGGTAACCCTGGGTGCTGTTACCGACCTGGATATTGAAACTGAGCAAACGCAAACGTCGGTCATCCGGCATCCCGCAGGCTGCCAGATGGTCCTCGTTGACCTGCGGTTCATGCAGGCCAACGATTCGTTCGCTCTTCCAGCCGCGCACGGGAGAGGGCGCCGCTTAGTTTTTAGCGTTCGCTGCACGCTCTTTGGCGATCAACTGATCGGCAACATTGAGCGTGCCTTCAGGACCACCGGCAGTGCCCAGGTCGAAACGGTACTTGCCGTTGACAACCATGGTCGGTACGCCGGAGATCTGGTAGGCCTGAGCCTTCTTCTTGGCGTCTTCAACCTTGCCTTTAACGGCGAACGAGTTGTAAGTGCTCAGGAACTTGTCTTTATCGATGCCTTCGCCGGCAAGGAACTCGGACATTTCTTCAGGGGTCGCCAGTTTTTTGCCGTCATGGATGGCCTGGAATACCGCTTTGTGGACCTTGTTTTCAACGCCCATGGCTTCAAGGGTGATGAACAGCTGGCCGTGAACATTCCAGATCCCGCCAAACATGGCAGGGATGCGTACAAAGTTCACATCCGCCGGCAGCTTTTCAGCCCACGGGTTGATGGTTGGCTCAAAGGCGAAGCAATGCGGGCAGCCATACCAGAACAGTTCAACCACTTCGATCTTGCCAGGTACGGCAACCGGAACGGCGCTGCTCAGCTCTACATATTGTTTGCCCGCTTCTAGCGGTTCGGCAGCTTGAGCGGTCATGCCAAACAGGCTGGCGCTGACGAGAGCGGCGCTGAGGATCAGATTACGCATGCTTTACTCCTGGGCAGATAAGGTCGCTTCAACGTGACCTGTATTCAGACAGGTCCGTTCTGGCTTGAGTTCTGTAGTGTAACGGCAGATGCCATGAAAAAGGGCAGCCGAAGCTGCCCTTTGAGGTTCACATCCAAGGATTAAACGATCGTTAACGTGACCATATGTATCAACCCCTGGCCCCGCAGACCGTATAAAACCTAGTGCAGGCCTTGAATGTAGCTGGCCAGCGCCTTGATATCCTTGTTGCTCATCTTGGCCGCGATGCCGCGCATGATCATCGAATCACCATCGTTGGTGCGATCGCCTTCACGGAAATCCGTCAGCTGCTTCTCGATGTAACTTGCGTGCTGGCCACCCAGGTGCGGGAAGCCGGCAGCTGCGTTGCCCTGGCCGTCCGGGGAGTGGCAACCGGTGCAGGCCGGCATGCCTTTTTCAAGGTTGCCGCCACGGAAAAGCGCTTCGCCCTGGGCAACCAGTGCAGGGTCAGCAGCGCCGACCGAACTTTTCTGGCTGGAGTAGTAAGCCGCGATGTCCGCAAGGTCCTGATCATTCAGGTTGGCCAGCAGGCCGGTCATTTCCAGCACCTGGCGCTTGCCGTCCTTGATTTCATGCAACTGCTTGAGCAGGTAACGATCACCTTGCCCGGCCAGTTTAGGGAAGTTTGGGGCCATGCTATTGCCGTCCGGACCGTGACATGCGCCACACACAGCGGTTTTTGCCTGGCCTGCAGCAGCATCGCCTACAAGAGCGGTGCCTGCAGCCTGGGCAATACCGGTGACGCCCAAGGTCAACAGCAGACTCACGAGTAATTTGTTCATCAGCTAATCCAACTACGGCTAAGGGTTAAAGAGTTATGGGCCGGGCTCACTCGCTTATCCACTGTAGGACAGTTCGGTGATCCTCGACACTGCAGTCCATGCACAAACCACGCGGCGGCATCGCCTTGAAACCCTGGGTCACGTGTTGCACCAGCGCCTCCATACCTTGCTCAAACCTTGGCCCTACGCTGGCCAGCATGGCAGACAATACAAACGCGGTTGTACACGGCTTCCGGATCCTGTGTAGCCTGAGCGCTGTAACGTGGCATCAAGATACCGGCAGCTAGCAGCCATTTCGTCATAAAACGACCTTTTCAGGGTTGGGAGCTTGCTGCGTTCTAATGCGCAACCTATGTTTTTCGCTCCCGTGTACTTCATCCTACGCTGGGACAAAGCGCACACAAAATCTGCGGCATTATATACTGGCGCCACTGAAACGGAAACGACACGCTCGCCGCGTCCATTCCTGACGCCGCTCACATCGGAAATCCCATGCAACTCAAGAACCCCATTCTCGGTCTGTGCCAACAGGCTACCTTCATGCTCAGCGCTGCCAAAGTCGATCAATGCCCCGACGACGAAGGCTACGAAGTCGCGTTTGCCGGGCGCTCCAACGCCGGCAAGTCCAGCGCACTCAACACTTTGACCCACGCCAGCCTGGCGCGGACGTCGAAAACGCCCGGGCGTACTCAACTGCTGAACTTCTTCCAGCTGGACGAAGAGCGTCGCCTGGTCGACCTGCCGGGTTACGGCTACGCCAAGGTGCCAATCCCGCTGAAGCTGCACTGGCAGCGTCACCTGGAAGCCTATTTCGGCAGCCGAGAAAGCCTTCGAGGCGTGATTTTGATGATGGATATCCGTCATCCAATGACCGATTTCGACCTGTTGATGCTCGACTGGACCGTTTCCAGCGGCATGCCGATGCATATTTTGCTGACCAAAGCCGACAAACTGACGTACGGCGCAGCCAAAAATACATTGCTCAAAATTCAGTCAGATATTCGCAAGCAATGGGGCGACGCAGTCACCATTCAGCTGTTCTCCACCCCCAAGCGCATGGGCCTGGAAGAGGCGTACACCGTGTTGGCACGCTGGATGGAGCTGCCGAACAAGGGTGAAGAACTGGTTGAGGCCGGCGAGTAAGGAATCACAGGCAAAAAAAACCCCGAACTTCGCACGGGGGGGACCGGAAGTTCGGGGTTCAAGTACTGGACCTCTAGGGCGGGGTCCAGATATCTGCCAACACTTAACACAACATTAGGAGCTTTGAAGGGCTTCACCACCCATTCAATAAATCTGAGTGGTGATGGGCAACTTTAGTTCCCGATGGCTAAAAAACCATTTGGAATAAGCCTTCGATCTCCAGCAGCAAGAATCTTTAGTGTGGGAGCGGGCTTGCTCGCGATGAAATCACTGCGGCCTACCTGACAGACCGCACCGCCTTCGTCGCGAGCAAGCCCGTTCCCACATTCAATACAGAGCACTCAGCCCCATTAGTGCGCCTCGTCCCAGTTATTGCCCACACCCACTTCGACCACCAGCGGCACAGCGAGCGTCGCTGCCTCACTCATGTGGATACGCACTTCATCGCGCACCTGGTCAACCAGGTCTTCGCGCACTTCGAGCACCAATTCATCGTGTACCTGCAGGATGACGCGGGCATCGAGGCCCGACGCGCTCAACCAGTTGTCCACCGCCACCATGGCTTTCTTGATGATATCGGCCGCCGTGCCCTGCATCGGGGCGTTGATCGCGGTTCGTTCTGCGCCTTTGCGCAGCGCTCCATTTTTCGCGTTGATTTCCGGCAGGTACAGACGACGACCGAAGATGGTTTCGACATAGCCTTGCTCGGCGGCCTGGGTACGCGTGCGCTCCATGTAGTCCAGTACACCCGGGTAACGTGCGAAGTAACGGTCGATGTAAGCCTGCGATTGCTTGCGGTCCACACCGATCTGCTTGGCCAGACCAAACGCGCTCATGCCGTAGATCAGGCCAAAGTTGATCGCCTTGGCGCTGCGGCGCTGATCAGTGGTGACATCACCCAGCTCAACCCCGAAGACCTCGGCGGCCGTGGCGCTGTGCACGTCCAGATTGTTGCGGAAGGCGTGCAGCAAGCCTTCGTCCTTGGCCAGGTGTGCCATGATCCGCAGTTCGATTTGCGAGTAGTCCGCTGCCAGCAGTTTGTAGCCTTTGGGGGCCACGAACGCCTGACGGATACGACGACCTTCCGCGGTACGAATCGGAATGTTCTGCAGGTTTGGATCACTGGAGGACAAACGCCCGGTCGCCGTGACCGCCTGGTGGTAAGACGTATGAATCCGGCCTGTACGCGGGTTGATCTGTTCTGGCAGGCGATCGGTGTAGGTGCTTTTCAGCTTGCTCATCGAGCGGTACTGCATCAGCACTTTGGGCAGCGGATAATCCTGCTCGGCCAACTCGGCCAGCACGGCTTCGGCGGTCGAAGGCTGGCCCTTGGCAGTTTTGCTGAGAATCGGCAGACCGAGCTTTTCGTACAGGATCACACCCAGCTGCTTGGGTGAGCTCAGGTTGAATTCTTCACCCGCAATGGCAAAAGCCTCACGTTCAAGCGCAACCAGCTTGTCACCCAGCTCAACACTCTGGATACCCAGCAGGTTGGCATCCACCAGTGCGCCCTGACGCTCGATACGGGCCAGCACCGGCACCAGCGGCATCTCGATATCAGTGAGTACGGTGTTCAGGCTCGGGATCGCAGCCAGTTTTTCATGCAGCACGTGATGCAAACGCAGGGTCACGTCGGCATCTTCGGCTGCGTACGGCCCGGCCTGCTCCAGGGAAATCTGATCAAAGGTCAGTTGCTTGGCACCTTTACCGGCAATGTCCTGGAAGCTGGTAGTGGTGTGCCCCAGGTATTTGAGCGCCAGGCTGTCCATATCGTGGCGCGTGGCCGTGGAGTCGAGCACGTAGGATTCGAGCATGGTGTCAAAGGCCACGCCCTGCACCATGATCCCGCACGCCTGATCACCACCAATGGCGCAATTGGCCAGGATGTTGATGTCGTACTTGGCGTGCTGGCCGACCTTGGCCTTGCCCGGGTCTTCCAGCAACGGCTTGAGGGCGCGCAACACGGTGTCGCGGTCCAGTTGCTCCGGCACGCCCATATAAGAGTGGGTCAACGGGATGTAGGCCGCTTCGCCGGGTTTGACCGCGAACGACAAACCCACCAATTGCGCTTGCTGCGCGTCAAGACCGGTTGTTTCAGTATCGAAGGCAATCAATTTGGCATCGTTGAGCTTCTTCAACCAGACGTCGAAACGCGCCTGATCGAGGATTGTTTCGTATTGCTGCTGCTCCTCTTCGGCGAGGGCTTCAGGCGCTTCATGCACAATCACCTGACCGACACGCTTGGCCTCGCGCTCGACTTCGGCAATCCAGCTTTTAAATTCCAGTTCGGTGTACAGCTCGATCAGTTTGTCGCAGTCCGGAGCCTTGAGGTGCAGGTCTTCCAGGCCGATATCCAGCGGCACATCGACCTTGATCGTGGCCAGCTGATACGACAAAAATGCCATTTCCCGGTGTTCTTCCAGCTTGGCGGGCAGATTTTTGGCACCGCGGATGGGCAAGGTCGGCACGATATCGAGCTTCTCGTACAAATCGGCCAGACCACCGCCTACACCCACCAGCAAGCCAGAGGCGGTCTTGGGGCCAATGCCAGGCACGCCTGGAATGTTGTCGGACGAATCGCCCATCAGCGCCAGGTAATCAATGATTTGCTCGGGCGAAACGCCAAATTTCTCTTTCACGCCCTCAATGTCCATCACGCTGCCGGTCATGGTGTTGACCAGGGTGATATGGCCATCGACCAGTTGCGCCATGTCCTTGTCGCCGGTCGAGATCACCACCGGGCGGTCTGCTGCGGCGCTGCTGCGGGCCAGCGTACCGATCACATCGTCCGCCTCAACGCCTTCGACGCACAACAAAGGGAAGCCCAGCGCGATCACGCTGGCGTGCAATGGCTCGATTTGCACGCGCATGTCATCGGGCATGCTCGGGCGATTGGCCTTGTATTCGGCGTACATGTCATCGCGAAATGTCCCGCCCTTGGCATCGAAAACCACTGCAAAGGGGCTGTCCGGATACTGTTTTCGCAGGCTTTTGAGCATGTTCAGCACGCCCTTCACGGCGCCCGTAGGCAGGCCCTTGGACGTAGTCAGCGGCGGCAGCGCGTGGAAGGCGCGGTACAGATATGAAGAACCGTCCACCAGGACGAGGGGAGCTTGGCTCATGAGCAGGATCAACCTTTTCGGCGAGTCCGGCGCTAGAATGTCCGGACCAATGACGACAAAGGGACAAGGTTATCATGCGCACACTCAATCGCCTGTTGCTGACCGGCTTGTTTGCATTCACTCCGCTGTTAACCTTTGCAGCTGATGATCCAGAAGTAACCATTCGCACGGAAGGCGATAAAACCATTCAGGAATACCGTCAAAACGGTTTCCTATATGCCATCAAGGTCACCCCAAAAGGAGCACCGCCGTACTTTCTGGTACGCGCCGATGGTACTGATGCCAATTTCATCCGTTCCGACCAGCCGGATATGCTGATTCCTTCGTGGAAAATCTTCGAATGGAAATAGCGTCTTAACTTTAATCGGCGCCGACTCGATGCGGCGCCCGTACTGGCAGTTTTAAACCATGTCTGTATTCACCCCACTGACTCGCAGCGAGTTGGAAGCCTTCCTTGCGCCTTACGGGCTCGGCCGTCTGCTCGATTTCCAGGGGATTGCCGCTGGCAGCGAAAACACCAACTACTTCATCAGTCTGGAGCAGGGTGAATGTGTCCTGACCCTGGTGGAGCGCGGCCCGATCAGCGAAATGCCGTTCTTTATTGAACTGCTGGATGTGCTGCACGATGCCGACTTGCCGGTGCCTTATGCCCTGCGCACCCAGGACGGGCAGGCCCTGCGCGAACTCAAAGGCAAACCGGCGCTGCTGCAGCCGCGCCTGGCGGGCAAACACATTCGCGAAGCCAACGCACAGCACTGCGCCCAGGTGGGTGATTTGCTCGGGCACTTGCATACCGCTACCCGCCACAACGTGCTGGTGCGCAAGACTGATCGCGGCCTGGACTGGATGCTGGCTGAAGGGCCCTCATTGATGGCCGATCTGTCACCTGATTCGGCACAATTGCTGCAAAAGGCGCTGAACGAAATCACTGAGCGCAAGGCCCAGATCCTGGCGCTGCCTCAGGCCAACCTGCACGGGGACCTGTTCCGCGACAACGCCATGTTCGAAGGCACGCACCTGACGGGCTTGATCGACTTTTACAATGCCTGCTCCGGCCCCATGCTGTACGACGTAGCGATTGCCCTGAACGACTGGTGCGCTGACGAAGACGGCAAGATTGACGGCCCGCGCGCGCGCGCGCTGCTCGGTGCCTATGCCGCACTTCGCCCGTTCACCGCCAGCGAAGCCGAGCTGTGGCCAACCATGCTGCGTGTTGCATGTGTGCGGTTTTGGTTGTCGCGCCTGATTGCGGCGCACTCCTTTGCCGGCCAGGACGTGCTGATTCACGATCCGGGCGAGTTTGAACGCCTCCTGGCATTGCACCAGAACGTGACCATCCAGCTGCCGTTCGCGCTGTAAGAAACACTGATTACTGACTGTGGCAGCGGGCTTGCTCGCGGTGGGATCGACCCGGTGTATCAATCGCACCGCGTCACCTGAATCGCGAGCAAGCCCGCTCCCACAGACTCTGTACGGGTTACAAACTCTCCAGACACCCCGCCAGGTCATTGCCCAGCTTTTCCAGCAGCTGCTCATAGCCCTTCGCCGTCGCAGGGGTGTAGCCGCCCAACGCATCCAGCTCCGCCAGCTTGACCGGCAGCCCCGCCGTCAAGGTGTCAGCCAGCCGCGGGCGCAGTGGCGGATCGCTGAATACGCATGTCTTGCCCACTGCCTCCAAACGCTTGCGCATGGCCGCTACGTGCTGGGCACCGGGCTGCACTTCGGAAGCCACGCTGAATGTACCCGCGTGCTTGAGGCCATAAGCGCTTTCGAAATAGTCGTAGCCTTCGTGGAAGACGAAGAAAGGTTTGTCGGCAATCGCGGCCATACGGGACTTCAGACGAGCGTCCAGTGCATCCAGGCGTTCATTGAATGCCTTGAGGTTGCTTTGGTATCTGGCCGCATTGGCGGGGTCTTTGGCGCTCAGGTCCGCCGCCATTCTGGCCGCAATCACCCGCGCATTGTCCGGGGCCAGCCACAAATGCGCATCCAGGGTGCCAGGGCGATGATCGTGATCGTGTTCGGCTGCATCTTCTTCGTGGGAGTGGCTATCTTCGGCGAAATGACGAAGTTTCAAACCTGGCAGGTTTTGCACCGTCACCGAAGGTAATGTTCGAGTCTTGATTACCCGCGGCATGAAACCTTCCATGTCCGGGCCGATCCAGTACAAAAGATCAGCCGACTGCACACGCCGTACGTCGGATGGGCGCAGTGCATAGTTATGCGGTGATGCGTTAGGCGGCAAAAGCACCTCCGGCTGACCCACGCCGTCCTGCACGGCGGCGGCAATCAGCTGCAAGGGCTTGATGCTGGTCAGCACGCTGACATCGGCCTGAGCCGGGCCAATCACAAGCAAACTGGCGCTTAGAGCAAGAAAAAGAGAAAAAAGACGGGGCACGATGAGCACTCAGGGTGGCTGAAACAGGTAACATAATAACGTCTCTCTCAAAAAACGTCGCCGCCCATGCCCATCACACCGCTTGCCAGCCGTCCCCATGACCACTCCCACTGTGTCCACAGCGCGCTTTCAGAAGCCGACGTTCTGTGTGCGCAAAAGGGTTTGCGCCTGACCGCATTGCGGCGCCGGGTGCTTGAGCTGGTGTGGCAGAGCCACAAGCCGCTGGGTGCCTACGACATTCTGGCCGTGCTCAGCGAGCAGGACGGCCGCCGCGCCGCGCCGCCGACCGTGTACCGGGCACTGGACTTCCTGCTCGACAATGGCCTGGTGCACCGCATCTCGTCGCTCAATGCCTTTATTGGCTGCAGCCATCCCGAGCATCCGCATCAAGGCCAATTCCTGATCTGCCGAAATTGCCATGCCGCCATTGAACTTGAACAAAAAGCCATCAGCGACGCGATTATCAACAGCGCGCGCGATGTCGGCTTTACTGTCGAAGGCCAGACCGTCGAAGTGGTCGGTTTGTGTTCGGGTTGCCGGGAGGCCTGATGAGCGCTGCACTGATTCGCCTGGAACACGTCACCGTGACCTATGCCGGGCAAAACGTACTCGACAACATTGAACTGAGCGTTGAGCCGGGCCAGATCGTGACCCTGATCGGCCCCAACGGCGCCGGCAAGACCACGCTGGTCAAGGCTGTGCTGGGCCTGCTCAAGCCAACCAGCGGCAGCGTATGGCGCAAACCCAGACTGCGCGTCGGTTACATGCCGCAAAAACTGCACGTCGACCCGACGCTGCCGTTGTCCGTGTTGCGTTTTTTGCGTCTGGTACCCGGTGTAGACCGCGCCCAGGCATTGTCCGCGCTCAAGGAAGTCGGCGCTGAAAAGGTCATCGATAGCCCGGTGCAGAGCGTATCGGGCGGCGAAATGCAGCGCGTGCTGCTGGCCCGTGCCCTGCTGCGCAAACCCGAACTGCTGGTGCTCGACGAGCCGGTACAAGGCGTGGACGTGGCCGGTCAGTCAGAGCTGTACGCCTTGATCACCCGTCTGCGCGACCGCCACGGCTGCGGCGTACTGATGGTTTCTCACGACCTGCATCTGGTGATGAGCACAACCGATCAGGTGGTGTGCCTCAACCGCCATATCTGCTGCTCGGGCCACCCGGAGCAGGTCAGCGGCGATCCGGCCTTTGTTGAGCTGTTTGGGCAAAACGCACAAAGCCTGGCGATTTATCACCACCATCACGACCACGCCCATGACTTGCATGGCTCAGTGGTCAGCGACGGCACCCCTGCGGCGCCCACCCACGTACATGGAGAAGGCTGCAAGCATGGCTGATTTTCTGATTTACGCCCTGCTGGCAGGCCTGGCTTTGGCAATCGTTGCAGGACCACTGGGCTCGTTTGTGGTGTGGCGACGCATGGCCTATTTCGGCGACACGTTGTCGCACGCCGCCCTGCTGGGCGTAGCGATGGGCTTTCTGCTGGACGTCAGCCCCACGATCGCAGTGACCGTGGGCTGCCTGCTCCTGGCCGTGTTGCTGGTCACGCTTCAACAGCGCCAGTCGCTTGCTTCCGACACACTCCTCGGAATTCTCGCACCCAGCACCTTGTCCCTCGGGCTGGTCGTACTAAGCTTCATGCATGAAGTTCGGATCGACCTCATGGCATATCTGTTTGGTGACCTGCTGGCTATCAGCCCGAACGACCTGATGTGGATCCTGGGCGGTAGTGCCGCAGTACTGGCCCTCCTGGTCGCCCTGTGGCGGCCACTGCTGGCCATTACCGTGCACGAAGAACTGGCCAAGGTTGAAGGCTTGCCCGTTGCAGCGTTACGCTTGACCCTTATGTTGCTGATCGCGGTGGTGATTGCCGTGGCGATGAAGATCGTCGGCGTGCTGTTGATCACGTCCTTGCTGATCATTCCGGCAGCGGCGGCCCAACGCCACGCCCGTTCTCCGGAGCAAATGGCACTGGGCGCCAGCGTGCTGGGAATACTGGCCGTATGTGGCGGCCTGGCATTGTCATGGTTCAAAGACACGCCGGCAGGGCCATCGATTGTGGTGTGCGCCGCGGCACTGTTTCTGCTGAGTTTTGTTCTGCCCCGTCGAGGGGTGTAGACTTGCTTGTTTTTTGCGCACTTAGAGAGCCGCAGGAATGAAGCTGTTCAACTCCCGTTACTTGCTCCTGGCCGCATTTTCCTTGCTGCTGGGCGCCTGCCAAAGCACGCCGTCGGCCGACATTACTGCCGCTGACGCACGCGCTGTGGCCATCGCACAGCTGGAGCAAAACCTGGCCAGCAGCGAACTTGCGACCGCAGAAGACCAACTGAGCGCCTTGCAGGCCCAAACGCCGGATGATCCGCAATTGGTGCAGTACCAGCGCCAGCTGGCGGAAGCCTACTTGCAGCGCAGCCAGATCGTTCTGCAAAAAGGTGATGTCAACGCCGCTGCCACAGCCCTGAGCCGTGCCCGTGCCTTGATGCCCAAGGCCCCGGCCCTGACAGGCGGCGTCACGGGCGCCATCGCCCAGGCGCGCAAAGCCGAGCTGGACAAGGCTGAAGCCGCCCTCAGGGCTGCCGAGGCCCGACCACCGGCCAAGGTGATCGACCCTGCTGCCCCAAGCACCACCGTAACGCTGAACATCACCGATATTGCGAAACTTCGCCATCAACTGGATTTGATCGCGCAAGATATCGTCAATTACCAGTGCGCCGTCAGCCTGCAAGTCCCGCGTACAGCGGACTACCCATGGTTGGCCACACTGATCGGCAAGCGGGTTAAAAAGCTCGACCCCGGGTTTGATCTGAGCCTTGAGCGTCAGATCATTCGCCATGTGCCTGCGCAATTGGTACTGACACCGCGCAAGCCTTGAAACAAAAGATCGCCGCCTGTGCCAACCCAGAGTTTTGCGCCCTTGCGCAAAACTGGCACACGCGGCGATTGGCATTTTCTGACCTTTGACTTCTTATTCCAAAATCAAAGGTTTTGCCACCAATAAATGCTAAGTCAAGCATATGCGAGCACGATAAGATGCGTGCCCGGCTTACCGCTGAACTTCTATTTACGCGCCCACAAGGTTCGCTACGTGATTGAGTTTCATAACGTTCATAAAACTTACCGGGTTGCCGGTAAGGACATCCCCGCGCTGCACTCCACCAGTTTGCGTGTTGAGAGCGGCCAGGTGTTCGGCCTGATTGGCCACTCTGGCGCGGGTAAAAGTACATTGCTGCGCCTGATCAACCGCCTTGAAACCCCGAGCGGCGGCAAGATCATCGTCGACAACGAAGACGTAACCGCAATGGACGCCAACGGCCTGCGCCGTTTCCGTCAGCAAGTGGGCATGATTTTCCAGCACTTCAACCTGCTGGCATCCAAGACGGTTGCTGATAACGTCGCGATGCCGCTGACACTGGCCGGTGAATTGTCCCGCAGTGCCATCGATCAGCGTGTTGCCGAGCTGCTGGAGCGAGTGGGCTTGTCCGATCACGCAAAAAAATACCCGGCGCAGCTCTCGGGCGGTCAAAAACAGCGCGTGGGCATTGCCCGCGCCCTGTCCACCAAACCCAAAGTACTGCTGTGCGACGAAGCCACCAGCGCTCTCGACCCGCAAACCACAGCGTCGGTGCTGCAGTTGCTGGCTGAAATCAACCGCGAGCTGAAGCTGACCATCGTACTGATCACCCACGAGATGGATGTGATCCGTCGCGTCTGTGACGAAGTGGCGGTGATGGATGGCGGCGTTATCGTTGAACAAGGCCCGGTGGCTGAAGTGTTCCTGCACCCCAAGCACCCGACTACCAAGCGCTTTGTGCAGGAGGACGAGCAGATCGACGAAAGCGAGCAGCGCGACGATTTCGCCCATGTTCCTGGTCGCATCGTACGCCTGACCTTCCAGGGCGAAGCTACCTACGCACCGTTGCTGGGCACTATTGCCCGCGAGACAGGCGTGGACTACAGCATCCTGGCCGGTCGCATTGACCGCATCAAAGACACCCCTTATGGGCAACTGACCCTCGCCATCACCGGTGGCGACATGGAAGCGGCTTTCGCCCGCTTCGTTGCTGCAGACGTTCATATGGAGGTGCTGCGCTAATGGAATCCTTCCTGGGCTTTTTCGCCAATATCGACTGGTACGAAATCTGGCTGGCCACCGGCGACACCATGATCATGCTCGGCGGTTCGCTGCTGTTCACCGTGCTGCTCGGCCTGCCGCTGGGCATCCTGCTGTTCCTGTGCAGCCCGCGCCAGCTGCTCGAACAAAAGAGTCTGTATGCCGCGCTGTCGTTCGTGGTGAACATTCTGCGTTCGCTGCCGTTCATCATCCTGCTGGTCGTCATGATCCCGCTTACTGTAGTGATCACCGGAACATCGCTGGGTGTTGCCGGGGCCATTCCGCCGCTGGTGGTGGGTGCCACGCCATTCTTTGCACGCCTGGTTGAGACCGCCTTTCGTGAAGTGGACCGCGGCATCATCGAAGCCACTCAGTCGATGGGCGCCAATACGCGTCAAATCATTACCAATGCCCTGCTGCCAGAAGCACGCCCCGGCATCTTTGCCGCGATCACGGTCACAGCCATTACGCTGGTGGGCTACACCGCAATGGCGGGCGTGGTCGGCGCAGGCGGCCTGGGCGATCTGGCCATCCGGTTCGGCTACCAACGTTTCCAGCCTGACGTGATGATCGTCACGGTGGTGCTGTTGCTGATTCTGGTGCAAATTCTGCAAACCGTTGGCGACAGGCTGGTGGTGCACTTTTCGCGCAAGTAAACGCGACCCGCGTTAATAAACGTAACCGCCAGCCACGGCTGGCAGATACCTGAAATCAGGTGTTCACAAGGAGTTGCTGAATGAAGAAGTTATTTGCTGCTGTGGCCGCTGTAGCGGCGTTCTCGGCCCACGCGGGCGATCTGTCGGTGGCTGCGTCCCCGGTACCTCACGCTGAAATCCTGGAGTTCGTGAAACCTGCGCTGGCCAAAGAGGGCGTCAACCTCAAGGTCAAGGTTTTCACCGACTACATCCAGCCAAACGTGCAAGTTGCCGAAAAACGTCTGGACGCCAACTTCTTCCAGCACCAGCCGTACCTGGATGAGTTCAACAAGGCCAAGGGCACCAACCTGGTCAGCGTTGCCGCTGTCCACCTGGAGCCGCTGGGCGCTTACTCGAGCAAGTACAAAAAGCTGGATGAGATCAAGGACGCCAGCACCGTCGTGATCCCCAATGACGCCACCAACGGCGGCCGTGCCCTGCTGCTGCTGGACAAGGCCGGGCTGATCAAGCTCAAGGACTCGACCAACATTCTGTCCACGGTCAAGGACATCACCAGCAACCCTAAAAACCTGAAGTTCCGCGAGCTGGAAGCGGCCACCATTCCACGCGTGCTGACCCAGGTTGACCTGGCGCTGATCAACACCAACTACGCGCTGGAAGCCAAGCTGAACCCGGAAAAAGACGCACTGGTCATCGAAGGCAGCGACTCGCCTTACGTGAACATTCTGGTAGCTCGCCCGGATGACAAAGATTCGGCAGACATGCAAAAGCTGGTAGCTGCCCTGCACACCCCGGAAGTTAAAGCCTTCATTCTTGAAAAGTACAAAGGCGCCATCGTTCCGGCGTTCTGACACACACCATCGCGAGCAAACCCTTCCCCCTGTGGGAGCGGGCTTGCTCGCGATGGCATCATTACGGTTTGTCTTAAATACCGTGCCGCCTGCATCGCAGGCAAGCCAGCTCCCACACAGCAGTTTTCTGCAACCTTCCTTACTTGCGTTCAACCAACCCCGGCAATTGGGCAACCATCTTCGGCGTGCTAAACGGTGCGCGAATAAAACCCCGCTGCGTGCCGTCCGGCCCGATCAGCGCCAGATTGCCGCTGTGATCGACCGTATAGTTCGGCTTGCTGGTATCGGCCGGAATGAACGGAATGCTCACCGCGTTGGCCAGTGTTTGCAGCTCATCGATCGAGCTCGGGGTGAGGCCCACAAATTGCGGATCGAAGTAGCCCAGGTACTGCTTGAGCTGCTGCGGCGTGTCGCGGTTGGGGTCGACGCTGACCAGCACGATTTGCAGTTTGTCCTGCACCTCTTTAGGTAGTTCGCTTTTGATCTGACGCAGCTGGGCAAGGGTGGTCGGGCAGATGTCCGGGCAGAAGGTGTAGCCAAAAAACAGCATGCTCCACTTGTCTTTCAGCTCGTTCATCACCACCGGCTGGCCGTCCTGGTTGGTCATCTTCAGATCCGGCAACTGACGGCTCTGGGGCAACAAAATGATTCCTGCATCAATCAGGGTGGTGTTATCGCTCTGGCTTTTACCCGACATCATCTTGTTAAACGTCAGGCCCATGACCAGGGCCACCAGCGCGACAAGGATAAAGACGGTTTTTTGAGTTCTAGTCATAGGTTCAACACTAAGTAGTGATCGACAAGCAGCGCGATAAACAGCAAGAACAGGTAGTAGATAGAGTACTTGAACGTGTTGATCGCCGCGTGCGGCTGGGTGCCACGGTACAGCACCCACGCCCAATGCAGAAAGCGTGCGCCCAACCCTAGCGCACACACCAGATAGAGCAAGCCACTCATGTGAATCACAAACGGCAGCAAGCTGACGGCCAGCAATGCGAAGGTGTACAGCAGGATATGCACCTTGGTGTAGTGCTCGCCGTGGGTCACCGGCAACATCGGGATATCCGCCTTGGCGTATTCCTCCTTGCGATGAATGGCCAGCGCCCAAAAGTGCGGCGGGGTCCAGGCGAAGATAATCAGCACCAGCAGCAACGGCTCGGCGGTGACATGCCCCGTCACCGCCACCCATCCCAACAACGGCGGTGCAGCCCCGGCCAGCCCGCCGATCACGATATTTTGCGGCGTGGCCCGCTTCAAGAACCCGGTGTAAATCACCGCATAGCCGAGCAAGGAGGCCAGGGTCAGCCAGGCCGTCAGCGGGTTGGTGAACACCAGCAGCAACACCATGCCCGCCACTGCCAGCAACAGGGCAAATGCCAGCGCCGCCAGCGGCGAAACACGGCCCTGGGCCAATGGCCGTTTACGGGTGCGGGCCATGAGTGCGTCAATGCGCCGGTCCACCACATGGTTGACCGCCGCCGCGCCGCCGGCACACAGGCTGATCCCAAGATTGCCGAAGACCAGTACCGTCCAGGGCACCCCGGCGCGGGTCGCCAAAAACATGCCCACCAATGAAGTAATCAGCATCAACACCAGCACTTTGGGCTTGGTCAGTTCCAGGTAATCACGCCATAGCGCTTGCTGCGGGCGCTCGACAATCAAGGTCGCCATGGCTGTTCTCCTTTAAGGCTGAAGGTCCAGCGGGCAAAGCGCGGGGCCCTGACCCTGACCAGCGCGGTGCGGGCGTGGTAGTTGACCAGCACCAGCGTCAGCAGCAGCGCCGCACCTCCGGCGTTATGCGCCACCGCCACCGCCAGCGGCAAACCAAACAGCACGTTACTGAGCCCCAGGCTGATTTGTGCGGCCAGCGCCACCAGCAGCAAACCTGCCAGCCGGGTCATGCCGACCTTGCGCAACTGCCAGGCCAGACCCAGCAATACCAGGGTCAGCAGCAATGCGCCAAGACGGTGGGTGAGGTGGATCGCGGTGCGGGCCTCGCTGTCCAGCTGCCCTCCCAGATAATTGGGGCCGATGTGCTGGGTCAGATGAAAACCATTGGCGAAATCAGCCTCGGGCCACCATTGCCCGTGGCAGGTCGGTACGTCGACACAGGCCACGGCGGCATAGTTGGAACTGACCCAGCCACCCAGCGCAATCTGCATGATCGCCAGCACCAGCCCGGCCGTGGCCCAGCGCTGTAAGCGTCGCGGCACGGCCAGCGCCGGCAATACGCCGGACAGGCGCAAGGTCAGCAAAAACAACAGGCTCAAGGTCGCGAACCCGCCCAGCAAATGCCCGGTGACCACCTGGGGCCACAACTTGAGCGTCACCGTCCACATGCCAAAGGCCGCCTGGGCAATCACCACCAGCAAGATGAACAGCGGCAACTTGAGGGGTTGATCCGGTATATGGCGTTGCCTCCAGGCCCGGGCGGCCAACAGCAGGATCAGCAACCCAAGAGTGCCGGCGAAATAACGATGGGTCATCTCGCTCCAGCCCTTGTCGGCCTCCACCGGCGTATCGGGAAAGTGCAGCTCGGCATGGGCCAGTTGCACCTCGGTCCGGGGTACGCTGATAAAACCATAACAGCCGGGCCAGTCGGGGCAGCCCAGCCCTGCGTGGGTCAGGCGGGTATAGGCGCCGAGCAATACCACCACCAACGCCAGCAAGGTGGCCAGCAAGGCGAGACGAAATCCGGCTTTGGCCATGACATCCCCCTATCCGATATTGGACAGCTTGAGCAGGTGGCGCAGGTCGTTGAGCACGTCCTTGCCGTTGACCCCGGGGCCGTAGCGCAGCACCAGATTACCGTGGGGGTCGATGATCCACAGTTGCGCCGCACCGTTGCCCTCGGCGCCCTGTGTATAAGTCGGCAGGTCCAGGGTGTAACGCTGCAACTGCGGGTATTCGAGTTGCAACCTGGCGGCATAATCCGCACTCACCGGCTGTGCGACGGCCAACCCGTGGGACGCACGGGAGGCATCGCGGCCCAGGCCGATTTGCAGCTGTCGGGCCAGGTACACCAGTTGCTGGCAATCGGCCGCGCAGCCTTGAGGCGCGGTCACCAGCAGTTGCCACCGCTGTTCATCCGTGGCCACGCCAAGGGCGGCGCGGCTTTGCCCGTTACCGATCATTTCACCGTGATAGCTGCGGCTCTCGGGCACCCAGAACTTGAGTTTGTACATGCCCGTGGCCAGCACCATCGGGCCGACGGTGAGCAGCAAGATCAGGATCAACTGCAACCGCCCGCGCCGTCGTGTCGCCGGGGCGATGGCACGCGGGGTATCAGGCGGATTGATGGCCGTTCCCATGGCGTTTCTCCTGAGCATTGTGCCAACCGAGGTACAGATAAAGACCGAACAGGGCCAGCGCCATGGCGAACCATTGCACGGCATACGCGGTGTGTTTTTCCGGGCCCATGCCCGTGGAAATCAGCGGCCAGTCAGCCTGGTAAGCAGCCGGGCCGGGGGCGATACGCACTTCATCGGCAAAACCTTCGCGCCCCAGTTCGGCCCACAGTTTGGCCGGCATGACCGCCGTCACCAGCCGAGGCCAGGGCGCATCGGCCGGGTCGGCGTGCAATTGAAAGGGGGCACCCGGCGACTCATAGACCCAGGCCTGAATATCCAGTATCTGCCCGGGAGTGCTGAACTGCGGCGGCGCAAGGCGGCTCGGCCAGGGCAGCCAGCCACGATTGAGCAACAGCCACTGGCCGCTGGCCTGATCCTGAAACGGTTGCAGCAACTCGACACCGACCTTGCCGTCGCGCACGCGGTTGTCCAGCAGCAGGCTGTGTTGCCCGTCGAAATGCCCGCGCAGCTGCACGCGGCGAAAGGCCGGTTCATCGGTACTCAGCAATTGCCCGGCCGTCACCGGCGCGGCGGCCTGGCGCTGGGCATAACTGTCGAGCAATACGCGCTTTTGCTCGCCGCGGGCCAGCTGCCAGAAGCCCAAAAACACCAATAACGGCAGCAACGCCAACACCACCAGGGTGGGCGCGATGCCGGGGCGAAAGCGCGTCATGGGCGGCTCACAGTACGTACACAAACAAGAACAGGCCGAGCCACACCACGTCCACAAAGTGCCAGTACCAGGTCGCGGCCTGAAACCCGAACTGATGCTCGGCAGTGAAATGCCCGCGCACGATACGAATCAGCATCACCAGCAAAATCAGCGCACCGATGGTCACGTGGGCGCCGTGAAAGCCGGTGAGCATAAAGAACGTCGCGCCATACACCCCGGAACCCAGGGTCAGCCCCAGTTCCGTATATGCGTGGATGTATTCCTCGGCCTGAAACCCCAAAAACCCGATACCCAGCAATATCGTGAGCCCCAGCCAGAACTTCAGCGCCCCGCGATGGCCTTTGTTCAAGGCATGGTGAGCGATGGTGAGGGTGACGCTGGAAGTGACCAGTAACACCGTGTTGAGCAGCGGCAAGCCCCACGGGCTGATAGTGCCTTTGGGCGGCGGATACAGCGCAGGGTCGGGGGTATGCAGCAGCGGCCAGGCAAACTGAAAGTCAGGCCACAGCATGTGCGCCACCGCCTTGCTGCCTTCGCCACCCAGCCACGGGCCAGACAAGTGGCGCACATAAAACAGCGCGCCAAAAAACGCGATAAAGAACATCACCTCCGAAAAAATGAACCAGGTCATGCCCCAGCGAAACGAGCGGTCCAGCTGCGAACTGTAGAGGCCGGCCCGGCTCTCTTTGATGACTGCCCCGAACCAGCCGAACATCATGTACACCACGATCAGGGCGCCACAGAAAAAGATCAGCGGGCCGTGGGACTCTGGCCGCGCCGCCTTCAGATCGTTGAACCATGTCCCCAGGCCATACACCGTAACCAGCAGGCCCACCGTGGCAATGATCGGCCACTTGCTTTGCGCCGGGACGTAGTACTGATCGTGAGTTGCCATGGTGCATTCTCCTTATCGGACAGGCCGGTCAGCGTCCTTGCCGGCGACAGCGGCGACGGGCGGATGGCGAGCGGTGATGTCGAAAAGCGTGTAGGCCAGGGTCAGGTGTTTCACATCCTTGGGCATGGCACGATCGACGATAAAGCGCATCGGCATTTCGATCCGTTCACCCGGTTGCAGCACCTGTTGGGTAAAGCAAAAACATTCGGTCTTGTGGAAGTACTGGGCCGCTTCGGCGGGGGAAATGCTCGGCACGGCCTGCGCTGACATCGGGTGATCGGTGGGGTTGTAGGCGACGAACACCATCTCGTTAACCGCGCCGGGATTGACTACCAACTGATCGCCCTTGGGGTAAAACTCCCACACCATGTCTATGGCATTGGTGGACAAGAACTGCACCCGCACCTGTCGACTCGGGTCGACAACCTGCTCACCTTCGTATTGCCCGGCGGTCTTGCCATTGATGCCGAAGGCTCTGCACATCACGTCGTAAATCGGCACCAGCGCAAAGCCGAAGGCAAACATCACCACCACCATCAGTGACAGGCGCAGGACCAGGCGTTTGATGGGTGTTGAGTTGTTCACACTTACCTCCTTTAGAGGGGCTTTGGACCTTTCATTTGATTTCTGGCGGTGTCGTAAAGGTGTGATAGGGCGCGGGCGAAGGCACGCTCCATTCCAGGCCTTCGGCACCCTCCCAGGGCTTGGCCGGGGCCTTGGGCCCGCCGCGAATACATTTGATGACGATAAACAGGAACAAAAACTGCGTCGCGCCAAACATGAACCCGCCAATCGACGACACCATGTTGAAATCGGCAAATTGCAGGTTGTAGTCCGGAATCCGACGCGGCATGCCGGCCAGTCCCACAAAGTGCATCGGGAAAAAGGTCAGATTCATGCCCACAAACGACAGCCAGAAATGCAGCTTGCCCAGGGTTTCGTCGTACATATGGCCGGTCCATTTCGGCAGCCAGTAGTAGGTCGAGGCGAAGATGCCAAAGATCGCCCCCGGCACCAGCACATAGTGGAAATGCGCCACCACAAAATAGGTGTCGTGGTACTGGAAGTCCGCCGGGGCGATGGCCAGCATCAGCCCGGAAAACCCGCCAATGGTGAACAGAATCACAAAGGCCACGGCAAACAGCATCGGCGTCTCGAAGGTCAGCGAGCCTTGCCACATGGTGCTGACCCAGTTGAACACCTTGACCCCGGTCGGCACCGCGATGAGCAGCGTGGCGTACATGAAGAACAGCTCGCCCACCAGGGGGATCCCCACCACAAACATGTGGTGCGCCCACACGATAAACGACAGGAACGCGATGCTGGCCGTGGCGTAGACCATCGAGGTGTAACCGAACAGCGGCTTGCGCGAGAAGGTCGGGATGATCGCGCTCACCGCCCCGAAGGCCGGCAGGATCATGATGTACACCTCGGGATGCCCGAAGAACCAGAACACATGCTGGAACAACACCGGGTCACCGCCACCCGCGGCGCTGAAAAAACTGGTCCCGAAGTGAATGTCCATCAACATCATGGTCACCACACCGGCCAGCACCGGCATCACCGCGATCAGCAGGAAGGCCGTGATCAGCCAGGTCCAGACAAACAGCGGCATTTTCATCAGCGTCATGCCGGGGGCACGCAGATTGAGGATGGTGGCGATCACGTTGATCGCGCCCATGATCGAACTGATACCCATCAAATGAATTGCAAATATGAAATACGTCACGCTTTCGGGTGCATAGGTCGTGGACAGCGGCGCGTAGAACGTCCAGCCGAAGTTCGGCCCTCCGCCTGCGGTGAACAAGGTTGAAACCAGCAGCAAAAACGCTGCGGGCAGCAGCCAGAAGCTGAAGTTGTTCATCCGCGGCAACGCCATGTCCGGCGCACCGATCATCAGCGGGATCATCCAGTTGGCCAGGCCGACAAACGCCGGCATGACCGCGCCGAACACCATGATCAGCCCGTGCATAGTGGTCATCTGGTTGAAGAAGGCCGGGGCCACGATCTGCAGGCCCGGCTGGAACAGCTCGGCGCGAATCACCATGGCGAACGAACCGCCGAGCAGGAACATGCAGAAGCTGAACCACAGGTACAAGGTGCCGATGTCTTTGTGGTTGGTGGTCAACACCCAGCGCATCAAGCCTTTGGCCGGGCCATGTGCCTGGCCGTCTGCATGGCCGTGGTCATCGATAACAGCACTCATGTCCTGACTCCTGCAAACAGCTGGACCAAGAAGCCAGCGGCACGTTGCCCCCGGCCGTTGTGCACGCACATCCCTGAGCGGCTCATTTGCCTTGCGCCTGTTTGAGCGCCAGCACGTCTTTTGGCGTCACCATGTCGCCCTTGTTGTTGCCCCAGGCGTTGCGCTCGTAAGTGACCACGGCCGCAATATCGACCTCTGACAATTGCTTGCCGAAAGCGGCCATCGCGGTGCCCGGCTTGCCGAAGAACACGCGGTGCAGGTGATCGGCCGCCGGACCGGTGGCTATCGGCGATCCCTTGAGGGCCGGGAACATGGGTGGCAGGCCCTGCCCCTCGGCCTGGTGACAGGCCACGCAGGCGGTGTGGTAGACCTTGTCGCCACGGGCCACCAGTTCGTCGAGGGTCCAGTCCTTGCTGGTCAGCTCCTTGAGCTGCGCAGCTTGCGCCTTGCGCTCGGCCAGCCAGGCGTCGTAGTCCGGGCGGGTTTTGACGTCGACCACAATCGGCATGAACCCGTGGTCCTTGCCGCACAGCTCGGCGCACTGACCACGATAGATGCCGGGCTTCTCGACCCGGGTCCAGGCTTCGTTGATAAAGCCGGGAATGGCATCACGCTTGACCGCAAAGGCCGGCACCCACCAGGAGTGGATCACGTCGGCCGAGGTCACCAGAAACCGTACCTTGGCGCCAATCGGCAACACCAGCGGCTCATCGACCTCAAGCAGGTAATGCTCGCCCTTGGGGGCCTGGTTATGGATTTGCTCGGCGGGGGTGGCCAGGTTGCTGAAGAACTCGACGTCCTGGCCCAGGTATTTGTAGTGCCACTTCCACTGATAGCCGGTGATCTGGATGTCGACATCCGATTCACTGCTGTCATAGATCCTGATCAGGGTAATGGTCGCAGGCACGGCCATGGCGATCAGGATAAGCAGGGGGATTACGGTCCAGAGAATCTCGACCGTTGTGCTCTCATGGAACTTGGCCGCCTCCTGGCCGGTGGAGCGGCGGTGAGCGATCATCGACCAGAACATGGCACCGAAGACAATGATGCCAATTACCACACAGATCCAGAAGATGGTCATGTGCAGGTCGAACACCGCATGACTGACTTCGGTCGCACCCGGCGCCATGTTCACTGTCCAGGCCGCTTGCGCCTGGCTGAAAACTGACCACAACAGCAGGCCCATCCATAGGTGTGGATGTCGCATCGCTGGGTTCCCCTTTATTTTTCTTGTTATTGCGCCGGTCTGCATCGTGTTACGGGCAGCGCTACAAGGGGGCGGTTTCAAACCTGCGAACTCTTACCGCCGAGCCTCGTCTGCTCAGGCAGTCGGGCGTCATCAAAAAACGGTTACAAAAACGAGTATAGACACCGAGACCAACCCCGCAACGCGAGGGGTCAAAACAATGAAATAAGGCCCCATCGACAAATGGCACTCACTGCCCGGTCATAAAATGAATGACAATACTCCCCCTGAAAAAAGCCCTCTCCTTGACTTGAGGACGGCTACTTTTAAAGTACTTCCCTGCCTAGTACCCCCCCTGGAGTTCCCATGAACACCGCCGCCATCCGCGTGCAGATCTCGCGTGCCCAAGAACATGAGGCCGAAACAGGCCTGCTCGCCAAGCATCTGGCCGCTCAATTGCCACACCTTCACACCGCCATTCAACTGCCTGAAGTCGACCGCAATGTAGTGATGACGCGTTTCGTCAGCGCCTATATCGACCAGGTACCCGACTTGCTCGATGCGGCCAATGAAGTCGCTCGCGAGGCCGGTATCGAATCGCAAATCAAGCCGATCCTGAAAATCGCCGAACAGTTTTTTGCTCAGCCACTGCCGCTGCTTGATGGCCACCAAGGGCTTGAAGGTTTGCTGGACGAGGCTTATCTGGCGCACCGCCTGGTCGAAGAGGTCAACGATCTCTACATCAAGCACTTCCAGCAGCCGTTGATCCCGCTGGACATGACCGTGGCCAACCTGATTGCCCACCAGTTGATCGGCGAAGATTTTGCCAACCAGCTCGACGCCGCCGTGCATCACGCCGTTGACCTGATGCTCAACGACGAAAGCTTTGCCCTGGAATCCGTCGAGGCCTACCGCGAGCGCCTGACCAGCCCGCAG
Source organism: Pseudomonas sp. B424 (assembly GCF_055408345.1). Taxonomy (NCBI): domain Bacteria; kingdom Pseudomonadati; phylum Pseudomonadota; class Gammaproteobacteria; order Pseudomonadales; family Pseudomonadaceae; genus Pseudomonas; species Pseudomonas sp. B424. Next base: position 96,872 of record NZ_JBUZTL010000003.1, on the reverse strand, counting down.
ACCGGCGCTGCCTGGAAGCGCTGGCCGTGCCTGTCCAAGCAATTGGGCGTTGGTTTGGCGCTGTAACTGTGGTTGCAGGAAGACTTCAGCTGTGGGAGCGAGCCTGCTCGCGAAGGCCATTCGCGAGCAGGCTCGCTCCCACAGTTCATGCTGTTTAAAACCGCGCCTTGGGCGTCGCGCTCGGGATCGGGCTGGTGCCGTCCAGCGGCAGGAAAGCGCCCTTGTCGGCGTCGTAGGCCTTGATCTCGCTGGTTTCGATGTCGTACACCCAGCCATGAATGAACAAATGCCCGTTGGCCATGCGTGACGCCACCGACGGGTGCGTGCGCAAGTGTTGCAGTTGGGCGATCACGTTCTCTTCGGTCAGCACGTGCATGCTTTCAGCTTCGTTGGCGCAGTTGCAGTTGTCCTGCACCATGGTCTTGGCCACTTCAACGTGGTGCAACCAGGCTTTGACCGTCGGCATTTTTTTCAGGCTGGCGGGGTTGAGTACCGCACGCATCGCGCCACAATCCGAATGCCCGCAAATGATGATGTGCTGCACGCCGAGTGCCAGCACCGCGTACTCGATGGCAGTCGAAACACCACCGTTCATCTGACCGTATGGCGGCACAACGTTACCCACGTTACGCGTTACGAACAGATCACCCGGAGCACTCTGGGTGATCAGCTCCGGCACGATGCGCGAATCGGCGCAGGCAATAAACATTGCGCGCGGGTTTTGGGCCGTGGCGAGCTTTTTGAAAAAGGCTTCTTGCTCGGGGAAGATTTCGTGATGGAAATGCAAAAAACCATCAACGATATGATGCAGTGCTGTGTCGGCACTTTCAGACGCGGTCGAGGGCTGCGGTTTGGGCTTGTCAGTCATCGTGTATCCCCTGGGCAAAGTGGCACCGGATGTTACCTGAACTCATTTCCCCGCTCTACAAGGCCTTGTGGCCGCTGGCTTGCCAGCCGCAGTCAGCATCGGGCATCAAGCTGCGCCAACGCCTCGACGGCCTCTTCCAGCTGCAACTCACTGAACACCTGAACGCCTGCACGGGTCAGTAACGCCGCCGTCACGCCCTGGCCTTCAACCTTGGTGGCACTGAAGCTGCCGTCATAGGTCAGTACATTGCCGCAAGACGGGCTGTTGGCCTTGAGGATAGCAATGCCGATACCGTGCTGCTGCACCAGCGCCAATGCCTGACGGGCCCCGGACACAAACGCTGCAGTCACGTCTTCGCCTTCGACGGTCATTACCGGCGCCGTGCCGTCGAGCACTTGAACCCCCTGGCCGCCGGGTATTTCCGCCGGAGCACGGGGCGTGGGCAAACCGCCCGCCACTTCCGGGCACAGCGCAATGACCCGCCCTTCGGCCTGCCATTGCGCCAGTTGCGCGTACGGGCCGCTGGCGCCGCCGTCGTAGCGCACCCGGTGGCCCAACAGGCAGCGGCTGATCAACAGTTTTTGAGTCATAAGAACACCTCGGTAGCGCGGCGGCGGAACCAGCCTGTCAACGACAGACGGTCACGGGTCGCCGGCATCACTTCGTGCGGGATCTCCCCGGAGAGAAATACCACCAGGCAACCGCCGGTCGGCAGTACGTCATAGTCGACATTACCGTCGAGGTACATGCGCAAATGCCCACCATGCTCGGGCAGCCAGCTTTGATTGAGGTACACCACGGCCGACACCATGCGCCGGTCATCGTCGCGGAAACGGTCCAGATGCTTGAGGTAGAACGCACCGGGCGGGTACAGCGCAAAGTGACTTTCAAAGTCCTCCAGGCCCAAAAAAAGCCTGCGATTCATGGCGATTCGCAGGCTTTCCATTAACCCCAGATAACTGTCGCAGGCCAGAGCCTCTCCCGGTTCCAGCCACTGGATATGGTCCCCGCGGATACCTTCGCGAACCTCCTGCGTCAGGCCGCGCCCTACCGCTGCCGGGGTCAGCTCACCCTCGGCAGAACGTTTATGGCACTCAGCCGCCAGTTCGAGGGTCAAAGCCTCGGGCAGAAAAATATTTTGCTGTGACCATCCCTGCGCGTACAGGTCGTCGACGATGCGTAGCAACAGCGGATGATCAGAGGGTATTTGCATGGCGCGCATAGTATCGAGCCGCCTCAAAATCTGACAGCTCCGTCTGGCTGGCAACCTCGAAAAAAATCATCTGCGCACTTTAAGCCGAATACAGAGAGACGAATTCTCGACAAGTCCTACACCCACCCGGACAATAGCGCCCTGCAGACAGGAGTCCCTCATGCGCCGCTTGTTTTTACTGATCGTTATGTTTTGTACGTTACCCGCATGGGCAGACAACCTTGATGACCTGTTTACGGTCGCTGGCTGGCCGCAACAACGCGCGCATTTCAATGACGCTCTCAGTGCCGCCCAGGAACGCTATCGCAACAATTTGCCGCCGGCGGTTTACCAGGCGCTGGTCAACAACAGCAACCAGCGTTTTGCACCCGAGGCGATGGACAAGCGCGCCAAAGAGCAGATGCGCAAACATCTGCCTGACCCGAACCCCGCACTGACCTTTTTTCAGTCGCCATTGGGCAGCAAGATTGTGGCTGCCGAACTGCTGGCCACCCGCCGCGATCAATTGACCAAGCACGCGCAAGGCTTGCCGCGCATGGAAGCCAGCGCCACCCGCCAGTTGCTGATCAATCATTTGTCCCGCGCGCTGCCCGCCCGTGAGGCCGGGGCGGAAGTCAGCCTGGCGATTGCCGGGGTGGCCGCTGACAGTTTGAGTTCCATGATCCCGGGGCTGCTGGGCGGCGGGCAGGCTCAAGGCATGCTCAATGGCCAGCGCCAGCGCTTGATGGATCAGATCGCAGGTGAGCTGGATAACACCTTGCTCTACGTCTATCGCGACCTGTCTGACCCGGAGCTGGAAGAATTCGTCACCTTTGCTGAATCGTCTGACGGCAAAACTTATTACCAGGCTGCGCTGGCCGCGATCCGCGCCGGGTTAGCCGTGGGGCAAAGTACTTCCGACCTGACTCAATAGGCCTGATGTTTCAAATGTCCTGTGGGGTCTTTATCGCAGATCAGAAGTACTTATCCAGAAACGCAAAATACCTTTCGCGAATCTCAGCCGTTTCATTCGCCAGATGGTGCCGCGCTTCGGGCAACAACAGCACCCGAGGCTGTTTGAACTTGGCCTTCAATACCTCAAGGTTATGCGACCAATCCACCGTTTTGTCGGCCTGCCCCTGGATCACCAACGGTTGACGCGCACACGGTGGCGCCCCTTCAATGCGCGGAATCCAGCGTGCCAGAGCGCCCACCCAGGCAGTTGGCAGACGTACCGGTTGCAGCGGGTCTGCCTGCAAAAACGGCAAGAAATCCGGGTCGTTGGAGTTTTCGCTGAAACGGCGGGCAATGCCTTTGACGAACGGGCGCAGCAGGTAATAGCTAAGTTTTGACCAGCTCCAGCCCATGGGCCGAACCAGCGGCGAAAGCAGGATCGCCTGGCCCTGAGCCGGGCTTTGCTCCCCGTAGTGCAGCAGATGATCCAGCACAATCGCCCCCCCCGTGCTCTGCCCGCACAGATGCCAGGGCTGCGGCAGTTGCAGCGATTGCGCCTCGATAAACAACCCCTGCAACGCCGCCTGGTACTGCGCGAAATCGTCGATGCTGGCCCGCTCGCCACTGGACAGACCATGCCCCGGCAGGTCACAGGCAATCACCACGAAGCCCCGGTTCAGGCCCCACTCGATGACATGCCGATACAGCCCCATGTGATCGTAAAAACCGTGGATCACAAACAGCGTCGCCACCGGCGCCGACTCCGGCCACCACACCTGGCTGACCAGCTCGTAGCTGCCCGCGTTAAAGCGACCCAGCTGGCGCTTGACCGCCACCGGGCGGTGAGGGAAGTCCAGCCCGTAAAAGTGCTGATACGCCAGGCCCTCACTCGATAACGGCTGACCCGCGACCAAAGGCTGCAAGCTGGCGCGCAAGGAATCGGGAGTAAACGGGGCTGGCATAAGGGTTTCCAAACAGAGCGGGGGAATGACGAAACAAGCTTTATAGACCGTCGATATTCATCTGTCAGGTCAAGCATGGCAAGCTACGCGGCCCTCCAGGAGCTATTTGCATGCCGGTGCCCACCTTCAAGACTCTGCTGGCCTGCCTGCTGACGCTGATCTGCGCAGTGGGTTTGTGGGTCGCTTACGACTGGTTTCAGGGCCGCTACATCCGTGCCTTCAGCGATCAGACCGCTCTGTTTGCCGGGGATGTGCTGAGCCTGCCCGCCGAACTGTCCGGCCCGGGACCGATCCGTGTGGTGCACTTCTGGGACCCCGCCTGCCCGTGCAACGTCGGCAACCAGCAGCATCTGAGCGAGCTGCTGGCGCACTACGTGCCACTGGGCGTCGAATTCTACTCCGTGCAAAAACCCGGCACCCAGGGCCGGTTGCCCGCCACCCTGGGCGCCCTCCAGCCCTTGGCCAGCCTGCCCGGCGCCGAGCACCTGAGCGCCAGCCCGGCCGTGGCCATCTGGGACCGCAGCGGCCAGCTGGCCTACTTCGGCCCCTACAGCGAAGGCGCCACCTGCAACGCCAGCAACAGCTTTATCGAGCCGATCCTGCAAGCCTTGAGCGAGGGCCGCCCGGTCAAGGCCACCCACACCATGGCCGTGGGCTGCTATTGCCCGTGGCAACCGCAACCTTGAGCGAAAAACGGCTTTAAATGGTTGGCCGGGAAGGGCTCGAACCTCCCACCTCACCCTTATCAAGGGCGCGCTCTACCCACTGAGCTACCGGCCAGTCAACTTATCCACAGTCTGTTTTCCCGCCCAAAAACGCTGCCCCATCAGCAGCGCGAAACAGGCCACAAGGCAGCAGCCTGCGAGGCTGATAAATACACCTTGGACATTCAATAGCGGCCCATTGCTGTGCCCCGCGAGTATCACGCCAAAGCCAGCTGCCAGGGTGATGATGGTTTTGGTCAGCCCGCTGGCCACCCCCGCGACCTGTTCATCGACAACTGCCTGCGTTGCAATCAAGGTCAGGGCATTGGCAATCCCCAACGAGGCGCCGCACAAGGTCACCAACAGCAGATAAAGCAGCCAGCCATAGGCAAGGGCCGCACCCGCCAGCAGCATTGCGCTGACACCCAGGCATATCGCCATTGCCCACACCGCCTCAGAGCCTGGGATACGCCCGGCAATCGGCCCGCCACACGCCAGCAACGCCGCAGGCGCCAGAAAGGCCATACCCGCCTGCAAGGGGCTCAGGCTCCATACGCCTTGCAATGACAGTGGCACCACAAGCAGATGCACCACCGTAGCGGTATTCACCACAGCACCGGCCAGGGTCAGCATCCAGTACGGCGGATTGCGCAACAGGCTGGTGTCGATCAAAGGCGCGGCAGCGCGCTTTTCACCCCATACAAACAGGCTGGCACACAACACAAACATCCCCAGCGCCAGCCCTACCCGGGGCATTGCCCGTGCCGGGCTGCCCAGCTCATCCAGCAGCAAGCCCAAGGCCGCCAGCCCCAGACTCACCAGCAACAACGCGGGTCCGTTGACCGCCACACGCGCGCCACACACAGGCGGCTCAGCGAGCCGCCAGCAGCACGCAAGTGCGACCAGCACCACGGGCAGGTTGATCCAGAAGATAAGCCGCCAGCCAAACCACTGCGTCAGCCCCCCTCCAAGAAAAGGGCCGATCACCGTGGCAATTGCCCCCAGCCCCAACGCCAAGCCAATCGCCCGCCCGCGCTGCTCACTCGGATACAGATGGCTCAACAGCGCCAACCCCGAGGGCATGATGCACGCAGCGCCAATGCCTTGAAGCACCCTGGCAGCCACCAGCCAGAGCAGCGACGGGGCCACGGCGCACAACAACGACGCACTGCCAAATAACGCCAGCCCCAGGCGTAACAAGCGCCCGTGACCAAAACCGTCGCTCAGGCGCCCGGCGGCCAGCATAAAAATGCCCACCGACAGCAAATAGCCGCTGACCACCCACTTGAGCCGGCCAACCGGCACGGCATAATCCTGCGCGATCGACAGCAATGCCAGATTCAAGGCAAACGCATCCAACTGAATACAAAAGATCCCGGCTGCAAATGCCAGCAGCGCCAACCGGCGCGATCGATCAGAGAAAAAAGTCATAGGCTTCCCCACTCAATACAGCCCTGCCGAATGAGGTTCGTATGTGTGCTCAAGGATACTTTTCAAAAATTGCTCAAAGTCGGCCTCAAGCCTAAGCCCAATCTGCGGCCGGTAGCTGTAGAGGCCCTCGCAGAAACGCTTGTCGAGGCTGCTGTCGAGAAACAGCGCGTACGAAAAACGATCCGCCTTGCCCGGCTCACGAGGCTGTTGCACCACGCGGTGGGCGACCGCAGCCACCGGTGTGGCCGTGTGCCGGGTCAAAATCTCCATCGCACAGCCAAAGTTGACGATAAAACTGCCGGGGCGGGGATCAATCGGGTACCAAAAACCATCGCGCAGCACTTCAAGCCCCGGTTCCAGCGACCGCAGCACAGTGACCCAACCTGAATCCTTGTGAATATTCAAACCACGGGCATTCACCTGCGGGCGAAAGTGGTTGAAGGTCAAGGTATGCGTGCCCTGGCTGGCCATGCAATGCCCGGTGGCCTTGCGCCAAAGTGCCGGGGGAATATCCAGAGATGCCAGCACCGCCAGCAGCACCTCGATGGCCAGGGTTTTCATGCATTGCGCCTGAATGCGCACTGCTTCGGGGAATAACCTGTGCCAGTCGCTACTGCGCAGAAAGAACTGCTCGGTCTGGTCCGCGTCCCGGCAAAAATAGCCCTGATGTTTGCCCAGTTCCGTTTCGGTTTGCGTGCAAAAACCTCGGTAAGTGCCGTGACCCGACAAATAAAACTGGCGGGCAAAGCGATCACCCGGTGCCAGGTCGAATGCCTGTGCGGGCTCCACAAAGAAAAATCCGTCGCGCAGCGCCTGTTGCAGCCCCTCAGCCCGGTCAAAATGCAGTCGACGCGCAGACAGCACGGCCCGCTGCCACTGGTACTTACACTCGGTCATGAAAGCCATAACCCATCCCTTGCGCCTTAAGCACCGAAAATGTCCGAAACGACTGATACACCTCAAGCGCGCCCGAGCCGCAGTACTGATAAAGACTCATGTCAAAGTTGGGGCCCATATACACCGTAAATGACGAGCGATCCGGCGTGTCAAAGACTGGCACGGTTTCGATGACGCGATGCAGCACGGCACGCCCCGGCAGACGCAGGTGTGCCGTCAATATCTGATAGGCATCGCCCAGGTTGACGATAAAGCAACCCGGTTCAAGGGGAACCGCTTGCCACATACCTTGGTGATAGATTTCAAAACCCGGCTGATCAGCCGCAATCACCGTAATAAAACCACTGTCGGTATGCTCGACAATCCCCAGGGTGCCCCTGACGCCGGAGCGATAGTGATTGAGGGTGGTGTAACACAGGCTGGTTTCATCCAGCGTACCTCCGGTAATGGTTGCCCAGTGGTCCTGATGCACACCGCTGGCTTCAAACAGATGACGCAAGGCCTGCAAGGTCACAACCTTGATGGCCCCAAGCAACCGGGCAATCGGCAGCGGGAAATACTCGCGCCACAAGTGACTCTCGATTTGCAGCTGCTCGACCTGGTTGGGTCGGTCTTCATAGCCCAGCTTTGAGCGCTCGTGGGGGTCCTCGCGATGACCGCGCAGCAGATCCTGCGCATCACGCCTGGGTCGGTAAAAATTGCGACAGATCTCAAACCCCGGGCTTACATCCAGTGAAGACGGGATTTGCAGCAAAAACGCACCCAATGCCAGCGCCTGTCCAAGGCTGCTGTCACTGAACTCAAGCCCGTGCCCGGTGAGCCGCGCACGGGGCAAAGACAACGAAACCGATTGATTGCTCATGCCATCTGCACCTCAATCTTCCTGTGGATAACTTTGCCCGGTACTACAACCTTGCGGTTTGATCGTAAGTACGTGCCACTTCCTGCTCGGCAAACTGCGCAACGCTCTGCACAACCACAGCGCGACCGTTGCGGTACTGATAGAGATTGCCGTCGAGCGCCGAGTCCAGAAATAGTGTGTAGGACGTTCGCTCACTCTCCACCGGTCGAGGCTCCAGTTGTGCCACCCCGTGGATATTGGCCCTGACCGGGGTTGCCAGGCGCTCGGTCAGCACCTCGAACGAGCTGCCGAAATTGATAATGAAATAGCCGGGCAGAGGGTTGATGGCGCGTACCTGCCCATCAATCCAGGCGTACAGGCCGGGCTCGGTGGAGCGCAGCACCGTGACCCAGCCCGAGTCGCGGTGAAACTTGCAGCCACGGGCATTTTTTGCGCAGCGGAAATGGTTGAACGCGAGCATCTGGTGGCCACAGTTATCGGTCAGGCCTGACGATATACGGGGCCAATCGAACGCAGGTAGCTGCAGATAAGCAAAGGTGTTACGCAGCACATTCAAGCCAAGCGAGGCCAGTTGCGTACCCAGCATCGCCACCGCTCGCGGCAGCAAGTGCCAGTTGTCGCGCTCAATATAAAAGTTCTCCCACTGATCGTGGGGGCGGTCGAAGTAGCCCTGATAAAGCCCCGGCACCTCCATCTCGCGATAACCGTCATCGGGCAGGTAAAACTGCCGGGCAAATTGGTCAGCTGCAGCGCAGATCATGCCCTGAGGAATTTTCAGCAGGAAAAAACCCTGCTCAATGCCCCGGGCAAAGCCATTGGCTGAATCGAACACCAGCCGACGGCCCGAAAACCGCGCACGCTCCAGAGTCAGTGGCGGGTACATGGCTTGCGCGTGGGCCTGATGTAGCGGCGAAGGCAGGGTCAGGCTGTCACGGTAGGTGGCGCTACGGGTGCTGGTCATCGGCGTGACCTCCTTCTTTCAGGCGCAGGGTCATTACCCCGGACCGGGCAGGCTTGGGCATGGCGCAATAACGCCTCAGGCTCAGGTCGATACCCGTGCTGCTCACTTCGTAATGCCCATAGAGCTCACGCAACAACAAACCCTGCATTTGTACCGAGAACAGGCGGCCCGGACATTTGCGTGGGTTGCGCCGGGTATTGAGCATGCTGAACGAGTTGAGGTCGTAACGATTGCGCGCCAGCAACGACGTACAGAAGGCGTGGGGCTGATCGCCACTTTTTTGCAGAACCAAAATATTGCCCGGGTCGAAAACCTCAGGGCGAGGGAACACCTGCGGGTCTCGATTGGCCTGCCAGCGGTCGAGCCACAGCAGGGTGTCTGCAGGAATCACCAGGCGCTGCCCCTCATGTTCGATCTCGCATGCCTTGATGGTGCGCCGCCACAGCGCCGTGGGATTGGAGCCGCCAAGACGCAGCGCTTCCATCACCGCCAGATCAATCACATGCGGGGCGTGATCGCTATCGTTTGTGGCCGCCAAAATGATCTCGCGCTTTACCCGCGGCGAGGTTTCGATATAGGCCATCGACCACAGCAGGCTCAGCGCGGTGGTGTCGTAGGTCGCGATGATGATGGTGCCGATTTCCAGCGCCTGATCCTGACTTAATTCCGCGATAGCCTGGCGGGTAAAGGCCAGCCCCCACAGCGCGAAGTGGCCAAGGATCAGGTTGGATGAAGGCGCCACGCCAATGGACTCAAAATTGCTGAGAAGCAGGTCTTTGACAAACGGCATCAGCGCCGGTTGCTGCTCTAACCCTTGGGCATCGTCGTGGCTGATCACCTTGGAGGCCTGCTCGAAAAACCCGCTGACAACACCCTTGAACCGATCATCTTCAAGGTACTGGGCCAGGGTTTTTACCCTGCAATCCAGTACCCCCGGCAAGTGGCTGTCTACATGGCTGACCCACTGCATAGCCAATTGCTCCATGCACAACGGCAGATTCTGAAGTGGCCGCAGGTAGGCGCCAGCCAATCGGAAAATCTCGGGTTTCAACCCGTCGATAAAACGTTGACTGCCCAACGCCTGCTCGACCACTCGGCGCTTGTGGGCTCGCCGCGGATCACTGATATGCAGCGAGCCCAAAAAGCCGCCAAACAGTTCATGGTTGGCCTCGGTTGAGGCCGCGAGGTACTCGTCATCAAGCAGCGGCCTATTGTTGATCTGGTACAGAGCCAAGCGCCCACCCATCCAGAAACTGCAGAGGCCGCCCGCCTGTTTGGCGCAGCTGCGAATGCCGCTGAATCGAAAGTACTCGGTGGCCGGCAACCCCAGTTCCACCGTGGCGTGATGGAACGCATCGCCATGCCCCTGCACAGGGCACGGCCCCGGGTGATGGGCAATCACACCGACAAAGGGAGCCTTGGGGTTACTCATGGACCGCATCCGGAGCCGGAACCGACTCGATGCCGAATGTGGTGTGCCGGTCTTGCCAGGTGAACTGGTTGAACTGGCGAAGAAAGGCTTCAACGCTCATTAACCGCAGCAGCTCGCCCTGGGGCTGCAACTCATACAGATCGCCACAGGCAGGCGGGTTGATAAAAGTTGCAAAGGAAAAGCGGTCTTCGCCCTTGGGCACCGCCGGGCACTCGCGCACGCGGTGCTCAATCGCCCGGGCAGGCAACGGCAAACGACCACTGAGCGCTTCAAGGCATGCCCCAAAGTTGACGATAAAACACCCAGGCACAGGCGCGATGGACTGCCACTGACCACCGATAAAGGCTTCGAAGCCCGGTTGGCGGGTATAGAGCAGCGTCACAAAGCCGGTGTCCCTATGTTCGGCACAGCCTGGCAAACGACGCTCGGGGCGATAATGGCTGGCGGCAAACCAATGAGTGCCCTCACCCGTCACGGCGCCACCACTGATCCGACGCCACAGATGCTCCGCTACCCCAAGTTCCCATAGCGCTGCCTGAAAAATCACCTGTCCTACTGCATCCATTACCTGGGCCATCTGCACTACAGCACAGGGCAAGCGCCCGGCCCATCGCGACTTGTCGACCAACAGATGCTCGGTTTGAAAGTGCTCACGGTCAAAGTAGATATCCGTTTGCTGGCGGAACCCTCCATAGTTCGTGTGATCTGTAGCGGGCAGATAAAACTCGCGACACAGCTTGATACCCGGTTCAAGATCCAAATACTCAGGCACTTTCAATAAAAACAAACCCTGTGCAATGGCGTCGCGCAAACTTCCATCTTTGTCAAATACAAGTTTGCCTTTAATAAGCGAGGCGCAATGCAGGTGAGCGTCAGGATAAATCATCAGGCATATCTCCCGAATAAAAAGTGCCTTGATAGATCTCCCGATCATTGTTATCGATTAGTTCCCGCGCATCACATACGCGCTGCAAACCCCGAACCGGACAATAATTAAAAATGCCCCTGTCACGAGGTAGAAAGTTACTGGAGCTGAAATGGCCGAAGCTGGAGCGATCTTTGGTTTGCCGTGCAACACGGTGCAGAATGGCCGCCACTGGGGAGTTGCAGCGGGCGGTTAACCATTCCATTGACAGGCCAAAGTTAATGACAAATTTATCAGGCGCACAGGGAACCCTTTCCCAACCATCAAACCGGTTAACCTCAAGCCCAGGTTGGGTAGTACGCAAAATCGTCAAAAAACCATCATCTTTGTGGGAGCTCAAACCCACTTCGGCCAATTGCGCACGATAATGGTTGAAGGTCAGGTGATAAGCGCCACCACCATGGGAGCAGCTCCCCGTGGCCCGGGTCCAGACCCGTGCAGGTATACCTGCGTAATCGAGTGCTGCGCAAAGAATCTGCCGGGACAATGCGGTCATTTTCTCTCCAGTATCAGCAACCTCGGCCGGGTAATGGCTGGCCCAAAACCTGCGTTCTAGCAAAAACTGTTCAATCTGGTCGACCCGCTCATGAAAACCCAGCAAACCGTCGCCAAACTGGCTGGCGGTAATGGACTTGAAATGCCCATATTCACTGGCATCGCCCCGGTAGAACTGATTAGCAAACTGGTCTGCCGCACCAACATCAAGTTCGGTAGGGATCTTGAGCAGAAACACACCGTCGGCAAAGGCTTGGTGTCGGTCCTGGTCGCTGGCAAAACTCAATCGGCGGCCCGTCATCCAGGCACACACCAAATCAGCGGTACAGCTTACGGGGCGGGTATCCACGCGTTTGTGGTAAACCGTGCTGTAGAGCTGATTCGCAGGGGCTTGCGCCCTAAAGCTGCGCATATTCAACGCCCTTTCACACACAGAGAAACGATGGTCAGCGCCTTGAGCTCTTCAGGCGCCAGAGGATGCAAACCTTGGGCGATCTCCGACAGGGTGCTGAACGACCCTGGGTAGATCATGACCGAGTGCCCCTGTTGTTGCAGGCAGGCAAAAATCGCAAACTCTTCAAGAAAATAATCCGCCGAAAACGCGACCTGCCGCGCCCATTCTGATGGCTCCAACAGATCGAATTTTTTGCGCAAGTAGTGCTCGGCAAAGCGTTTTACCGACTGATTGAACCGAGCATCCGTACGATAGAGCTGCAGGAGCTGGCGATGAAAATACTGATAGCCAACTTGCGCCTGAACCCCGTGACAGGTGAGAAAGCGAAACCGTGTGGCCGTACTGAAACGGTCAAATACCGGCTGGTTTTCCCGCATAAAACGCTCGCCCAACGCCAGTGCTGCAACCATCGCCACTGGCGGCTGCAAGTTATGCACTGATTGCAGGGTCAACCGATGAATACTGTCCCCGACCAGCACCGTACACTGCGCAAATCGCCGAGAAATCCACTCCAGAATTCCAGCCAGCTTCTGTGGGTAGAAGTGGCTATTTTCAAGGCTTATTCCAAGAAAACAACGACCTGACAGTTCAAACTCATTGCGCTTTGCAAGCGGTGACACCGAGGCTATCTTGGCTTTATATTTAAATGATCGCGCCTCAATAACACAGGCGGTCTGCAAAGCCGAATTATCACTTATATCAAATGACATACTTACTCCTTGTCAAAAAACTGACTAAAGGCAGGGTATCCATGCAGTTGATTAAATATCTAAGCGGGTAAGCAGGCGATAAACTTCTTATAAATAACGCCACTTGATTTATAGACAGGCATCCTAATCTGCACAACGTCTTACCATGTAAGGCTAAGCCCTGAATCTTGTACGAAATAACCTGCTCGAATTGAATGACTGACTTTCTCAATCAAGTCTCAGCCCCTACACTCGCTGTAGTTATTACCCTAAGGACGCTCCATGAAACGCAGCCTGACCGTCATCGCCCTTATCGTCGCCACCCTCGCAGGCGGCGGGGTCTGGTACGTGCAAAGCAAGCTGCCCGAGCGCCAGGGCCAGGCCGCGCTGGATGGGCTGCAAGGGGTGGTCACAGTGCGTTATGACGAGCGCGGGGTGCCACATATTCGCGCAGGCAATCAGGCTGACATGTACCGCGCCCTTGGGTATGTGCAGGCGCAAGACCGGCTGTTTCAGATGGAAATCATGCGGCGCCTGGCCCGGGGCGAGCTGGCCGAAGTGCTGGGGCCCAAGCTGGTCGATACCGACAAACTGTTTCGCAGCCTGCGCATTCGCGAGCGGGCGGCCAGTTACCTGAACGAGCTGGATCAGCAGTCTGCGGCCTTTGTGGCCTTGCAGGCGTATCTGGACGGGATCAATCAGTACCAAGCCACCCGCGCCAGACCCGTGGAGTTCGACCTGCTGGGCATCACGCCACGGCCCTTTACCGCGGAAGACACCATCAGCGTTGCCGGTTACATGGCCTACAGCTTTGCCGCAGCCTTTCGTACTGAGCCGCTGATGACATACGTACGCGATCAATTGGGCAGCGACTACCTGAAAATCTTTGACCTCAACTGGCAACCCCAAGGCGTACTGGCCCCGGCACTGGCCGCCCGCGACTGGCAAACCCTGGGCGAGCTGGCCCGACTCAGCGACCAGGCCCTGAGCCGGGCCGGCTTGCCGCAGTTTGAGGGCAGCAACGCGTGGGCGGTGTCGGGCACACGGACGCAAAGTGGCAAACCGCTGCTGGCAGGCGACCCGCATATCCGCTTTTCAGCGCCATCGGTGTGGTACGAAGCCCAGCTTTCGGCGCCCGATTTTGAGCTTTATGGTTACCATCAGGCGCTGGTGCCGTTTGCCTTTCTGGGCAACAACCGCGACTTTGGCTGGAGCCTGACCATGTTCCAGAACGACGATCTGGACCTGATCGCCGAGAAGACCAACCCCGACAACCCGAATCAGGTCTGGTACCACGGCCAGTGGGTCGACATGGCCCGTACCGAGCAGCAGATTGCGGTCAAGGGCGAAGCACCGGTGACGCTCACCCTGCGTCAATCGCCCCACGGGCCGATCATCAACGATGTGCTGGGCGCCACGGCGGGCAGCACCCCGATCGCCATGTGGTGGGGCTTTCTGGAGACCAAAAACCCGATCCTCGAAGGTTTCTATCAACTCAACCGCGCGGACAGCTTGAGCAAGGCCCGCACAGCCGCCACGTATATTCAGGCACCGGGGCTGAACCTGGTATGGGCCAATGCCAAGGGTGACATTGGCTGGTGGGCGGCCGCGCAACTGCCCAAGCGCCCGGCCGGGGTGAATCCGGCGTTTATTCTGGATGGCAGTACCGGCCAGGCTGACAAGGACGGATTTTACCCGTTCAGTGCCAACCCACAGGAGGAGAACCCGGCACGGGGCTATATCGTGTCGGCCAACTTTCAGCCGGTCTCACCGGCTGGCATCGAAATCCCCGGGTACTACAACCTGGCGGATCGCGGCCAGCAATTGAATCGCCAGCTCAGCGAGCCCGGCGTTAAATGGAACCTGAAGAATAGCCAGGCACTGCAACTGGGTACCGCAACCAACTACGGGCAACGTGTACTCAAGCCCCTGCTGCCGGTGCTGCGCGAAGTGGTCAGCGACCCGGCCGAACGCAAACTGGTGGAGCAACTGGCGCAGTGGAAAGGCGATTACCCGCTGGACTCGACCGCCGCCACGCTGTTCAACCAGTTCCTGTTCAGCCTGACCGAGGCGGCCATGCGGGACAAGTTGGGCGATGCCTTTTTTGACGCCATGCTGAGCACCCGCGTGATCGATGCGGCCTTGCCGCGCCTGGCCCAAAGCCCCGACTCACCGTGGTGGGACAACCGCACTACAGCGCAAAAAGAGACCCGGGCCGACACCGTCAAGGTGGCGTGGCAGGCCAGCATTACCCAACTCAAGGCCGCGTTGGGCGACAACCCTGCCCAATGGCGCTGGGGCCGCGCCCACACCCTGACCCACGGCCACCCGCTGGGCCGGCAAAAGCCGCTGGACTGGCTGTTCAACGTAGGCCCCTTCGCCGCCCCCGGCAGCCACGAAGTGCCGAACAACCTCAGTGCCAAGCTGGGCAACGCGCCCTGGCCAGTGACCTACGGCCCGTCAACCCGACGCCTGATCGACTTCGCGACCCCATCCCACGGCCTGACCATCAACCCGGTGGGTCAAAGCGGCGTGCCGTTCGATAAACACTACCGCGACCAGGCC
The DNA here is from genome assembly GCF_055408345.1 of Pseudomonas sp. B424. Taxonomy (NCBI): domain Bacteria; kingdom Pseudomonadati; phylum Pseudomonadota; class Gammaproteobacteria; order Pseudomonadales; family Pseudomonadaceae; genus Pseudomonas; species Pseudomonas sp. B424. Next base: position 81,481 of record NZ_JBUZTL010000003.1, on the reverse strand, counting down.
GAGTCCTACATCGAAGGCGACTACGACATCACCCACATGGATGAAGCCGAAATCCAGCTCAATACACGCGGTACGTTGCGGTTGGTACCGGTGAGGTAAAAACCCTGAAAACCTGCTGTGGGAGCGGGCTTGCTCGCGACTGGATCGCCCTGGCGTCTCTGGCTGACCGCGGCCATCGCGGGCAAGCCCGGCTCCCACAGGTTTTGGGTGTTTTCCCAGGTGACTGGCCAACCTGTAGCAATTGCTGAATCAGCAGCAACTGCAAGCTTTTGCGCGAATCAACAATGATGTGCACGTTGACCGTCTCTGAACGCACTTCGTAAACAATGCGGTTCATCCCACTGACCAACTTGCCGAAAATGACTCAGGCCGAGGGGCGCCAACTCATCTGGAATTGAACCGGCGCATGACTGTCGATATACAGCACCGGGGTTTGGGTGGTCAGGGTGTGGAGAAGGGCAAAGCGTTGGGAAGGGTTTTGAGTACTCATGGCTTGGTCTCTACGTCTGAAGGCTAGCGCCACCGTTTGCTGCGAAACAAAGAGGGTGGCGCCTGCGTGCGGGTTCGCAGACCGAGGGACCAAGCAAGCCGGCAGACTCGCAGGAGCTGCCGAAGGTGTTCACGCCAACGCGTAATCCAGCACAATCCCCACAAAAATCGCCAACCCGGCCCAGTGGTTATGCAGGAAGGCTTTAAAGCAGCGCTGCGGATCGCGGTTACGGGTGTACCAGAATTCCCACACGAAGCACGCCGCGGCCGACAGCAGACCAAGATGGAACCAGCCTCCCAGCTCAAAGTGCGAACCCGCCAGCAACAGGCAGCCCAAGGCCAGGCCTTGCAGGCTGAGGATGATGACGCGGTCGGCATCTCCAAACAGGATGGCGGTGGATTTGACCCCGATTTTGAGGTCGTCCTCACGGTCGGTCATGGCGTAGTACGTGTCGTAACCCACGGTCCACAGCAGATTGGCGATGTACAGCAACCAGGCCGCAGCAGGCAGGCTGCCGGTTTCAGCGGTGAAGGCCATGGGCATGCCCCACGAGAACGCCGCGCCCAGCACCACTTGCGGGTAGTAGGTATAGCGTTTCATGAACGGGTAACTGGCGGCCAGGGCCAGGCCGCCGAATGACAGCCAGATGGTCGGGGCATTCGTGCACAGCACCAGCAGGAAACTGACACCCATCAGCAACGCAAAAAACACCAGCGCTTCTTTACTGCTGATTTTTCCGCTGACCAAGGGTCGCTGTTCCGTGCGTTTGACGTGGCCATCCACCTTGCGGTCGGCAAAGTCGTTGATTACGCAGCCACCGGCTCGGGTCAGGATCACACCGAACACAAAGATCAGCAGGTTGCTCAGCGACGGTACACCTTTGGCGGCGACCCACAACGCCCACAGGGTCGGCCACAGCAGCAGGTAGATGCCGATGGGTTTGTCCATGCGGGTCAGCTGGATAAAGTCCCAGGCCCGGGGGTTCAGGCGATTGAGCGATTTGAGCAGGCGCACGTACATCAGTTGTTCTCCGACCGGGCACTCAGGGCGGCCCACAGTTTGGGTAAAAACACTTCGGCCACCAGCACGCTCAGTGCTCCGCGCACAAAGCGCGAGCGCCGGGCCCACAAGTGATCGGCCTGATCGCCCAGCGGCAACCAGTCACGCGGGTAGTGGCACACTTGCAATGCGCCGCGCTCAAACGCCTGATCGCAAAACAGCAGCTCGCCCAGTGAGCGGGTGCCCAACTCATCCATATTCAGGCCACCATCCTCCAGCGCACTTTTGACCACCACGCTGCGGGCAAACACCCACGGCTGGCCGTGCCCGCGCAAATACACTTCACGTACCCAGCCCTGAGCCCCCCGAGGAAGGTTCAAAGCGGCACATTCGTCTGGACGGAATGCCTGCATGCCTTCAAAAAGCGGAAGTACGCTGAAGGAGTTTTCTGAAACAGTAGTGAGGCGCCTAGTCAGGGAGCCTTGGTCAAACAGCCAGTCCAGGACCTGTGCATCAGGCAACGCAGGAAGTTGGCCTTGCTCAAGCCAGACAGGGGAGATCAGCGGAGAAGTTATGTGCGGCACGGTGGGTCATAATTGGCAGCCATTGAGGCCGGCGAGCTTATCACGCCGGTTCCTGAATGAGCGGCCGAGGGCTTGCTGGCAGTATTCGTGCTTGCATCTGCCTGTCGTCATCAGTACAAAACGCCCTGAATTTGATGAGCAACTCAGTCGACGTAAAAAGTCTGTGGTCTTGTCCAGGCCTGAATCCCTAGGAAGTACCCCCATGAAAAAGTGGCAATGCATTGTATGTGGTCTTATTTATAACGAAGCCGACGGCTGGCCGGATGACGGCATCGCCCCCGGTACGCTGTGGCAGGACGTCCCGGAAGACTGGCTGTGCCCGGACTGTGGCGTCGGCAAAATGGATTTCGAGATGATCGAAATCAACTGATCGACCCTTTAACAACCTGATTGACCCTCTGGAGATTGGAATGAACGCACCTGTCGTGATCGTTGGCACCGGGCTGGCTGGCTATAACCTGGCCCGGGAGTTTCGCAAGCTGGACAGCGAGACACCGCTGCTGCTGATCACCGCGGATGACGGGCGCTCTTACTCCAAGCCAATGCTGTCCACCGGCTTTGGCAAGAACAAAGAGGCCGATGGCCTGAGCATGGCCACGCCCGAAGCGATGGCCGGGCAACTCAAGGCCCAGGTGCGCACTCACACCCGTATCAGCGGGATCGATCCGGGCCACAAGCAGTTGTGGATCGGTGAAGAAGCGGTGCCATATCGCGACCTGATCCTGGCCTGGGGCGCCCAAACCGTGCAAGTGCCGGTGGAGGGCGATGCCCAGGACGCCATTTTTCCGATCAATGATCTTGAAGATTACGCACGCTTTCGTAACGCCGCGGCAGGCAAGCGCCGCGTGCTGATCCTGGGTGCCGGGCTGATCGGCTGCGAATTTGCCAATGACCTGATCGCCGGTGGCTATGAAGTTGACCTGGTCGCACCTTGCGAGCAAGTGATGCCAACCCTGTTGCACCCGGCGGCGGCGGCAGCGGTTCAAGCCGGGCTTGAAAGCCTGGGCGCCCGCATGCACCTGGGCCCGGTCATGACGCGCCTGCAGCGCACTGAGAGCGGGCTTGAGGCCCACTTGTCGGATGGCAGCGTGATCCCGTGCGATGTGGTGGTGTCTGCCATTGGCCTGCGCCCGCGCATTGATATGGCCGCCGCTGCCGGCATTCAGGTCAACCGCGGGATTGAGGTCAATCGCCAGCTTAAAACCTCCCACGACAACATCTATGCCCTGGGCGACTGTGCCGAGGTTGAGGGTTTGAGCCTGCTGTACGTGATGCCGCTGATGAGCTGCGCCCGCGCATTGGCGCAGACTCTGGCCGGCAACCCGACGACGGTCAGTTACGGGGCCATGCCCATTACGGTCAAGACCCCGGTTTGCCCGCTGGTGGTTTCACCCGTGCCACGTGGCTACGAAGGCGTGTGGACTGTGGAGGGGCAAGGCGGCGACATCAAGGCACTGTGCCGAGACGCTGATGGCAAATTGCTCGGCTATGCCCTGACCGGTGAAGCGGTTCGCGACAAACTGGCACTGAACAAAGAGCTGCCTGCACTTTTGGCGTAAACACTGCGTAATCTGTCGTATATGCCATCGCCTTGACTCAACAAAGCCCATACCGAGGCTGGCGCCGGCCTTGGCCGCGTGCCATTCTCACACCGGTCTGCCGCAGTTTAGAGCCTGCGGCGCCTTGGGCGCTGCTCCGTAGAGAGCAGCACGGACATAACAACAAAAAACCGTCAATGAGGCTTCATCATGCGTAAACCAGATCTCGCCAACGCTATCGCTGAAAAGGCTGACCTCACCAAAGAACAAGCCAGCCGCGTACTCAATGCAGTGCTTGAAGAAATCACCAATGCACTGCACCGCAAAGACAGCGTCACGCTGGTCGGCTTCGGCACCTTCATTCAGCGCCATCGCGGTGCCCGTACCGGGCAAAACCCCCAAACAGGTCAGCCGGTCACCATCAAGGCCAGCAACACCGTAGCGTTCAAACCAGGCAAGTTCCTCAAGGACAGCGTTAATCCTTAACGGCCTGAAGAATGGGCAGGCTGGTACTGCCGGCAGCCCATTCTTGATTGTTCAAGGGCCGATTGTGCGGCCATAAGTGGCAAAACCCATCCCATCAGCGCCTATCTCTGCACAAATATGGCGTTCTTCGCTCAAATCGTTACACTGCGCCGGCCATTTTTTATTCCCCCGAGGCCGCGTACATGAAATTTCGTTTTCTACTCTGGATGCTGGGCTTTTTGATGGGCAAAGCGAGCCGCAAAAATCCTGCGTTTCAGCAGCAACTGGCTGACAAGGATCTGGTTTTTCAACTGCAGACCCTCGACGGCAAAGTGGCCCGTCATTTCAAAGTCAAAGACCAGCGCATCACCAGCCATGGCGGCCTGTACCCCGAGCCTGCGTTTGCCATCGCCTTTAAAGATGCCGCCTACGGCTTCGCCACGCTGCAAGCGAAGAACAAGCAGCTGGCGTTCATGACCGGGATTCAGGACAAGTCGATTCAGATCAAGGGCAACCCGGCACTGGTGATCTGGTTCCAGGGCCTGACCAAGTACCTCAAGCCGCGCAAGAAGGCGAAAGCGTAGGTCTCGGATATTGGTAGCCGCTGAGGAGCATAGCGAGGCTGCGATGCCGGGATGTTTACGACTGCTTCGCAGCCGATCGCAGCCTCGCTTCGCTCCTCAGTGCCTACAGAAAGGGAGCTGGCCTGGTTTTAGGGCCGACCGAACTGCGCCACCATTTCACGCAGCATCACTTCAGCCTCAAGCACTTTGCCGACCACTGCTTCTGCCTTGTCACGGGGCACGCCCAAACGCTCGAACAACGCGTCCGGCAACGGCGCACAAGCCCCGTGCCCGATGCCCCGGCTACGCAGCAACCCCAGTGCCACGCACACCAGATTCGGATAGTGGGCATCAGTGCCGATGTAGGTCGGATCATGTTGAAAACGCACCGCGAGGGCCAACTCGTCCGGCATGCCCCAAAACCGCATCAACCACGCCCCCATCTGCTCACGGCTGATGCCCAGCAAATGCTGCTCAATCAGGCTGTGGCTGACGTGCGGGTTAACCTCAAGATGACGGCAAATCAGCGAAAAATGCGGTGGAAATACGTGGGCCAGCAGTAAATAGCCGAAGTTGTGCAACAGCCCCGCCAGGTAGGTCAGGCCGACTTCCGGGCGTTTTTCCCGCGGCATGGCACGGGTCAGTCCTTCAATCACCGCTGCGGTGTAGATCGATTGCTGCCAGTAAGGCGTGCTCGATTGCGGGTGGTCCTTGGGCAGGCTCAGGCTCTTGCCCAGCGACAGGCTCAGCGCCAGGTTAATCACCAGATCCACCCCCAGCACGCGCACGATGGCATCTTCGACCGAGCGAATCTTGCTTTGCGACGCGTAGTACGACGATGACGCCCAGCTCATGACTTGTGCCGCCAGTGCCGGGTCGGTTTCGACAACACTGGTAATCTCATCGATGGTGACGTTGGGGTCGGACCGCAGCCGCATGATCTTGCGCACGCTCTCGGCCAGCGGCGGCAATTCAATGGTGGCTTCAAGCCGTTGCTGGATGCGCCGCGCCGTGAACGCCTGAACCGCCCGGGTGATGGCCTCACCGTCATCACCGGTATGATCCAGCTTGATTTCACTCAAGGGCTCGCCAAAACGGCCAGCACTGGAATTGTTGAGCAGGCGCTTGAAGTCCTTTTGAGTCACTTCAAGCAACAAACCCGGCTCGCCGGCGCTGATCAACAGCGCGGGTTGCAGCAACAGCTGCTCTTCGTACAGGCAGGGCGAGTTAATCAGTGCTGGCAAGCCGGGCAGCTGGTTCAGGCCGTGCTTGTCGAGCATGCGCTCCAGACGCTCTGCCGAGACTGCTGTCATGCGCCGCCCGGTCAAATCGGCCAGGCGGTTGAGATCCAGCAAATGATTTTGCGTGAACAACACCATCAGGATGCCGACCGTGTCATCGAGCAGTACGGCCTGTACCTTGCTGGCAGGGTCAAGCCCCGGGTGGTCGGGCACTTCTCGATAGGTGATGGCCAGATCACCGAGCAGTTGCCCGATTACCGACGGCGTGCGCAAAACGACAGGGGCACTGGCAACTTCAGTCATGGTCTGCATCCATTCTTTACAACTCAAATTTGATAACCCGTTACTTGATCGGCCGCTGGTCCATTTACTGAACGGTCTTTTACACCTGCCCGTATTGCTGCCCGTGACGCAGCCAGCGGTCCAGCAAAGGGCTGACATGGCTCGGCCAACGCTCAATCAATGCCTGGGCTGCGTCACGCACGGCGGGCAGCAGGTCGGCGTCGCGCATCAGGTCGGCGACCTTGAACTGCAGAAGGCCGGTCTGGCGTGTGCCAAGCATTTCGCCGGGGCCGCGCAACTCAAGGTCTTTTTCGGCAATCACAAAGCCGTCGTTGGTTTCACGCATGATGCCCAGGCGCTGGCGGCCAATTTGCGAAAGCGGCGGGTGATACAGCAGCACGCAATGACTCGCGGCGCTGCCCCGGCCTACACGCCCACGCAGCTGGTGCAGTTGGGACAGCCCCAGACGCTCGGGGTTTTCGATGATCATCAAGCTGGCATTGGGCACGTCAACGCCCACTTCAATCACCGTGGTTGCCACCAGCAATTGCAGTTCACCGGCCTTGAACTGGGCCATGACGGCGGCTTTTTCGGCCGCTTTCATGCGCCCGTGGATCAGGCCCACGCGCAGTTCGCCGAGGGCGCTGGAGAGGTCTTCGAAGGTGGTTTCGGCAGCCTGGCATGTCATCTCTTCAGACTCTTCGATCAGGGTACAGACCCAGTAGGCTTGCCGCCCCTCGGCACAGGCGGCGCGCACCCGCTCAATCACTTCGAAGCGACGCGTGTCGACCACCAGCACAGTGTTGACCGGGGTTCGGCCGGGCGGCAGTTCGTCGAGGATCGAGGTGTCGAGGTCGGCGTAAGCGCTCATGGCCAGGGTGCGCGGGATCGGGGTGGCGGTCATGATCAACTGGTGCGGGCACATCACGCCGCCCACGCCCTTGTTGCGCAGGGCCAGGCGTTGCTGCACGCCGAAGCGGTGCTGTTCGTCGATGATCACCAGCGCCAGGTTCTTGAACTGCACATGGTCCTGAAACAAGGCATGGGTGCCCACGACCATGGGTACGCCGCTCGCAATCTGCTCCATCGCCGTCACCCGGGCCTTGCCTTTAAGCTTGCCAGCCAGCCAGGCAACCTCTAGCCCCAGGGGCTCGAGCCAACGCTTGAAGTTGATGAAGTGCTGCTCGGCGAGGATTTCCGTGGGTGCCATCAGTGCCACTTGATAACCCGCCTCAAGCGCCTGCAAGGCGGCCATCGCCGCAACGACCGTCTTGCCCGAGCCCACGTCGCCCTGAATCAGGCGCAGCATGGGTTCGGGCTGACTGAGATCGTAGGCAATTTCGTTGCCGACGCGGGTCTGGGCGCCCGTCGGCGGGAAGCCCAGATTGGCGAGAAACTGCACAGGCAGCTTTTGCGCCTTGGGCAACGCCGGCGCCCGCAGGGAACGCAGGCTTTCGCGCAGACGTTGCTGGGACAGCTGATGTGTCAGCAGTTCTTCAAAGGCCAAACGGTGTTGGGCCCAGTGATGGCCCAAGGAGAGCTCTTCGACATCGGCATCGGCGGGTGGCTGGTGCAGATAGCGGATGGCTTCGGCCAGCGGGGCCAGCTGGTAATCCTTGGCCAGTTCACGCGGCAGCCAGTCGGGCAAGCTGCGCGGGCCAAGCATGTCCAGACTCTGCAGGCTGAGCTGGCGCAAGCGCTGCTGGGTCAGGCCTTCGGTTGTGGGGTAAATCGGCGTCAGCGTGGTGTCGATGGGCGGTGGTTCATCGCCGGTAATGGCGCGGTATTCGGGGTGGTAGATCTCCAGCCCCGAGGAACCGGGCCGGACTTCACCATAGCAACGCACTTCAGTACCGCGCTTGAGGCTTTCTTTTTGCGCATTACTGAAGTGGTAGAAGCGCAGGCTCAAGCCCCCGGTGCCATCGTTGATGCGCACCAGCAAGCTGCGGCGCTTGCCCATGACCACGTCGGCACCGATGACCCGGCCTTCTACCACGGCATCCTGGCCGGGGCGCAGGGCGCCAATCGGCACCACGCGGGTACGGTCCTGGTAGCGCAATGGCAAATGGAACAGCACATCCTGTATGTTTTCCAGTCCCACTTTGGCCAATTTCTCAGCCATGGCCTCGCCCACGCCCTTGAGCGCGGTGACCGACACATTCGACAACTCGGTCATCGGCTTACTTACTTCGCAGCAGGCGGCTTGGCCACCGAACACAGACGGATCGAGTCCGCGAGGATTTCAATCGCCTTGGGCCGCGGGAAGCTGGCTCGCCAGGCGATGGCCACGGTGCGAAACGGCACTGGCGGGGTCAACGGACGCACGGCCAGGATGCCGGGAGCGTAGTGATGGCTATCGACCGCCGACAACGGCAGGATCGAGATACCCAAACCTGACGCCACCATGTGACGGATGGTTTCCAGCGAGCTGGATTCAACCGTGGTGTGCATGGCGCCATCATTGCCTTTGGCCACTGTCGGGCAGGCTTCCAGCACCTGATCGCGGAAGCAGTGCCCTTCACCCAGCAGCAGCAGGCTCTTGTCGTTGAGCAGAGCGGCGTCGATGGTTTCTTTTTGGGTCCATGGGTGTTCGCTCGGCATCAGCACGTAGAACGGCTCGTCGTACAGCGGCAGGGTCAGCACGTCCGCCTCCTGGAACGGCAGGGCGATGATGATCGCGTCCAGCTCGCCGTTGCGCAGTTTGTCGCGCAGCACGTGGGTGAAGTTTTCTTCGATATACAACGGCATCTGCGGGGCAACCCGGTGCAATTGCGGGATCAGATGCGGGAACAGGTACGGGCCTACGGTGTAGATCGCGCCCACTTTGAGCGGGGCGGTCAGCTGGTTCTTGCCAGCCTGGGCCAGTTCGCGAATGCCTTGGGCCTGCTCCAGCACCTTTTGGGCCTGGGCCACGATGGTTTCACCCACCGGGGTCACGCGCACGGCGCTTTTGCTGCGCTCGAAAATCAGCACACCGAGTTCGTCTTCCAGTTTTTTCACGCCCACCGACAAGGTTGGCTGGCTGACGTGGCAACGCTCAGCGGCGTGACCGAAATGCTGCTCTTGGGCGAGGGTAACGATGTAGCGTAATTCTGTAAGCGTCATAGCGGCGTCCCTGTGGTTGCGGGCCAAGCATAGCGGCTGCAATCGATAGACGCACGTTATCAGACATTACCCTCAGAGCTACAGTCGCTAATCAATGGCGGGGCTGATTTATCTTGCTCGCAGATGCACAAAGGGCACCCTGAGGTGCCCTTTGCGGTGTTATCGCCGACGTTTGTCGATGGAATAAACGAAGGGTGCCACGATCTCGATACTGCCATTGGTCAGCATTTCAGGCGGTGGCTTGGGCAATGGCTGTGCCCTGCGGATCATTTCCAGGGTGGCCCGGTCCAGATCAGCATTGCCGGAGCGCCCTACCAACTCGTAGGACAGTACCTTGCCTTCAGCATCCACCACGAAGCGCAGACGGTTCAGACCTTCCTTGCCGCGAGACTGCGCAGCAGGCGGGTACTTTTTGTACTTGCCCAGATGGCTCAGCAAAGTACCTTCCCAACTGGCTTTGGCGGCCAGTTGTTGCGCCGACGGCCCCGGGGCCGGTGCAGCTGATTTCTCGCTGGTGTTCTTGGTCGGCGTCGCGTCGCTGGGTTTCTCTTCTGAAGGCTTCTCTTTGACCGGTTCCGGTTTTTCCACAGGCTTGGGCGGTTGAGGCTTTTGCTTGGGTTTGACCGGTTTAGGTACGGAAATCTTCGGCTTTGGCGCTTCGGCCAGCTTGGGTATCGGCAACTCTTCCACTGGCGCCGGCGGTTGTGGTGGTGTCACCACTTTAGGCGGCGCAGGAGGAGGCGGTGCCGGCAGTGGTGCCAGATCAACCATCATCGCTTGCGGCGGAAGTTCGATCGCACGGGGGGTGGACCATTGCAGGGCAAGAATCACTGCCACTGCATGGACACCCAATACCACGGCCAGGCTGGTTGCGTAACGCGTCATCTTTTGGCGCGCTATGGTCATTTCTTGGCTGCCGTCTCAAGTCCGACCAGACCCACCTTCAAGTAACCGGCTGCGCGCAAAGCATCCATCACGCTCATCAGGTCACCGTAGTCCACGCCCTTGTCGGCCTGGAAGAAGATTGTCGTGTCTTTGTTGTTGTGGGTCCTAGCATCCAGGGTCGGGCCCAAAGCCTCAACCGTAACCGGTTCTTCGCCCAGGTACAGGCGCTGATCAGCCTTGACGCTGAGGAACACGGGTTTCTCAGGCCGAGGCGCCGGTTTGGCGCTCGAAGCGGGCAGGTCAACCTTGATATCCACAGTGGCCAGCGGTGCTGCCACCATGAAGATGATCAGCAGTACCAGCATCACGTCAATAAAGGGGGTGACGTTGATTTCATGGTTCTCGGCGAGATCGTCATCGCCTTCTTTTAAATGCAGGCCCATGGCCGATTACCCCACTTTCACCATGTGCGGTTGCGAGCTACGCTCGGGCGGCAAGTGATCGAGGTCACGGCTTACCAGCAGCAACACTTCAGCCGATGCGTCTGCCACTTGAGCCTTGTAGCCAGTGATAGAGCGGGCGAAAACGTTGTAAATCACGACCGCCGGGATCGCTGCAACCAGACCCAGAGCCGTCGCCAGCAGGGCCTCGGCAATACCGGGTGCAACAACGGCCAGGTTGGTGGTTTGGGTTTTGGCGATGCCGATAAAGCTGTTCATGATGCCCCATACGGTACCGAACAGACCGACGAACGGAGCTGTTGAACCGATGGTTGCGAGTACGCCAGTGCCACTGCTCATGTTGCGACCGCAAGCTGCTACCAGACGCTCAAGACGGAAGCTCACACGCTCCTTGATGCCTTCTTTTTCGCGGCTATTGGCCGAGAGACGCATTTCTTCAAGGGCGTCCTGCACCAGCAAATGTGCCAGCGTGCCTTCTTTGGCCGCAGTCTCGCTGGCTTCTTTAAGGGTGCGGGCTTTTTTCAGGTGGATGATTTCTGCGCGCAGACGACGCTTGGCACCCAGAACTTCAAAGCCTTTGGCAATCCAGATGGTCCAGGTGATGATCGAGGCGATGGCCAGACCGATCATTACGATTTTTACGACAATGTCCGCGTTTTTGTACATGCCCCAAGGCGACAGGTCATGGGCCATGCCCAGGCTGTTCTCTTCTTCGGCAATGATTTGCGGCGCGTCATCGGCCGGGGCAACAGCGCCCTCAACCAGTGTAGGATCAGTCGCACCTGGTGCAGCAACAGGTGCCGGGGCAGCAGCCTCAGTGGCGGCGTGTACAGCTGGAGCAGCAGGCTCGTCGGCAAATGCCGCGACAGGTGCCAACATCAAGCTGAACATCAGCGCCGCTACCCCACGCCAGACGCGTGTTGGGCTCAAAGGCTGGGTTGGCGAAGCGGTGGGATGATTGCGTGTCATGCTAGCCGGACCTGAGAAAAGTAATGAGGTAAAGCCCTACAACGCGGTGTAAGACCAAGGGCAAAATGATGCGTTATTATTGCAAGTAATTCTTGTTAACAAAAGCAATAGCATCTGTTTTTTTCGAAACTCACGACTTTGGTCGTGTCTATTTACGTCACTTTGTAACTTTTCATTAGGAATTTTGAGATGCCAAAAGCCTCTGTTTTGATCGCCGGATGCGGTGATATCGGCAGCCGCATGGCCACTCAACTGCTCGCCAATGACTGGCAGGTGTATGGGCTTCGGCGCTCGATCGAGCGGCTGCCTGCGGGTGTCATCGGGGTGGCTGGCGATTTGTTCAGCGAGCAGTGCCCGGCGCAATGGCCATCGGGCGACATCGACTATGTGGTGTACAGCGCCGCTGCAACCGAGCATGACGAGGCGGGTTATCAAGCTGCGTATGTGGACGGGCTGAAGCACACCCTGAGCTGGCTCAAGCAACACGGCCAGAAGCCAAAGCGGTTGCTGTTTGTCTCCAGCAGCAGCGTTTTTGCCCAGAAGGACGGAGAGTGGATTGATGAGACCTCACCCGCCCGGGCAACAAACTACTCGGGGCGAATCATGCTCGACGCCGAGCAGGTGGCGCTCAACAGCGGCATTGCCGCCAGTGTGGTGCGTCTGACCGGGATCTACGGGCCGGGCCGTGAGTGGATGCTGGGGCAGGTACGTAAAGGCTATCGCGTAGCCATCGACCCGCCGATGTATGGCAACCGCATCCATGCCGACGACGCGGGCGGCCTGTTGGCCTTTTTGCTTGAGGCTGACCGCCAGGGTAAAGCCCTGGACGACTGCTACATAGGCGTCGATAACGCACCGGTGCCACTGGCCGAGGTGGTGGGCTGGTTACGTGAACGCCTGGGAGTGACCGAGTGGGCTGCCGAGACAAGCACCCGCAGGGCGGGCAGCAAGCGCTGCAGCAACGCCCGCGCCAAGGCACTGGGCTGGGAGCCGCGCTACTCGAGCTATCGCGAGGGGTATGCCGAGATTCTGGACGGGAAAGCCCTGTAAAGCCTGTAGCCACTGACAAGGATCGAAGGCTGCATCCTCGGCGGCTACAGGGTTAATACGGTTTACAGCTTCTCCAGCACCCACTCACGCTTGCCCGGGTAGAACTGGGGCATGTCGTCGGGTGCGGAGGCGTCCAGCGCCTGGAAGATTTCAAGCCGGCGACCATCGCGCACAAAAATGTGCGCAGCGCCAACCTCACCCTGCTGCAACCACAGGCTGTCGTACTCGCCACTCATCGATGCGCAATCGCCAGCCAGGCACAGGGCGTAATTCTGGATGCCGGGCAGACCTTGAAGCTGGCCATCTGGGGCGAAAATCACCTGATTGCCCTGGCCCTTACCGCTAGCAATACGCCATTTACCGCCCAGATAGGCTGAGTTGAGTGACGTTTCAAAGCTGGTTCCCAAGGGTGCGTCGCTTGCAACGCTGACACGCGAACGAGCAAATGCCTGGCGCGGCTCGGCCTCGGTCTCGCCCTGGATCAGCGACTCACCGTCCAGGCTCAGGCCTGTGGCGCTGCTGCCATAAAAGCTGACTTGCCATCCACCATCGTTTTCAGGCAGCAATTTGCCTTCAACCCGTTCAAAGCCGTTGGTGTACTGAGCCGTAGCGTTTTTGGCGTCGATGTCCCATTCAAGGTTCGGCCCATAGGCCAGCAGGGCTTCGCGCAAGTTGCCGCCACTGGCAGCTGCGTCGATTGCGGCCTGATTGATCCAGACACCACTGATGTCGCGGTGGGCGGGTACGCCGGCACAACCCCCCAGAACAACAGTGAGCAGTGACAACACGAGCGCTTTGCGCATGGCGGGGTCCTTTTGAAACAAGGAGGAGCGGGGGTTGGCGCAGCATGAAGACGCTGCGCCGAGGGTGTTACTCAAGTACCAGAATAGCGTCCATCTCTACCTGCGAACCCTTTGGCAGGGCTGCAACGCCGATGGCGGCGCGGGCCGGGTATGGCTGTTCGAAGTATTTGCCCATGATCTCGTTGACCTTGGCGAAGTGGCTCAGGTCAGTCAGGAAGATGTTCAGCTTGACGATGTCCTTGAACGAACCACCAGCAGCTTCAGCCACCGACTTCAGGTTTTCGAAAACCTGAACAGTCTGGGCTTCAAAGCCTTCAACCAGTTCCATGGTTTTTGGGTCCAGCGGGATTTGACCGGACATGTAGACAGTATTGCCAGCTTTGATCGCCTGAGAATAAGTACCGATTGCAGCAGGTGCCTTGTCGCTGGTGATAACAGTCTTGGACATGGGTGACTCCTTGTAATTAGATGGCTACGCACGCATACGAGTGATGCGGATAACCCCGGTAAGGGCGCGCAGTTTTTTGATCACGCGAGCCAGGTGCACGCGGTCGTGCACGCTGACCACCAGTTGAACGACGCTGATTCGACCATCGCGTTCGTCCATGCTGATCTTTTCGATGTTGCCGTCGGCGGCGTTTACGCTGCTGGCCAGCAGCGCAATCAGGCCGCGCTGGTGTTCCAGCTCGACGCGCAACTCGACGTTGAATTCGCCGGTAACGTCCTTGGCCCACGAAAGCTGGATGCATTTTTCGGGGTTATGGCGGATTTCACTGATATTGCGGCAGTTGTCCAGATGCACAACCATGCCTTTGCCCGCAGACAGATGGCCAACAATCGGGTCTCCCGGGATCGGCGTACAGCATTTGGCATAACTGAGCACCAAACCTTCCGTACCGCGAATCGCCAGCGGACCTTCCGGGCTAGGCAACGCTTCGCCTTCGCCCAGCAGACGTCGGGCCACCACGTAGGCCATGCGATTGCCCAGGCCTATGTCTTCGAGCAGGTCTTCGATCTGCTCCAGACGATACTCCTGGAGCATGGCCTGGACGCGCTCGGCCGGGATCTTATCCAACGCACTGTTGAAGCCGTTGAGCACTTTGTTCAGCAGGCGCTCGCCCAGATTGACCGACTCGGAGCGACGCTGCAGCTTGAGCGCATGGCGGATATGCGTGCGCGCCTTGCCGGTGACCACAAAGTTGAGCCAGGCCGGGTTGGGACGCGCGCCGGGCGCACTGACGATCTCGACCGTGGAGCCACTTTGCAGCGGTTCGGACAACGGCGCGAGCCGGCGATTGATCCGGCACGCAATGCAGCTGTTGCCCACGTCGGTATGCACCGCGTAAGCGAAGTCGACTGCCGTGGAGCCTTTGGGCAGCTCCATGATCCGGCCTTTGGGCGTGAAGACGTAGACCTCGTCCGGGAACAGGTCGATTTTCACGCTTTCAATAAATTCTAGGGAGTTGCCAGCGCGCTGCTGCATCTCCAGCACGCCCTTGACCCATTGCCGCGCCCGGGCATGTGTACCCGTGTGCTGCTCGTCGCCACTGGATTTGTAGAGCCAGTGAGCGGCAATACCGTTGTTGGCCATTTCTTCCATCTCACGGGTACGGATCTGAATTTCGATCGGTACGCCATGCATGCCAAACAGCGTGGTATGCAACGACTGATAGCCGTTGGCCTTGGGAATGGCGATGTAGTCCTTGAAGCGGCCAGGCAGGGGTTTGTACAAATTATGTACAGCGCCCAACACCCGGTAGCAGGTGTCAACCTTGTCGACGATGATCCGGAACGCGTAAACGTCCATGATCTCGTTGAAGGCCCGGCGTTTGCCGCGCATCTTTTTGTAGATGCCGTAGATATGCTTTTGACGACCGCTGACTTCGCCCTGAATGCCATCAATGGCCAGACAGTGGCTGAGCGATTCTTCAATTTTGTTCACGATCTCTTTGCGATTGCCCCGGGCGCGTTTTACGGCCTGATAAATGCGCGCGGAGCGCATCGGGTACATCGCCTTGAAACCGAGGTCTTCGAATTCGATACGAATGCTGTGCATGCCCAGCCGATTGGCAATGGGTGCATAGATTTCCAGGGTTTCCTTGGCAATCCGTCGGCGTTTTTCGCCGGACAGCACTTCGAGGGTACGCATGTTGTGCAGGCGGTCAGCCAGCTTCACCAGAATCACGCGAATATCACGCGCCATGGCCATGGCCATTTTCTGGAAGTTTTCGGCTTGGGCTTCGGCCTTGGTTTCGAAGTTCATCTGAGTCAGCTTGCTGACCCCATCGACCAGATCGGCCACGGTTTCGCCGAACTGCGCGACTAGCGCTTCCTTGGCAATACCGGTGTCTTCGATTACGTCATGCAGCATGGCCGCCATCAGGCTTTGATGGTCCATATGCATGTCGGCAAGGATGTTTGCCACTGCCAGCGGATGCGTGACATAAGGCTCGCCGCTACGTCGGCGTTGGCCGTCGTGGGCTTGTTCTGCGTAGAAGTACGCCCGGCGGACCAGATTGACCTGGTCCGGGCCGAGGTACGCCGACAAGCGATCGGCGAGGGCGTCTATGCTCGGCATGAGGAAACCTCCTGCCAAAACTTTTTACCCTTCGCCGTGCTATGTCGACCGGGCATAGGCTTAGTTCGCCTCGTTGGACTCGTCCTCGAACGCTGCGAACAGCGGTTCGTCTTCGACGATTTCAGCGTTGGCGATAAACTCGTAGCTCATCAGGCCTGCAGCGATTTCACGCAAGGCAACAACGGTAGGCTTGTCGTTTTCCCACTCAACCAGTGGCTCTTTACCGCCGGTGGCCAGTTGACGGGCACGCTTGGTAGAGAGCATGACCAGCTCAAAACGGTTATCCACGTGTTCTAGACAGTCTTCAACGGTTACGCGGGCCATGGTCTTCCTCGTAGCAAATGCAATATGCGCGCTGCCCGGATGGGCGAGCGGACTAAACAGTTTAAAAAATCACCAGCCATTAGGGAAGCGCTGATTTTTCGAGCATTGCCCAAAAAACCTCTGTAAGCGCCAATGTAAAGCCCTTACAGGGGTTTTGGGAAGTGCTCTTTAACCGAGTAATTCGGCCAGTAATTTGCCGAAACGCTGCTGCTGACGCTTTTGCTGGAGCCGATTGGCGCGAAAAATGGCCTTCAGGTCCTCAAGTGCCAGAGCAAAATCGTCGTTGATGATCAGGTAGTCGTAGTCAACATAGTGGCTCATTTCACTCACGGCTTCGCGCATGCGACCGTCAATGATTTCGCTGCTGTCCTGGCCACGATTGTCCAGGCGCTGACGCAAGGCTTCCTGGCTAGGCGGCAAGATGAAGATCGAACGCGCCTGGGGCATCAGCTTGCGAACCTGTTCGGCACCTTGCCAGTCGATTTCCAGAATCAGGTCGTGGCCTTCATCCAGTGTCTGCTGCAAGTGGCTCTGGGACGTGCCGTAAAGGTTACCGAACACTTCGGCGCGCTCCAGGAAGTCACCGTGCTCGATCATTTTCACGAACTCTTCGCGCTCGACGAAATGATAGTTCACGCCGTTCACTTCACCTGGGCGCATGGCACGGGTGGTGTGCGAAACCGAAACCCGGATCTGCGGTTCAACGTCGATCAACGCTTTGACCAGGCTGGTCTTGCCTGCGCCCGAAGGAGCAGAAACGATATAAAGGGTGCCAGTGCTGTGGGTCATGTCAGGGGATGCCTTACTCAATATTCTGTACTTGTTCACGCATCTGCTCGATCAACACCTTGAGGTTGACCGCCGCTTGAGTGCTGCGTGGATCGAATGCCTTGGAGCCCAGGGTATTGGCCTCTCGGTTAAGCTCTTGCATCAGGAAGTCCAGACGACGACCCGCGGCACCACCCGACTTGAGCACGCGACGCACCTCAAGAATATGGGTGCTCAGGCGGTCCAGCTCTTCGGCCACATCACTTTTTTGCGCCAGCATGACCATTTCTTGCTCAAGACGCTGCGGATCAAGCTCGGCCTTCATGTCGGCAAAGCGATCGAGCACTTTTTGACGCTGGGTGGCGAGCATCTGCGGTACCAGTTCGCGCAGGGTGTCGACATCGCTTTCAATGGCGCTCAAGCGCTCGCTGATCAAGCGGGCCAGCTCCGCGCCTTCGCGCTCGCGGCCACTTTTGAGCTCTTGCAGACCTTGCTTGAACAGCGCCAGCGCCTGGCTGTTCAGGGCTTGCGGGTCGCTGGCATCAGCCACCAGAACACCAGGCCAGGCCAGTACTTCCAGCGGGTTGAGTGCAGCCGGCTGCTTGATCAGGCTCGCGATGGTTTCGGCGGCGGCCACCAGTTGCGCCGCGCGTTCACGATCAACCTGCAAGGGCTTGCCCGTGGTTTCTTCGGTGAAACGCAGCGTGCATTCCAGCTTGCCCCGGGAGATCCCCTGACGCAGCGCTTCACGCACGGCACCTTCCAGGTCACGGAACGATTCAGGCAGACGCAGGTGCGGCTCCAGGTAGCGGCTGTTGACCGAACGCAGCTCCCAACTCAGGGTGCCCTGAGTGCCGGCGCTTTCGACGCGGGCAAAGGCGGTCATGCTATGCACCATGGACGGTACCTCGCGATTCAATGAATTAAGCCTGACGGCAATTTAGGCGCCAGATTGTAGCGCAGTGCGGCCAACTGCCCCAAATGACGTCGGTCGTAAATACGTTTAAGCACCCGTATCGCCCGACTGCGCCCTTCGTTACGCGTCAGCGACTACAGACGCGCCCTGCGCAGCCATGGCCTTTCCTTTATAATGCTCGGCAGTTTTCCGTCCCGTACAGGTATCCCACATGAAACGTCCAAGTGGTCGCGTTGCCGATCAGCTCCGTCCGATCCGCATCACCCGCAACTACACCAAACACGCAGAGGGTTCTGTACTGGTCGAGTTCGGTGACACCAAAGTCATCTGCACCGTCAGCGTCGAGAACGGCGTGCCGCGTTTCCTTAAAGGCCAGGGCCAGGGCTGGCTGACTGCCGAGTACGGCATGCTCCCACGCGCTACCGGCGACCGTAACCAGCGTGAAGCCAGCCGCGGCAAGCAAGGCGGGCGCACCCTGGAAATCCAGCGCCTGATCGGCCGCTCCCTGCGTGCAGCGCTGGACATGTCCAAGCTGGGCGATATCACCCTGTACGTCGACTGCGACGTGATCCAGGCTGACGGCGGCACCCGCACCGCCTCCATCACCGGTGCCATGGTTGCACTGGTCGACGCACTGAAAATCATCAAGAAGCGTGGCGGCCTCAAAGGCGGCGACCCTATCAAGCAGATGATCGCAGCCGTATCGGTAGGCATGTATCAGGGCGTACCGGTACTTGACCTGGACTACCCTGAAGATTCGGCAGCCGAAACCGACCTGAACGTAGTAATGACCAGTTCCGGTGGTTTCATCGAAGTTCAGGGCACCGCCGAAGGCGCGCCGTTCCAGCCTGAAGAGCTGAACGCCATGCTCGCACTGGCACAAAAAGGCATGAACGAAATTTTCGCCCTGCAGCAAGCTGCATTGGCGGATTGATTGTCCAAGTCTTAACAACTACCCGGAGAACGCCATGAGTGAGCTGGACCTTTCAAAACCCGAACCGAGCCGCGACGCTCGCAAATGGGCCATGTTTTGTCACTTCTCCGCGTTCCTCGGGATGTGGTTTCCGTTTGGCAGCCTGATCGGCCCGCTGATCCTGTGGCAGATGAAACGCGAGAGCGACCCCTTTATCGACGACCAGGGCAAGGAAGCGCTGAACTTTCAGATCACCGTGGCGATTGCTTCGGCTATTTGCTACGTGCTGATGTTCGTTCTGATCGGCTTCGCCCTGCTCGGCCTGGTGCTGATCGGCGCTGTGGTGCTGGTGGTGATTGCAGGCGTCAAGGCCAATGACGGGGTGGTGTACCGCTACCCCTTCACCTGGCGTCCGCTCAAGTAAATCAGCGCCCACAAAAAAGCCGACAGCGATGTCGGCTTTTTTGTATCAACGAAAAGACACTTAGATTGTCAGTGTCCAGTCGTAGTCCACGATCAATGGCGCATGTTGCGAGAAGCGTGGCTGACGCGGCAAACGAGCGCTTCGTACAAAGCGACGCAAGCCCGGTGTCAGCAACTGATAGTCGAAACGCCAGCCCAGGTTCAGCATCTCGGCCTGTTCGTTGTCCGGCCACCAGCTGTACTGGTCACCTTCACGGCTGACTTCACGCAGGGCATCGACATAGCCCATGTTGCCGACAATCTCATCCATCCAGGCCCGTTCAGGCGCCAGGAAACCAGGCGATTGCTGGCTGTCGCGCCAGTTTTTAATGTCGAGCTTCTGCTGCGCCACATACAACGAGCCGCAGTAGATGTACTCACGACGTTTGCGGCGCTGCTTGTCAAGGTAGCGTGCAAAATCGTCCATTAGCTTGAATTTTTGATTCAAGTCTTCATCGCCGTTCTGCCCCGAAGGGAGCAGCAAGGTCGCGATGCTGACCTTATCGAAATCGGCTTGCAGGTAGCGCCCGTAGCGATCGGCCGTCTCAAAGCCCAGCCCAGTGATGACTGCTTTCGGTTGCAACCGCGAGTACAAAGCCACACCGCCTTGGGCAGGGACTTCAGCTTCGCAGGCATAAAGAAAGTAGCCATCGAGCTGGTAAGCTGGATCGTCCAGTTCAAAGGCGGAGGCGCGGGTGTCCTGCAGGCAGATAACGTCGGCATTCTGAGCTTGCAGCCAACTGAGCAAACCGCGCTCGACTGCCGTCTGAATACCATTGACGTTCACACTGATGATCCGCATAAATGGCCCCAAAAATCACGTGCGTGTATGATACACGCGGTCTTACTAATTAGCTAAATCCGTGGTATCTGGGGCATTTTTCATGCAAGCGTATCAGCGCGACTTCATCCGTTTTGCCATCGATCGCGGCGTACTGCGCTTCGGTGAGTTCACCCTGAAGTCGGGGCGTACCAGTCCTTACTTCTTCAATGCCGGCCTGTTCAACACAGGCTCTGCGCTGGCTCAGTTGGGGCGCTTCTATGCAGCGGCCATCGTTGACAGCGGCATTTCCTTCGACGTGCTGTTTGGCCCGGCCTACAAGGGCATCCCCCTGGCCGCGACCACAGCTGTCGCCCTGGCCGAGCACCACGACCGCGATCTTCCATGGTGCTTCAACCGCAAGGAAGCCAAGGCACACGGCGAAGGTGGCAGCCTGGTTGGCTCGCCGCTCGAAGGCGATATCCTGATCATCGACGACGTGATCACGGCCGGCACCGCCATCCGTGAAGTCATGCAGATCATTCAGGCCCAAGGCGCCAAGGCCGCGGGCGTGATGATTGCCTTGAACCGTCAGGAACGTGGCAATGGCGAGCTGTCGGCAATCCAGGAAGTCGAACGCGACTTCGGGATTCCGGTTATCAGCATCGTGTCGTTGAACCAGGTTTTGCAGTACCTGGCCGAAGACGAAACGCTCAAGCAATACCTGCCAGCCGTTGAAGCGTACCGGGCGCAGTACGGGATCTAAACCCGCACAGCCCCCATAAAAAAGCCCCGCCCGGCAATCGCCGGGCGGGGCTTTTTCAGTTCGGTTTAAACCGATTTGCTGTTGGTGATCAGCGTACCCACACCGGTGTCGGTAAAGATTTCCAGCAGTACCGCGTTCGGTACACGACCGTCGACGATATGCGCCGTGGTCACGCCACCTTGCACGGCTTCCAGCGCACAGCGGATTTTCGGCAGCATGCCGCCGTAGATGGTGCCATCGGCGATCAGGTCGTCCACCTGGGCAGTGGTCAGGCCGGTCAGCACCTTGCCCTGCTTGTCCATCAAGCCAGCGATGTTGGTCAGCAGCATCAGCTTTTCAGCTTTCAGTGCCTCGGCGACTTTACCCGCCACCAGATCGGCGTTGATGTTGTAGGACTCGCCGTTTTCACCCACACCAATGGGCGCGATGACCGGGATGAAATCACCCTTGGTCAGCATGTGCAGCAGGTCCGTGTTGATCCCGACCACTTCACCCACATGACCGAAGTCGATGATTTCCGGGGAGGTCATTTCTGGCGTCTGGCGGGTTACTACCATTTTCTTGGCCCGGATCAGCGTGGCGTCTTTACCCGTCAGGCCGATGGCGCTGCCGCCATGGCGATTGATCAGGTTGACGATTTCCTTGTTCACATGGCCACCGAGCACCATCTCAACCACGTCCATGGTCTGCGAGTCGGTCACGCGCATACCGTCGATGAAATGACTCTCGATGGACAAACGCTTGAGCAGATCACCGATTTGCGGCCCGCCACCGTGAACCACGACCGGGTTGATACCCACGGCCTTCATCAACACGATGTCACGGGCAAAACCGGTTTTAAGCTCGTCGTTCTCCATGGCGTTGCCGCCGTATTTGATCACCAGCGTCTTGCCGACGTAACGGCGAATGTAGGGCAACGCTTCGGACAAAACCTTGGCGACGTTGGAGGCGGCATCACGTTCGAGGGTCATTCAGGGCTCCGGTAGAACAAGTCGATCAAAACGGTAGTTGGAGATCAGGGGCCACACGCTTGAGTTGGGCGTGAAAGACGTCCTTGATACGTTGCAGTTCGGCCTCGGTTTCGGCCTCAAATCGCAGCACCAGCACCGGTGTGGTATTGGACGCGCGAACCAGGCCCCAGCCATGCGGGTAGTCGACCCGCACACCATCAATGGACGTCAGCTCGGCGCCGTCACCCCATTGGGCGTCGTGCAGGGCATCAATGATGCTGAATTTGCTCTCATCCGTCACATCGATATTGATCTCAGGCGTGGAAATATCGTTCGGGAAAGCCTCAAACAGCTCTTCGCACGTCTCCTGGCGCTTGCTGAGGATCTCCAGCAGGCGCGCGGCGCTGTAAATACCGTCATCGAAACCGAACCAGCGTTCTTTGAAAAAGATATGCCCGCTCATTTCACCGGCGAGCAAGGCACCGGTTTCTTTCATCTTCTTTTTGATCAATGAATGGCCGGTCTTCCACATCAGTGGGCGGCCGCCCCGCTCCTTGATCAGCGGGATCAGGCGACGAGTGCACTTCACATCGAAAATGACCTCGGCCGCCGGGTTGCGTTCCAGCACATCCTGAGCGAACAACATCAGCAGGCGGTCCGCAAACACCATGGTGCCCGCGTTGGTTACCACGCCCACACGGTCGGCATCACCATCGAAGGCCAACCCGATATCGGCATGGTTTGCCTTGACTGTGGCAATCAAGTCCAGCAGGTTTTGCGGCTTGCTCGGGTCTGGATGGTGGTTGGGAAAATTACCGTCCACCTCGCAGAACAACGGGATGACTTCACAGCCCAGGGCTTCGATCAGTTGCGGCGCGATCACACCGGCGACGCCGTTGCCGCAGTCCACAACCACCTTCAAGCGCCTGGCCAGCTTGATGTCCCCGGTAATCACATCGGCGTAGCGCGGCAAAATATCAACGCGCTCAATGCTGCCTGCGCCCCAGGTCAGGTCGTTGGTTTTCAGACGTGTATGCAGCGCCTGAATTTGTTCGTCGGCCAGCGTATCGCCCGCGATCACGATCTTAAAACCGTTGTAGTTCGGCGGATTGTGGCTTCCCGTGAGCATCACGCCCGATTTGCCCGCCAACACATGGGTTGCGTAATACAGCGCAGGCGTCGGCACCAGGCCCACATCACTGACCTGGCAACCGCTGTCCGCCACACCCCGGATCAAACGCTCGACCAATTCAGGGCCAGACAAACGCCCGTCGCGACCCACCGACACATGGGGTTCACCCTTGGCCAGGCTCTCAGCACCTATGGCACGGCCAATCCAGTACGCGGTTTCAGCCGTCAACGTTTCTGGCACCACGCCACGAATGTCGTAAGCGCGAAAAATGCTGTCAGGGAATTTGGGTGCGACCGACGCTGGGCTACTCATTGCAGGGGGACTCCACGCTCAGAGGGTTCGGAGGGATACGCTGAAGCGGTCAGGCAGAACGCCTGACCTGACACTGCATGCTCAGAGCTTGCCGGAATGGCCAAAACCACCAGCGCCACGCTGGCTTTCGTCGAACTCTTCGACCAGCTCAAAGTGCGCCTGTACCACCGGCACCAGCACCAGCTGAGCGATACGCTCGCCGATTGTGATGTTGAATGCGGTCTGGCCACGGTTCCAGCACGAAACCATCAATTCACCCTGGTAGTCAGAGTCGATCAGACCCACCAGGTTGCCCAGCACGATGCCGTGCTTGTGGCCCAGGCCCGAGCGCGGCAGGATCAGCGCGGCAAGGCCCGGATCGCCGATGTACACCGACAGGCCGGTCGGGATCAGCAGGGTCTGGCCCGGCTCCAGAACAGTGTCTTGTTTAAGCATGGCGCGCAGGTCAAGACCGGCGGAACCGGGCGTGGCGTACTGCGGCAGCGGGAATTCGTTACCAATGCGTGGGTCGAGGATCTTGGCTTGCAAAGCGTGCATACGAGTTAAACCTGGTTCAGACGTTCGGCGATAAAAGTGATCAGCTGGCGGGCAATCTTGCCCTTGCTGGTCTGGGCAAACACAGTGGCGTGCAGTTCGCGGTCAATCACGCTGCACGCGTTTTCCTCACTGTTGAAGCCAATGCTGGGGTTAGCCACATCGTTGGCGACAATCAGGTCGAGGTTTTTGTCCTTCAGCTTGCGCGCAGCGTAATCGAGCAGGTGCTCGGTCTCTGCGGCGAAGCCGACACTAAAAGGGCGATCCGGGCGCGAAGCGATAGTGGCCAGAATGTCCGGGTTGCGCACCATCTGCAGCAACAGGCCGTCGCCCTTGGTAGGGTCTTTCTTGAGTTTTTGCGGGGCAACGACTTCCGGGCGGTAGTCGGCAACCGCCGCAGAGGCAATAAACACGTCACACGGGATCGCCGCCTCACAGGCTGCGAGCATGTCACGGGCACTGACCACGTCGATGCGGCTAACCCGGTCCGGGGTCGGCAAATGTACCGGGCCGGTAATCAGGGTCACGCGGGCACCGGCTTCAACCGCCGCTTCGGCCAGGGCAAAGCCCATTTTTCCGGAGCTGTGGTTGGTGATGTAACGCACCGGATCGATATTTTCCTGGGTCGGGCCAGCCGTGATCAGCACGTGCTTGCCGGTCAGCAACTGACGCTGGAAGCACTCGGCGGCGCAGTGCACCAGGTCATCGGCTTCGAGCATGCGACCAAAGCCCACGTCACCACAGGCCTGGCTCCCGGAGGCCGGGCCAAACACGCGCAGACCGCGACTTTCAAGCAATCGGGTATTGGCCTGGGTCGCCGGGTCACGCCACATGGCCTGGTTCATCGCAGGCGCGATGGCCACCGTTGCATCGGTGGCGAGTACCAGCGTGGTCAGCAGATCATTCGCCAGGCCTTGGGCAAGACGGGCGATCAGGTCGGCCGTCGCGGGCGCGATCAGCACCAGGTCCGCCCACTTGGCCAGCTCGATATGACCCATGGCGGCTTCTGCCGCAGGGTCGAGCAAGTCCAGATGAACGGGGTGCCCGGACAGGGCCTGCATGGTGAGGGGGGTGATGAACTCACTGCCGCCACGGGTCATGACAACGCGCACTTCTGCGCCTTGATCGAGCAGGCGGCGAACCAGCTCTGCACTCTTGTAAGCAGCAATGCCGCCGCCGACGCCCAAAACAATGCGTTTTCGATACAGCCGCTGCATAGGCCTGCCTTTTAGTTCGATGATGACTGCGCGGAAAATGGCCAAATGCCACGCAAAAATGATGGGCTAAGATAACACAGCGACCGTCAGGGAACTCACAAGGAGGTGTTATGAGCATAAGAGACTGGCCCGCGGCGGAACGTCCGCGAGAGAAGCTTTTGGAGCACGGATCAGCCAGCCTTTCCGACGCCGAACTGCTGGCCATCTTCCTGCGTACCGGGGTTTCGGGCAAAAGCGCAGTCGACCTGGCGCGTCATTTACTCTGTGAATTCGGCAGCCTGCGGGCCTTGCTGGAGGCCGATATTCAGGCATTTTGCCGCCAGCTCGGGCTGGGGCCCGCCAAGTTCAGCCAGCTGCAAGCGGTACTGGAAATGAGCCGTCGCCACTTGGCCGAACGCCTGCGCCGCGACTCCGCGCTAGAGAGCCCGCAAGCGGTTCGCGACTACCTGAAGTCGCTTCTGCGCCATGAGCCCCACGAAGTCTTCGGCTGTCTGTTCCTGGACTCCAAACACCGCATGCTGGCCTTTGAAGTGCTGTTTCGGGGCTCCATCGACAGCGCCAGCGTTTACCCGCGCCAGGTGGTCAAGCGCGCCCTTGCTCATAACGCGGCAGCGGTGATCTTTTGCCACAACCACCCCTCGGGCATCACCGACCCCAGCCAGGCCGACCGCACGCTGACCAAGCGCCTCACCGAGGCGCTGGATCTGATCGAAGTGCGGGTGCTGGATCACTTCATCGTCGGTGATGGCGAACCGCTTTCGATGGTCGAATACGGCTGTATGTAAGGCTCAGGGCTTAAGGCTGACCGTCGAAAAGTCCTGACGTCCAAAAGGACTCACCTGATAGCCCTGCACATCACTTCGGGTTAGTGCGTAGGCCGTTGGATGTGCCAGCGGCAGCCACAAGGCCTGCTGCTGAATCAGTTCTTGAGCCTTTTGATACAGCGCACTGCGCTTGTCCTGATCGCTGAGGGTTTTGCCCTGGCTGATCAAACCATCCAGAG
Source organism: Pseudomonas sp. B424 (assembly GCF_055408345.1). NCBI lineage: Bacteria > Pseudomonadati > Pseudomonadota > Gammaproteobacteria > Pseudomonadales > Pseudomonadaceae > Pseudomonas > Pseudomonas sp. B424. Next base: position 55,411 of record NZ_JBUZTL010000003.1, on the reverse strand, counting down.
TCTTGTCGCAATAGCGCGCAAAGTTGGTTCCGGACTTCACTGCCGCACACGAAAATTGCGGCGTCAGGAAGTTATCCGGGTCGCCGTTGTCACCCGCCCAGCCCATAAACAGCAGGTCGTGCTCGCCCGCCTTGGCGCGGCGGATCAACTCGCCCCACTCGATAACCCGGATATCCGCCTTGATCCCGATCTGAGCCAGATCAGCCTGCAGCAACTGCGCGCCCAGACTCGGGTTAGGGTTTAGCACGCTGCCGGTGGGGCGCGTCCAGATAGTGGTTTTAAACCCGTCTTTAAGCCCGGCCCTGGCCAGCAGTTCGCGGGCCTTTTTCGGGTCATGGGCATACCCTGGCAAGTCCTTGGCATAACTCCAGGTGGTGGCGGGATAAATGCCGTTGGCCGCCTGCGCGCTGTTCTCGAATACGGCCTTGAGGTAGGTGTTCTTGTCGAAGGCCAGGTTGATGGCCTGGCGCACCTCTGGCTTGTCCAGTGGTGGATGCTGGCTGTTAATGGCCACAAACGCCGTCATGAAGGCCGGGGTTCGAGTCACCGACAACTCGGGGTCTTTGCTGGCCGCTTCCACATCCAGCGGCTTGGGCGAGAGTGCAATCTGGCACTCATTGCGCCGCAGTTTTTGCAGACGCACGTTGGCGTCAGGGGTGATGGCAAAAATCAGTCCATCAACCGCGGGCTTGCCCGCAAAGTAGTCCGGGTTGGCCTTGTAGCGCACCACGGCATCTTTCTGGAAACGGTTGAACACGAAAGGCCCGGTACCGATCGGCTGGCTGTTCATCAGCTCCGGGGTGCCGGCTTTCATCAGCTTGTCGGCGTATTCGGCCGAGTAGATCGACGCAAAACCCATGCTCAGCGCCGGCAAAAAGGTTGAATCCGGGCGGCTGAGTGTAAAGCGAACCGTCAGCGGGTCCGGGGTTTCGATCTTCTTGATCAGCTCAGGCAACTGCAAGGATTGCGCGTGGGGGAAACCGCTTTGCGCCACCTTGTGCCACGGGTTGGCGGGGTTCAGCATGCGCTCGAAGCTGAAGCGCACGTCTTCTGCATTCAACTCACGGGTTGGCGTGAAGTAAGGTGTGCTGTGAAACTTGACCCCGGGGCGCAGCTTGAAGTCGTACACAAGCCCATCAGGGGACACTGACCAGCTTTGCGCCAGCTCCGGCATCAACCGGGCTGCCTGGGCGTCAAAGCCCACCAGACGGTTCATCAGCACGTCTGCCGAGGCATTGGTGGTACTGAGAGAGTTGTACTGCACCACATCGAACCCTTCAGGGCTGGCCTCGGTGCAAACGCTCAAGGTGGCTGCCTGGGCCAACGGGCTCAAGCCAAAGGCAAGCAAAAAGGGGATGGCAGCGAGGCGCATGATCTGTTTCCTGTACAAGTCGATGAGGACCATCTGCAAGTGCAGTCTGGAAAAGTCCTACCCTAGTGTTCCGATACTCAAATGACTACTTTTTAATGGCAGACGATGCTCTGTAGCCGCTGTCGCAGGCTGCGAAAAGGCCCGCAGGGCCTTGAATAATCGTGAAAACGCGACCGCTACGCGCTCGATCGCAGCCTTCGGCAGCGGCTACAAGATGACATTTGCACCTCAAACATCGCACCCTGCGACGAGCGGTAAAATCCAGTCAGGCATAGACGCCGCGTGGATTGGCGTTAAAATGGCAGCTTCATTAATCACACCAAATCACACTGCTTGTTGTTGCTCTTTAGTCTTTCTGGTATAAAGCAGCGCTCTTTTCTAGGGGCCCGGTTCCTGCTTTTGTAGGTGTAGCCGGTAAGACCCTTAAAGAAACGCGGCGCCTGGCGCCATGACTGAGAGATTAAGCGGCCAACCCATGCCGGGTTGGGCATGTGGTTTTAGAGGGCTGAGGCATGTCGAGAGTCTGTCAAGTTACCGGTAAGGGTCCGGTGACTGGGAATAACATTTCCCACGCAAATAACAAAACCCGTCGTCGTTTCCTGCCGAACCTGCAGCATCACCGCTTCTGGGTTGAAGAAGAGAAACGTTTCGTGCGTCTGCGCGTATCTGCTAAAGGCATGCGTATCATCGACAAGCGTGGCATTACTGTCGTGCTGGCCGAAATCCGCCGTGCTGGCAAGATCTAAGGGAGCTAATCATGCGTGAATTGATCCGTTTGGTGTCGAGCGCTGGTACAGGCCATTTCTACACCACTGATAAGAACAAGCGCACCACTCCGGACAAAATCGAAATCAAAAAATTCGATCCGCGGGTACGCAAGCACGTGATCTACAAAGAAGCCAAAATCAAGTAATTGGTTTTACTTCTTACAAAAAAGGCCCATATCTCACGATACGGGCCTTTTTTGTTGCCTGTCATTCAGCCTGTGCCGCCATCCTCAGCCGCACATGTACTTCTGCATGATGTTGTTCTCATCGACGATCACGCGAAGACGATCATACCGATAGTCCTTCGTATAACCCTTGCCGGGCACTTCAAGGCGAACCTCTGTTGCACCCGATTCCTTGCGCAGCATTTCCAGCAGGGCAGGCGTTGCTTCAGGCGCAACCGGAAAGTTGATGGTAAAGGCTTTGCACTGCCCGGGCTGGTCAGCCATCGCCGGCATCGAGCAAGCGCCCAGAACAACACTGACCGCCAGAACAAGACCTCTTGAAACAGTAGAGTCAGACATAAGGCTTCCTTTTTAATAACGTCAAGAATGAGCGATAACGCCAAGGGCCTGTCCATTCCATGGGTGCCCCGTGCCGTTGTTGGCACCTCCAGATACTGGCCCAAATTGGTGCCGCCGGTTATGCCGAGGTGTTTCTGAATTTATGCCCCGAAGGCCCGGGGGACGGAAACAAAAAAGCCCCGCCATCAACAGATGGCGGGGCTTTCAGGCGCTCTAAATCAGTAGTTTCAAGACTTCTGTTCAAAGACTACGTAAATTTTCCGACACGGCTCCAACACTTCCCATGTCCCGCTAAACCCTGCCGGTATGACAAAACGATCGCCAGCCCGGAGGGTCTTGGCGTTACCTTCATGGTCACGAAGAACTGAAACGCCTTGCACGATTTCGCAATATTCGTGCTCGGTGTAATTGACCGTCCACTGTCCCACAGCCCCTTCCCACACCCCGGCACTCATCTGCCCGCACGGGCTGTTGTAGTGGTTGTGGATAACTTGTTCGGGGGCGCCCTTGAGCACTTTTTCCGGTGCCGGGCTGAAGCGGTCAGCCTGGGTGTTGGCAGTGCTGAAATCGACGATGGTTGCGATGCTCATGGTTCTTGTCCCCCCGAAATTGCGGTGTATGTGGCCAGAAAGACCAAAGTCTATGTTTATTAAAACGAACAAGCCATGCCGTTTGCGCCGCATGTGTCAAATATATTGAAAGTTCCAGGGCCACTGGTTTAGGGTGGCACTTCCATTTCAATAAGAGGAGGACACTCGAATGACCACCCTGACGCGTGCTGACTGGGAACAACGGGCCCAACAGCTGAAGATCGAAGGCCGCGCCTACATCAACGGTGAATACACCGCCGCAGTCTCCAATGAAACGTTCGAGTGCCTCAGCCCGGTTGATGGCCGCTTGCTGGGTAAAGTTGCCAGCTGCGATGCCGCCGACGCCCAGCGCGCCGTAGAAAACGCACGCAAAACCTTTGAGTCCGGCGTGTGGTCGCGACTGGCTCCGGCCAAGCGCAAAGCCACCATGATTCGTTTCGCCGGCCTGCTCAAGCAAAATGCCGAAGAACTGGCCTTGCTTGAAACCCTGGACATGGGCAAGCCCATCAGTGACTCCCTGGGCATCGACGTACCTGGCGCCGCCGGTGCGTTGAGCTGGAGCGGTGAAGCCATCGACAAGATCTACGATGAAGTCGCTGCCACTCCGCACAACCAGCTGGGCCTGGTGACTCGCGAGCCAGTGGGCGTTGTTGCGGCCATCGTGCCGTGGAACTTCCCGCTGATGATGGCCTGCTGGAAACTGGGGCCTGCACTGTCGACCGGCAACTCGGTGATCCTCAAGCCGTCCGAAAAATCCCCGCTGACTGCCATCCGTATCGCAGCTCTGGCCGTTGAAGCCGGTATCCCTTCGGGCGTGCTCAACGTGCTGCCGGGCTATGGTCACACCGTAGGCAAAGCCCTGGCCCTGCACATGGACGTCGATACCCTGGTGTTCACCGGCTCGACCAAGATCGCCAAGCAACTGATGATCTATTCCGGCGAGTCCAACATGAAGCGCGTCTGGCTTGAAGCCGGCGGCAAGAGCCCCAACATCGTCTTCGCCGACGCCCCGGACCTGCAAGCTGCGGCCGAATCTGCGGCCAGCGCCATCGCCTTCAACCAGGGCGAAGTCTGCACCGCCGGTTCGCGCCTGCTGGTCGAGCGTTCGATCAAGGACAAGTTCCTGCCACTGGTGATCCAAGCCCTCAAAGGCTGGAAGCCCGGCAACCCGCTGGACCCGGCCACCACCGTGGGTGCCCTGGTGGATACCCAGCAAATGAATACCGTGCTGTCGTACATCAAGTCCGGCCACAGCGAAGGCGCAAAACTGGTAGCAGGCGGGAATCAGATCCTGCAAGAAACCGGCGGAACCTATGTTGAACCGACCATTTTCGACGGCGTTAGCAACGCGATGAAAATCGCCCAGGAAGAAATCTTCGGCCCGGTGCTGTCGGTTATCACCTTCGACACAGCCGAAGAAGCCATCCAGATTGCCAACGACACGCCCTACGGCCTGGCCGCTGCGGTCTGGACAGCGGACATCTCCAAGGCTCACCTGACCGCCAAGGCACTGCGTGCCGGCAGCGTTTGGGTCAACCAGTACGATGGCGGCGACATGACCGCTCCGTTTGGCGGGTTCAAACAGTCGGGCAACGGCCGTGACAAGTCACTGCACGCGTTCGACAAATACACCGAGCTGAAGTCCACCTGGATCAAGCTGTAAAAATCTAAACGCTACACCTTGTGGGAGCGAGCCTGCTCGCGATGGCAGCACCGGGTCTGACTGACAGACCGCTGTGCTTTCTTCGCGAGCAGGCTCGCTCCCACACTGGTTTTACACAACAGAATTTAGTTATCCACAGGAGCACAGACATGCGTTGGGCGACTTATTTCGCCGTGCTGGCCTCGGTTCTCAGTGTCGGCCTGGCACTGGGCGTGAGCATGCCGCTGGTATCGTTCCGGCTCGAAAGCTGGGGCTATGGCGGGTTTGCGATTGGCGTGATGGCAGCCATGCCGGCCATAGGCGTACTCGTCGGCGCCAGCGTGGCCAGCAAACTGGCCGCCCGCTTCGGCACGCCCGGCCTGATGCGCTTGTGCCTGTGGTGTGGTGCGCTGTCCATCGGCTTGCTGGCCATATTGCCCAGCTACCCGGTGTGGCTGGTGCTGCGACTGCTGATCGGAGTGGTGCTCACGATCATCTTTATTCTCGGCGAAAGCTGGATCAACCAGCTGGTGGTCGAGCAATGGCGTGGCCGCCTGGTGGCGCTGTATGGCTCGGCCTATGCCTTGAGCCAACTGTCCGGGCCGCTGCTGCTGGGCCTTGTCGGCTCCGAAGACGACTACGGGTTCTGGATCGGCGTTGCGTTGCTGACCCTGGCACCCTTGCTGCTGATGGGTCGCGACGGCGCGCCTACTACTGAATCATGCAGCGTGACCTTCAAGGATTTACTGGGGTTCTGTCGGGGCTTGCCGGCGATTGCATGGGCCGTAGCGCTGTTTGCTGCCTTTGAGGCGATGATTCTGACGCTGTTGCCCATCTACTGCCTGCGCCAGGGCTTTACCGCCGATATCGCACTGGCGATGGTCAGCACCGTGGTAGTGGGCGACGCCCTGCTGCAACTGCCGATTGGCGCGCTGGCCGACCGCCTGTCCCGCCGGTCATTGTTTACCGGCTGCGCAGTGCTGCTGATGCTGTCGAGCCTGGCGGTACCGTTCCTGCTCAATACGCTGCTGATCTGGCCGTTGTGGGTGATCTTCGGTGCCAGCGCCGGCGGCCTGTTCACCCTGTCGCTGATCCTGATCGGCGAGCGCTACCGCGACGACGCCCTGGTGCGCGCCAACGCCCATGTCGCGCAACTGTGGGGCATCGGCTGCCTGATCGGGCCATTGGCCGCAGGCGCGGGCAGCCAGTGGATCAGCGGGCATTCCTTGCCGCTGTTCATGGCCGCCGGGGCTTTGGTGCTGGTGATTCTGGTGCTGCGCCAAGGGGCATTCGGGGCAGAGCAGGCAACTGCGTCGTAAGCTACAACATCCTTTCCAGCCCCACACTTTTGCTGAACCACGCATTGAGCCGGCGCCACCAGTTGCCCGGCTCATGGTGCAAGGTGTGCAACTGGCCATTGTCTTCAGTCACCCATACGATCTTGCCCTGCTCCAACTGCGGCTCATAACTCAAGGCCGGGGCCATGCCTTGCAGCGCCAGCTTGCGGGCCTCGGCGGCCAGTTCAGGGCTGTCCACCAACACGCCGACCTCGGTGTTCCACAGGCCCGAACGCGGGTCAAAATTGAACGAACCGATGAACGATTTCTGCTGATCAAAAATCATCGCCTTGCTGTGCAGGCTCGAATCCGAACTCATCCCGTGCTTGAACAAATGCGGGCCGCTGCCCGCGCTGCTGCCCGGCTGGCGTCGCAGCTCGAAGAGTTTGACCCCATGCTCCAGCAACGCTTTGCGATAGGGCGCATAACCGCCGTGCACTGCGGGCACGTCTGTGGCTTCCAGGGAGTTGGTCAATAAACGTACATCGACCCCCGCATCGGCACGGCCTGTGAGGTACACCAGGCCGGTTTCACCCGGTACAAAGTAGGCCGAAACCAGGATCAGCTCCTTGTTCACCCCGGCCAGTTCCGGCGCCAGTTGCGTAGTCAGCAGCAAGTGAGCGTCAGGCTCGTCCCGGGCCAGCACCTTGCTCGGCGCATCCCACAGCGCCTGATTCCAGGCCCAGATCAGCTCTTTGCGCCACACCTCCAGTTGCGGGTTGCTCTCAAAAGAGGCCAGTTGCTGGTACAGCGCGGTGTTGCGCTGCTGCGCCCGCTTGAGCGAAGCATCCAGTTTTTTGCGCGCCTTGCTCAGCTCATGCGCGGACACGTGCGACGACACAAAGTCGCCAATGGGCTGACTGAGGGCGCTGTTCCAGTATTGATCGAAGCTGTGGCCCAATTGCTCGGCCACCGGGCCAACGCTGAGCAAGTCGATATCGGTGAAATTCAGCTCGGGCTTGGCATCGAAATACTCATCGCCCAAATTGCGCCCGCCCACAATCGCCACGCTGTTATCGGCCAGCCAGAGTTTGTTGTGCATGCGTCGGTGTTGGCGCGAGAGGTTGAACAGCCGCCCCATGGCCCGGGTTACACCCGTACTGCGCCCCAGTTGCAGCGGGTTGAACAGCCGGACCTGGATATTGGGATGAGCCGCAAGGGTTGCCAGAATATCGTCCAGCCCGTCACTGGCGGTGTCATCGAGCAGGATTCGCACCCGCACCCCGCGATCTGCCGCCTTGAGCAGTTCGTCTATCAACATGCGCGTACTGAGCCCGTCGTGGACGATGTAGTACTGCAAATCGATGCTGCTCTGGGCGTTGCGGATCAGCTCCGCCCGCGCCCTGAAGGCCTCACCGCTGTTGGGCAACAGGCGGAACCCCGAGCGGCCCTGATAGGGCGCGGCCTGGGCCTGGATCGAACGGCCAAAGGCCGAGTCTGCGGCCGGCAACGCCTGGGTTGACTCACGGGGTACGTCCAAGGTGACACAACCTCCCAGCGATACAGCCAAAAACAATGCACAGAGTGATTTCAACGTGTAGAGCCTCAGGGCAGCGTCACGGGGGATGATTAAACAGTTTCTGCCAACAGCTTACTGGCCGCCATCCCCACTTTGCGCACCGCATCTTCGATCTGCGGCGTAGGCTTTGCAGCGTAGTTCATGCGCAGGCAATTACGGTACTTGCCCGAGGCCGAGAAAATGCTGCCCACCGCAATCTGCACCCCTTGCTCCAGCAGCTCCCGGTTCAGGCGCAGGCTGTCAAAACCTTGCGGCAGTTCCAGCCACAGCATGAAACTGCCCTGGGGCCGGCTGGCACGGGTTCCGGGCGGAAAGTAGCGACTGATCCAGCCCAGCATCAGGTCGCGATTGCGCTGATATTGACTGCGCATTTTGCGCAGGTGCGGCTCGAAATGGCCGTTCTTCAAAAAGTCGGCAATCGCCAGTTGCGGTTGCGGCGCCGTGGAACCGGTGCTGATGTATTTCATGTGCAGCACCCGCTCCAGATAGCGCCCCGGCGCAACCCAGCCCACGCGCAAACCGGGGGCCAGGGTTTTGGAGAATGAACTGCACAGCAGGACCCGGCCATCATCATCGAAGGACTTTATCGTGCGCGGGCGAGGGTAGGTGTAGGCCAGTTCGCCGTACACATCGTCTTCGATAATGGCCACATCAAAACGCTGGGCCAGGGTCACCAGCGCCCGTTTGCGGGCCTCGGGCATGATGTAGCCCAGCGGGTTGTTGCAGCTGGGCGTGATCTGGATCGCCTTGATCGGCCACTGCTCCAGCGCCAGCTCCAGCGCTTCGAGGCTGATGCCCGTCAGCGGATCGGTGGGGATCTCCAGCGCTTTCATCCCCAGCCCTTTGAGGGTTTGCATGGCGCCATGAAAGCTCGGCGAGTCGACCGCCACGATGTCACCGGGTTCGCACACTGCGCGAATGCTGCACGACAGCGCTTCATGGCATCCCGTGGTAATCACCAGGTCCTCGGCCCCAAGCTGACAGCCCGAGTCGAGCAGCAGGCGCGCCAACTGTTCGCGCAAGCCCAGCACCCCGTAGACGTTGTCGTAATACAGGCCAGGTAAATCCAGGCGCCGGCTGATCTGCGCCAGGCTGCGTAACAGGGGCTTGATGGTCGGCGTGGTGACGTCGGGCATGCCGCGCCCCAGCTGGATCACGTCCTTTTGTGGCACGGAACGCACCAGCTCCAGCACCTGTTCCCACTGCGAAATTTCCACCGGCCGCTGGGCCGGTTTACCCATGCCGGGCAACGCCGGCAACTCACGGTCCACGGGCACAAAGTACCCGGACTTGGGCCGCGGCAAAGCCAGGCCGTTGTCCTCCAGCAACCGATACGCCTGCTGCACTGTGCTCAGGCTCACGCCATGCTCGGCGCTTAACGCCCGCACCGAAGGCAAGCGGTCGCCAGGGCGATAAAACCCCTGCTCGATGCGCGTGCCCAGCAAGTCGGCGAGGTTGACGTAAAGGGTCATGGCAGAGCTCCCGAAGGGTGGACCAGTACAGATCGAAGGGAAACAGAGGATTCAGCGCCTGAAAAGCCGAATCTGTATGCATGTAAAAGGATTTTGCTGAATCTGTCATGGTTTTCAGCACAAGGCCATCATGCTGACTCATGGGAATCGAGTCAAAAGGAGCTGTTTGATGAATGGTTTGAGTGATGTGCGCCTGACACTGCGCAGCCAGGAATTACTGGCTGAGCATGAAACCCGTCAAATCGTCAGCACCCCTGCCAGCCTTGGGCGCTGGGGCCTGTTCTGGCACCGCGCGCGCAGCCGCCGCGTGTTGCTCAACCTGGACGCACAGCAACTGCGGGACGTGGGTTTGAGTCGCGAAATGGCCCAGCGAGAAGGCTGCAAACCGTTTTGGCGTTCGTGAAGATACAGATGCCTACACAAAACTGGCTTTGTTGTGGCAGCGGGCTTGCTCGCGATGCAGGCGCCGTGGCCTTTAAGAACCCCCGCGCTGATGCCATCGCAAGCAAGCCCGCTCCCACCCGTTCGGCTTTGGGCTGTTAACCCAGCTCTTTAAGCCGATGCCAGAGCATCCCCAGCGCCAGCAGCGGCGAGCGCAGGTATTTGCCGCCGGGGAAGGTGATGTGCGGGACCTTGGCGAACAGGTCAAAGCCGTTACTGTGCTGGCCACTAATGGCCTCGGCCAGCAACTTGCCCGCCAGGTGAGTCACATTAACCCCGTGCCCTGAATACGCCTGGGCGTAATACACGTTGGGTTGATCATGCAGGCGGCCGATTTGTGGCAAGCGGTTGGCACCGATACCGATCATGCCGCCCCACTGGTAATCAATTTTCACGTCTTTGAGGTGCGGGAACACTTCGAGCATTTTGGGGCGCATATACGCCGCAATATCCTGCGGATCGCGCCCCGAGTAATGGCAGGCGCCACCAAACAGCAAGCGTCGATCCGCCGAAAGCCGGTAGTAATCCAGCGCTACACGTTGATCGCACACTGCCATGTTTTGCGGCAGCAAAGCCCGGGCCTGAGCTTCACTCAACGGCTCGGTAGCGATGATGTAACTCCCCGCAGGCAGCACTTTGCCACTGAGTTGCGGGTTGAGATCCTTGAGATAAGCGTTGCAACCCAGCACCAGGCTTTTGGCCCGCACCGAGCCCTGCGCCGTGTGTACCCGCACTTCGGGGCCATAATCTATCCGGGTCACCGCGGAATTTTCGAACAGCCTCACACCCAGTTGCGCAGCTGCCGCCGCTTCGCCCAGGGCAAGGTTGAGCGGGTGCAAATGCCCCGACCCCATGTCGACAAGCCCCCCGACATAACGATCAGAGCCCACCACACTGTGGACTTCGTTGGCTTGCAGCAGCCGGGTTTCATGGCGATAGCCCAAACTGCGCAGCTCTTGGGCTTCTTCGGCAAAGCCTTCAAGGTCCCGTGGTTTATTGGCCAGGTCGCAATAACCCCAGGTCAGGTCGCATGCAATGTTGAACCGCTCGACGCGCTGGCGAACGATCTCCACCGCCTCCAGCCCCATCAGCTTCATTTGCCGGACACCATCCTTGCCGATAATGCCTTCAAATTGCTCAAGGCCATGGCCGACACCGCGAATCAACTGACCGCCATTGCGCCCGCTGGCACCCCAACCGATCTTGCAGGCTTCGAGCAGGATCACGCTCATGCCGCGCTCGGCCAGCTCCAGCGCAGTATTCAGGCCAGAAAAGCCACCGCCTACCACGCACACATCAGCTATCAGTTCGCCTTGCAGCACCGGATGATCGGGCTGCGGCAAGCTGCTGGCGGCGTAATAAGAAGCAGTGTGCTGGCTGCGCTGAACCGGGGCGCTCATGTGCGTAATCCTGATTATTGATGTTTGGAAAATTTGACGGAGCATAAGCCGTGCCATTCCAAAGGGGCAAGAACAGCCGGGCGGCGCTGTCTAGGGTAAGGGTTTTCAGGCAGACTCTACGGCCTTTTCAAAATCGGTAAATCCTGGATGAGCTGCAACAGTCACAAGATCCGCTTTCTTCGGCAGCAAATTCCCTCGTTCGAATGCGTGCCGGGTTGCCATGACTGCTGCGGGCCCGTGACCACCTCATCCGAAGAAATGGCCCGCTTGCCGCGCAAGACAGCCGCCGAGCAGGAAGCTGCGATGGACGAGCTTGACTGTGTGCATCTGGGGCCCAATGGCTGCACGGTGTATGAGGAGCGGCCGCTGATTTGCCGTCTGTTCGGTACCACGCCGACCCTGCCTTGCCCCAACGGCCGACGCCCGGTGGAGATGATTCACCCCAGTGCCGAGAAGCTGGTGCACGAATACATCGCCAGTACGCGGCAGGTGCTGGTTTAAAAAGTCCCTCACCGGGCGCTTTTAATCCGCAATCGGCAAACACAAACTCTCTTTCACTTCTTCCATCACGATATAGCTCTTGGACTCCCGCACATGGGGCAACTTGAGCAGGATGTCGCCCAGCAGCTTGCGGTATGAGGCCATCTCGCTGATCCGTGCTTTCACCAGGTAGTCAAAATCCCCTGATACCAGATGGCACTCCAGCACGTGAGGCAACTTCAGCACTGCCCGACGAAACTCGTCGAAGGTATCGCCCGACTTGTAATCAAGGCTGATCTCCACGAACACCAGCAGACTGCCCTGCAGTTGCTGCGGGTTGAGCCTGGCGTTGTAACCCATGATGATCCCTTCGCGCTCCAGGCGGCGCACCCGCTCGGTACAGGGCGTAGTGGACAGCCCGACCTTCTCTCCCAGCTCGGTAAACGAAATGCGGCCATCGACCTGAAGGATGCGCAGAATGTTGCGATCAATCTTGTCCAGTTCACGCTTTGTTTGATGATTTGTACGCATAGGAGAATCTCCTCCGTGAAAAGGGTTTTGGCCGAGAATTGTCGCCAAATATAGCTTCTTATACAGTGAATTCCACTAGCCAATGCTTCATATACTGCGCTCATCTTCGCTTTGAACAATAAACGTCAGCGGCTGGCCGCGATGAGGGATATGAATATGCGAGTTATGGTATTGGGTGGCGGCGTTATTGGTACTGCCAGCGCCTATTATCTGGCCCGAGCCGGTTTCGATGTGGTCGTTGTAGACCGTCAGCCAGCCGTTGCAATGGAAACCAGTTTCGCCAACGCCGGCCAGGTGTCCCCGGGCTATGCTTCGCCATGGGCCGCGCCGGGCGTGCCGCTCAAAGCGATCAAATGGCTGCTGGAGCGCCACGCGCCCCTGGCCATCAAGGCGACTGCCAATATCGACCAGTACCTGTGGATGGCGCAGATGCTGCGCAACTGCACCGCCAGCCGCTATGCCGTGAACAAGGAGCGCATGGTTCGCCTGTCCGAGTACAGCCGTGACTGCCTCGATGAACTGCGCGCCGAAACCGGTATTGCCTACGAGGCCCGCAACTTGGGTACCACTCAACTGTTCCGCACCCAGGCCCAACTGGATGGCGCGGCCAAGGACATCGCCGTACTCAAAGAGTCCGGCGTGCCTTTCGAGCTGCTCGACCGCGCCGGTATTGCCCGGGTTGAGCCGGCACTGGCCAACGTCACCGATATTCTGGCCGGTGCTCTGCGCCTGCCGAATGACCAGACCGGCGACTGCCAGATGTTCACCACCCGCCTGGCTGAAATGGCCAAGAATCTGGGTGTCGAGTTCCGCTTCGGCCAGGACATTCAACGTCTGGACTACGCGGGCGACCGCATCAATGGCGTGATGATCGACGGCAAACTCGAAACCGCCGATCGTTACGTACTGGCACTGGGCAGCTACTCGCCACAAATGCTCAAGCCATTGGGGATCAAGGCTCCGGTTTACCCGCTCAAGGGTTATTCGTTGACCATTCCGATCACCAACCCGGACATGGCCCCGACCTCGACCATTCTCGACGAAACCTACAAGGTCGCGATCACCCGTTTCGACAACCGCATCCGCGTTGGCGGCATGGCTGAAATCGCCGGTTTTGACCTGTCGCTGAACCCGCGTCGACGCGAAACCCTGGAGATGATCGTCAACGACCTTTATCCTCAGGGCGGTGACCTGAGCCAGGCCAGTTTCTGGACCGGCCTGCGCCCGACCACACCGGACGGTACACCGATCGTGGGCGCAACCCCGTTCAAAAACCTGTTCCTGAACACCGGTCATGGCACACTGGGCTGGACCATGGCCTGCGGTTCCGGTCGTTTCCTTGCGGACGTGATGGCCAGGAAGACCCCGCAAATCAGCGCCGAAGGCCTTGATATTTCCCGCTACGGCAACCACCAGGAGACTGCAAAACATGGCAATCCAGCGCCAGCTCACCAATGACCGCATGAGCCAGATCGTTGCCCATAACGGGACTGTTTACCTGTCCGGGCAAGTCGGCGACGACATGAACGCCGGGGTTGAGCAGCAAACCCGCGAAACACTGGCCAACATCGAACACTTGCTGGACCTGGCGGGCACTGACAAAAGCCGCATTCTGTCGGTGACCATCTACCTCAAAGACATCGATGCCGATTTTGTCGGCATGAACAGCGTGTGGGACCAGTGGCTGCCTAAAGGCGTCGCGCCGGCCCGCGCTACCGTTGAAGCCAAACTGTGCGAACCGGAAATCCTGGTCGAACTGTCTGTCGTCGCGGCACTGCCATAACCTTTTTGCTTCAGTAACATGTCCCTCTTCCGGCGCGGCACGCGGTTAACGCCGCAGGCCAGCGCCGGTTTTTTATTCAGCAGCCGTTAGAAGCCCGCCACCATGCGCCCAGCCCGTGCCCTGATCGACCTCCAAGCCCTGCGTCACAACTACCAACTGGCCCGTGAAGTCACGGGGGCCAAAGCCCTCGCTGTGATCAAGGCCGATGCCTACGGCCACGGTGCCGTGCGCTGCGCCCAGGCCCTTGAGGCTGAAGCCGACGGTTTTGCCGTCGCCTGTATTGAAGAAGCACTGGAACTGCGCGCCGCCGGTATTCGTGCGCCTATCCTGCTGCTCGAAGGTTTTTTTGAAGCGGATGAACTGCCACTGATCGTCGAACACGATTTTTGGTGCGTGGTGCATTCGCTGTGGCAGCTCGATGCAATCGAGCAGGCCAAGCTCGCCAGGCCGATCCACGTATGGCTGAAGCTGGACAGCGGCATGCACCGCGTCGGCCTGCACCCGGGCGACTACAAAGCCGCTTACCAGCGCCTGCAAGCCAGCGCCAACGTGACCAAAATCGTGCTGATGAGCCACTTTGCCCGCGCCGATGAGCTGGATTGCACCCGCAGCGTAGAGCAAGTCGCTGTGTTCCTGGGAGCCCGCGCCGACTTGACGGCTGAAATCAGCTTGCGCAACTCGCCGGCGGTACTCGGCTGGCCACGTGTGCCAAGTGACTGGGTACGGCCGGGCCTGATGCTGTACGGCGCCTCGCCATTTGAAGAGCCCCAGGCCACTGCATCACGCCTGCAGCCGGTGATGACCCTGGAGTCAAAAGTGATCTGCGTACGTGAATTGCCTGCCGGCGAGCCAGTGGGCTATGGCGCGAAATTCATCACCCCCAAACCCATGCGTATTGGCGTGGTGGCCATGGGTTATGCCGACGGCTACCCGCGTCAGGCACCGACCGGCACTCCGGTACTCGTGGCCGGCGTGCGTAGCCAATTGCTGGGCCGGGTATCGATGGACATGCTGTGCATCGACCTCACCGATGTACCCCAGGCAGGGCTTGGCTCAACGGTTGAACTGTGGGGCAAAAACATCCTCGCCAGTGAAGTGGCCGCCAAGGCAGACACCATTCCTTACCAGATTTTCTGCAACCTGAAACGAGCGCCACGCCTCTATTCCGGGAGCTGATGGGTTGTATCCAATAGGCGGGGCCAAATGGGCACCCAGGTTTGAAGTCGAAGTGTTGTAAATACTGAACGCTATCGCCATGATGGCGACTTCTCGACCTGAATCTGACCCCAGGAGGCTCCCGCATTGGACGTCGGTGAACGACTGCAATCCATCCGCAAACTCAAAGGCCTGTCACAGCGTGAACTCGCCAAGCGCGCGGGCGTCACCAACAGCACCATTTCGATGATCGAAAAGAACAGCGTGAGCCCTTCAATAAGCTCCCTGAGAAAAGTGCTGAGTGGCATCCCCATATCTATGGTCGAATTTTTTTCCGAAGAAATCCTTCAAGAAAACCCGACCCAGATTGTCTACAAAGCCAATGAACTGATCGACATTTCCGATGGTGCCGTGACCATGAAACTGGTCGGCAAAGCACATCCGAGCCGGGCCATTGCGTTTCTCAACGAGATCTACCCACCGGGCGCCGATACCGGGGACGAAATGTTGACCCATGAAGGCGAAGAAACCGGGATTTTGCTCGAAGGTCGCCTAGAGTTGACCGTAGGTCTTGAGACTTTCCTGCTTGAGGCCGGTGACAGCTACTATTTTGAAAGCTCAAAGCCACACCGTTTCCGTAATCCGTTCGACGTTGCGGCGCGACTAATCAGCGCAGCTACCCCGGCGAACTTCTAAAAACAGAGGCGCCCTGCCTGCATGCAGAGGCACCCGATGCTGCATTTCGCCACCTCTATTCCCCCTTTGTCTTTAGGGTTGTTTCAGAGTGGCGGGCTAACCGTTATACTTTCGCCCGCCCGCGAAACCGTGGTTGTGGGCGTGACTAGCCACCATTGAGGGTGTACGCGTGAACCTAATTATGAAAATGCTGGCCGTACCAGCAGCAGTAGTGGCCCTATGGGCAGTCAACGCTCAGGCAGCAACGAACGATGACATCGCAAAACGTCTTGAGCCAGTCGGCAAAGTCTGTGTTCAAGGCCAGGAATGCAAAGGGATGGAAGTAACAGCCTCTGTAGGCGGCGGCGGTGGTATGTCGGCAGATGACATCATTGCCAAGCACTGCAGCGCCTGCCACGGCACCGGCCTGTTGGGCGCACCGAAAATCGGTGACACCGCAGCCTGGAAAGAACGCGCCGATCACCAGGGCGGCCTTGATGGCATCCTGGCCAAGGCCATCACCGGTATCAACGCCATGCCGCCTAAAGGCACCTGCATGACGTGCTCCGATGAAGACCTCAAAGGTGCCATCGAGAAGATGTCCGGTTTGAAATAAGCCGACACTCTCTAAAAAAGCCGCTGATGGGCGGCTTTTTTGTGCCCGGGATTTGAGCAGGCACACACCCGAAGCCCCTTGCTCTTTGCAACCAAGACCGGTCAGTCTCTGTCACATCTCTATACACGGATGGTTTTGGAGGGTCAGATGGTGCAGTCCTGTTCGATCGAGCGCGCAGTCGATGATGTGCTGGCGCGCCTGCCGATGCATATTCACCTTGGCCTGCCTCTGGGCCTGGGCAAGGCCAACCGGTTCGTCAACGCCTTGTATCAGCGGATCAAGCAGCTGCCCGAGCGGCAACTGACGATCTACACCGCCCTGAGTCTGGGCCGCCCGCCACTGGGGGACGGTTTGCAACGACTGTTTCTGGAGCCTTTTGTCGAGCGGGTATTTGGCGACTACATCGAACTGGACTATCTCGCCGACCTGCATCGCAACCACATGCCCGAGAACATCCACGTCGAGCAGTTCTTCATGCAGCCGGGTAGCCTGCTCAACAGCCCTGCGGCCCAGCAGGATTACGTCAGCAGCAATTACAGCCACGCGGCCCGCGATATCAATGCCAGCGGCCTCAATCTGGTAGCGCAACTGATTGCCCGCGACCCGCAAGATGCACGGCGCGTGAGCCTGAGCTGCAACCCCGACATCACCCTCGATTTATTGCCCATGATCGCCAAGCGCCGAGCCGCGGGCGAAACCATTCTGATGCTGGGCCACGTGCACAGTGACTTGCCCTATATGCCCGGCGACTCAGAACTCAATGCCGACGACTTTGACTACCTGATCGACGACGATGAGCGCACCACGCTGTTTTCTACCCCCAACATGCCCGTGACCCTGCAAGACCACTTCATCGGCGTGCACGCCAGCACCCTGATACGCGATGGCGGCACATTGCAGATTGGTATCGGCTCTATGGGGGATGCCCTGAGTGCTGCCTTGCTCGCGCGTCATGGCGACAACGAGGGCTATCGCGCCTTGCTCGACGCAATCGATATCACGCCCTGGCGCACGCTGATTGAGCAGCAGGGCGGGGTCGAACCATTCGCCCGGGGCTTGTACGGTTGCAGCGAAATGTTTGTACACGGGCTGATGGTGCTGGCGGATGCCGGGATTGTGCGACGCAAGGTCTACCCCGATGCCGAGCGGCAAGCGCAGGCCAATGCGGGCACCCTGGACGAAAGCCTGCACAGCGACGGCGTGAGCATCCACGGCGGCTTCATTCTCGGCCCGCAGAGCTTTTACCAGCGGCTACGGGAACTGCCTCACAGCAAGCGCGCCGAATTCAACATGACCGCCATCAGCTACATCAACGAACTGTTCGGCCAGGAGACGCTCAAGCGCCTGCAGCGGCGCGATGCCCGCTTCGTGAACAGTGCCTTCACCGCCACCTTGCTCGGCGCTGCCGTAGCCGATCAGCTGCAAGACGGACGAGTGCTCAGCGGTGTCGGCGGGCAATACAACTTCGTCGCCCAGGGCCACGCGCTGCATGACGCACGCTCAGTGATCATCCTGCGCAGCTGGCGTGAGTCGGGCGGTGATGTGAGTTCCAACATCGTCTGGGAATACGGCCATTGCACCATCCCTCGGCATTTGCGCGACATCGTGATCACTGAATACGGCATCGCCGATTTACGCGGCAAAACCGACCGCAACGTGATCGAAGCGCTGCTCAATATCAGCGACTCGCGCTTCCAGAGCGAACTGATCGCCCAGGCGCAACAAGTCGGCAAACTGCCCAAGGACTTTTGCCTTGATCCACGGTTTGCCGACAACAACCCGGAACGCTTGCAGGGGATTGCCGCGAAGCACCCGCACTTGTTCCCGGAGTACCCGCTGGGCAGCGATTTCAGCGCGCAGGAACAGGACCTGCTACGAGCGTTGAACTGGCTCAAGAGCAAATTCAAGCTCACGCAGATTTACCAGCTGGGCAAGGCCACGCTGGACGCGCCCTCGCCGCAGGCATTCCCTGAACACCTCACGCGCATGCAGCTGCCCAAGCCTGACGGGCTGCGCGAAGAGCTGTATCAGCGCTTGCTGCTGGCGGGGTTGCAAGCAACCAAACGCTGAATGTAGCCGCTGAGGAGCGAAGCGAGGATGCGATGGGCAACGCAGCGGCCCCGGCTTTTGAAGGCAAGGTCCTGCGGCACTTATCGCAGCCTGCGGCAGCGGCTACATAGCGGGCTTACTCGATAAAGGTCACTTTACCGCCTGCCAGGGATTTGACCCGGGCCAGGGATTCTACGCGGTAGCCCTGTGCGTCCAGCTCGGCCCGGCCGCCCTGGAACGACTTCTCGATCACGATGCCCAGACCGGCAACGGTAGCGCCGGCTTGTTTGATGATCGAAATCAGCGCCTGGGACGCCTTGCCGTTGGCCAGGAAGTCGTCGATCACCAACACGCGGTCAGTGCTTTGCAGGTGACGCGGGGAAATCGCAACGGTGCTTTCAGTCTGCTTGGTGAACGAATACACCGTGGCCGACAGCAAGTTTTCAGTCAGGGTCAGGGACTGGTGCTTACGCGCGAAAATCACAGGTACACCCAAGTTCAAGCCAGTCATCACGGCAGGGGCAATACCCGACGCTTCGATGGTGACGATCTTGGTAATGCCCGAATCCTTGAACAAACGCGCAAACTCGTCGCCAATTTCTTTCATCAGCGCTGGGTCGATCTGGTGGTTCAAAAAGGCATCAACCTTCAAAACCTGATCGGAAAGCACGATGCCTTCTTCGCGAATTTTCTTGTGCAGTGCTTCCAACGTAACGTCCTCAAATAGCGCTTATGCGCTGAAGGTAGAGTAAAAAATAGTCGATTCTAGCGTTTTAACATCGCGCGTATATCGGCCAATGCCGTATTTCCGCGAACCGCCTTCACTTCGGTGGGGGTATCGTCGTTGCCTTCCCAGGCCAGATCGTCCGGTGGCAACTCATCGAGGAAGCGACTCGGCGCACAATCGATGATCTCGCCGTACTGCTTGCGCTTGGCGGCGAAGGTAAAGGCCAGCGTCTGACGGGCACGGGTAATGCCTACGTAGGCAAGACGCCGTTCTTCTTCAATGGTATCCGCCTCGATGCTGGAGCGGTGCGGCAGGATTTCTTCTTCCATGCCCATGATGAATACATAGGGAAATTCCAGCCCCTTGGAGGCGTGCAAGGTCATCATCTGCACGCCTTCAGCACCGTCTTCCTCTTCTTGCTGACGCTCAAGCATGTCACGCAAGACCAGCTTGCCGATGGCTTCCTCGATGGTCATGGCCCCGTCTTCGTCTTTTTCGAGGGTGTTTTTCAACGCCTCGACCAGGAACCAGACGTTGGACATGCGGTAGTCCGCCGCTTTTTCGCTGGAGCTGTTGGTGCGCAGCCAGTTCTCGTAGTCGATGTCCATGATCATGCTGCGCAGCGCCGCAATCGGATCTTCACCCGAGCATTGTTGCCGCACGCGGTCCATGAAGCGCTTGAAGCGCGCCAGACGATCGGTGAAACGAGCGTCCAGATGTTCACCCAAACCAATTTCATCGGTGGCGGCATACATCGAGATTTTGCGCTCGGTGGCGTAGTTACCGAGCTTCTCCAGCGTGGTGGAACCGATTTCGCGACGCGGGACGTTAATCACCCGCAAGAACGCGTTGTCGTCGTCCGGGTTCACAATCAGGCGAAAGTAGGCCATCAAGTCTTTAACTTCCTGACGCCCGAAGAAGCTGTTGCCGCCCGACAAACGGTAGGGAATCTGATGGTGCTGCAGCTTCAACTCGATCAGTTTGGCCTGGTAGTTACCGCGATACAGGATCGCAAAGTCGCTATAGGGCCGGTCGGTGCGCAGGTGCAGGGTAAGAATTTCGACGGCTACGCGCTCGGCTTCGGCGTCTTCGTTGCGACAGCGAATGACCCGGACTTCGTCGCCGTGGCCCATTTCGCTCCACAGTTGCTTCTCGAATTCGTGGGGGTTGTTCGAAATCAGCACGTTGGCGCAGCGCAAAATGCGGCTGGTGGAGCGATAGTTTTGCTCCAGCATCACCACTTTCAGGGACGGATAATCGTCCTTGAGCAGCATCAGGTTTTCCGGGCGGGCACCACGCCAGGCGTAGATCGACTGGTCGTCATCACCTACCACGGTGAACTGGTTGCGCGTGCCAATCAGGTATTTGACCAGCAAATACTGGCTGGCGTTGGTGTCCTGATATTCGTCCACCAACAGGTAACGCACTTTGTTCTGCCACTTTTCACGGATGTCGGCGTGCTCTTCGAACAGCTTCACCGGCAGCAGGATCAGGTCGTCAAAGTCCACCGCGTTGTAGGCCTTGAGCGTGCGCTGATAGGCGGTGTAGACAATGGCCGCCGTCTGCTCTTTAGGGCTTCGCGCGTTTTCCAGCGCTTGCGGCGGCAGGACCAGGTCGTTTTTCCACGAGCCGATCATGTTCTTGATCTCGTCGACCCCGTCGTCGCCCGAGTATTCCTTTTGCATGATGTCGGTCATCAGCGCTTTGACATCGGCCTCGTCAAAGATCGAGAACCCTGGCTTGTAGCCCAGCCGCGCATGCTCCTTGCGGATGATGTTCAGCCCCAGGTTGTGGAACGTGCACACCGTCAAGCCGCGACCTTCACCCTTTTTGAGCAAAGTGCCGACCCGCTCTTTCATCTCGCGAGCAGCCTTATTGGTAAAGGTCATGGCGACGATGTACTGGGCACGGATGCCGCAGTTCTGGATCAAGTGCGCGATTTTGCGGGTAATCACGCTGGTTTTGCCCGAGCCCGCGCCGGCGAGCACCAAAAGAGGACCGCCGACGTAGCTCACGGCTTCTTGCTGCCGGGGATTGAGTCGGGACATGGCGAGATTAGGGGTCGTTTATAAAAAGGGCGGGCATTTTAACAGGATGAGCAGATATTGCTGCCTCTGTGCGACGGTGTGACACGCACATCATCTAAATTTGCCGCTTTTGTCAGTTTCGCGCAGGATGCCAAGCGTATTGGCGGCTACCGTAAGGTTTATGCTGCAAATAAGTACTTGATAACCAATATCATTTGCCGTTGGTTGTCGGCACGGCATAATGCCCATCGCCTGATATTTTGCAGAGTCTAGGGAGCTAGCTTGTCTACGCCTGTCGAACCCTTGCGTTTGCTGCTACTGGCCGAAGAGCCATCTTGGGCAGCGTTATTGCGCGAGTGTCTGAGGCCTATGGGAAGCACGGCCGTCATCATTTGCGCGCCAAGCCGGGAGTCTGTCAGCCATCTGTTCGAGAACGATCGAAATGCGCTGCTCCTGACCACCCCGGCTCTGCAGCCTTCAGCGGGCCGCTGTCGCTTGCCCACTGTTTTGTTGCTCGACACTGAGCCTGCAGCGGCGCCCCAAGGTGTCAGCGACTGGCTGGTCAGCAGCACCCTGACAACCGACGTGCTGCGTCGCTGCCTGCGGCATGTACGCGAACGCGGCGTGCTGGAACACACGTTGCTGCGCCTGGCCGAAGAAGACCCGCTGACCGGCATCGCCAACCGCCAGGGCTTCCAGACCCTGCTGGCCGTACGCCTGGCCGAAAGTGACGGCCGCGGCATCGCCCTCGGGCACCTGGACCTGGACAACTTTCGACACGCCAACGACGCGTTGGGCCATCAGGCCGGCGACCGTTTGATCCTGCAAGTGGTGGCGCGTCTCAAAAGCCAGCTTGAAGCCGGCGACCAGCTGGCCCGGCTGGGCAGCGATGAGTTCGCCCTCCTGATCAACACCCATCGCGCCCCGGAGCGGGCCGAATGGATGGCCGAGCGCATAACCGAGGTCATGGCAGAGCCCTACTGGGTCGATGGCGAAAGCCTGCTGATCGGCTGCAGCCTGGGCATCGCCCATGCACGGGCCAGCGCCGGGGCCGACCCGTTGATGTGGCACGCGCATATCGCCATGCAACAGGCCAAAAGCACCCAGGGCTGCACCTTTCATGTGTTTAACGAACGCATCAATCGCAATGCCCGCAGCCTGGCCGACCTCGAAAGCGAGCTGCGCAGGGCCCTGCGTCGTGACGAACTGGAACTGCATTACCAGCCGCGCCTGGATCTGGGCACGGGCCAGATCGTCGGGCTCGAGGCGCTGGTTCGCTGGCGTCACCCCGAGCGCGGCTTGCTCGCACCCAGCGAGTTCGTGCCGCTGGCCGAGCAAAGCGGGCTGATCGTGCCACTGGGTTACTGGGTCATCTCCCGGGCCCTGCGCGATATGCAGGCGCTGCGCGAACGCGGGCTGGAGCCGTTGCATATGGCGGTCAACCTGTCTTTCCGCCAGTTCCAGGACAGTCAGTTGCTCTCGACCCTCAGCCGCCTGATTACCGAACGGGGGGTTGAGGCGCAGTGGCTGGAGTTCGAACTGACCGAAACGGCCGTCATGCGACGCAGCGATCTGGTCAAGCAAACCATGGATGCCCTGGGCCGACTCGGGGTGCGCTTTTCGCTGGATGACTTCGGCACCGGCTTTTCATCGTTTGTGCACCTCAACAGCCTGCCGATTGCGCTGCTCAAGATCGATAAAAGCTTCGTGGGGGGCATGGAAAGCCGCGAAGAAAATCGCAAGCTTGTCCACGCCATGATCAACCTGGCTCACAACCTCAAACTGGAAGTGGTCGCCGAGGGCGTCGAAACCCCCGAGCAGCTTGCTCTTTTGAGGGCATTTGGCTGCGACCAGGTGCAGGGCTACTTAATCAGCAAACCGCTGCCGCTGGCAGAGCTGGTGGAGTATTTGACCTTTGGCGCCCAACAAAAGGTGATGCCGCAGGCAATCTAGGCCTGCGGCTACAGGTCGTGCGTCACGCCGCCTCTAGCGCCGCCGTTTTCGCCGCCTTGCGTTCACGTTTGAGCATGCGCCGCACTTTCCATTCGAATGCCAGAGTCAGGCTGATCGCCGCACAGGCCAGCCCCACCGCCAGCCCCCACCAGACACCGGACGGGCCCCAGCCAAAGGTAAAGGCCAGCATCCAGGCCATCGGTGCACCAATCGCCCAGTAGCAAAACAGCCCGACCAGAAAGGTGGTCTTGGCATCCTTGAGCCCGCGAATCGCGCCCATGGCGATGGTTTGCGCACCATCGAACAGCTCAAACCATGCGGCCACTGCCAGCAGGCTGACGGCCAGTTCAAATACCGGGCGGAATGCCGGGTCGTTGTAATCCAGAAACAAGCCCACCAGTTCATTTGGCCAGAACAAGAACACCACCGAAAACCCGAGCATCACAAATGCGCCAAAACCGATACCGACCCGGCCGGCCAACCGCGCCCGCAGCAAGTCGCCGCCGCCATAATGCTGACCGATGCGCATGGTGATCGCGTACGACATCCCCGCCGGTACCATGAATGCCGTCGACACGATCTGCAGCGCGATCTGGTGCGCCGCCAATTGGGTGCTGCCCATGGTGCCCATGCACAGCGCCGCGAAGGCAAACAGCCCAACCTCCACCGCGTAAGTGCCCCCAATCGGCAGGCCCAGACGCCACAGCTCCCGCAGGTAAGTCAGATTGATCCGCGACAGGCCTTTGCTGATTGGATACGCGTCGTAGGCCGGGTGGCGATGGATATGCCAGGCCAGACCCAGTGCCATGCAGGTCGCCACAATCGCCGTCACCAGACCGATGCCCATCAACCCCAGTTTTGGCAGGCCGAACATGCCGGTAATCAGGGCGTAATTGAGTAAAAAGTTGGCCACGGTGCCGATCAGGCTGATCACCATGACCGGCATGGGCCGGCCCATGGCGCTGGTAAAACCGCGCAGGGCCATGAAGGTCATGTAGCCGGGCAGGGCAAACGGCAGCAGCATCAAAAACTGCCCCGCCATTTCAACGTTGCTCGGGGTTTGCCCAAACAGCAGCAATATGGGTTTGATGTTCCACAACATGATCGCGCCGCCCAGCGCCAGCGCCCACGCCAGCCAGATCCCCGCCTGGGTCAGACGGGTCGCGCCTTCAATATCGCCCGCGCCCTGGCGAATCGAGACCAGCGTGCCTACGGCCGCAATCACACCGATACAGAAAATCGACACAAATGAGTAGCTGGCGGCCCCCAGGCTGCCGCCTGCCAGAGCCTCGGGGCTCAAGCGCGCCATCATCAGGGTGTCGGTGAGCACCATCAGCATGTGAGCCAACTGCGAAGCGATCAGCGGCCCTGCAAGCCGCATGATGGCCTTGAGTTCGATACGTGCAGGATGCTGTTTGGTCATCTGTTCTATTTCTATGGGTGCGTTGAAGGGCTTGATTCTCGGCGCGTTGAGTGTTTTAAGCAAAGGGATAAAAACGATCATTGGCATGATTAAAACTCATGCTAAAGCTGATTCGGCCAAGACCACACATCCGTTTCACAACAGGACAATTCTCCATGTCTCGTAGTCTTCCTCCGCTTTATGCCTTGCGCGCCTTTGAGGCTGCGGCTCGCCATAGTTCGTTTACGCGGGCGGGCGAAGAGCTGTCGATCACCCAGAGTGCCGTCAGCCGCCATATCAAAACCCTGGAGGCGCATTTCGCCTGCCGATTATTTCAGCGCAATGGCCGCAGCCTGCAACTCACCGAAGCCGCCCGCCTGCTGCTGCCGGGTGTTCGCGAAGGCTTTGCCGCCCTGGAACGGGCCTGCACTACCTTGCGCGCCGAAGATGACATCTTGCGTATGAAAGCCCCTTCCACCTTGACCATGCGCTGGCTCCTGGCCCGCCTGAGCCGCTTTCGTCACTTGCAGGCCGGTAACGAGGTGCAACTGACCAGCGCCTGGATGGACATCGACCATGTGGACTTCAACCAGGAACCGTTCGACTGCGCCGTGCTGCTGAGCAACGGCCACTTCCCGCCTGACTGGGAGGCCACGCTGCTGTTCCCGGAGATGCTGATCCCGGTCGGTGCCCCCAACTTGCAGGATGAACACCCCTGGGACGCCAAGCGACTGGCCGCCACTGAGTTGCTGCACCCCACGCCTGATCGCCGGGACTGGCGCCGCTGGCTTGACTGCATGGGCCTTGGCGGCCAGGTGTCGCTCAAGGGCGGGCAAGTCTTCGACACCCTGGAGCTGGGCATGATTGCCGCTGCCCGGGGCTATGGCGTATCGATGGGCGACTTGCTGATGGTGGCCGAAGACGTTGCCCAGGGCCGCTTGAGCCTGCCGTTCAAGGCCGCGGTGGCCAGTGGTGAGAATTATTATCTGGTCTGGCCCAAGACCCGTCCCGGCGGCGAGCGCCTGCGGCGTCTCAGCGACTTTTTGCAGCATGAAGTCGCTGCGATGGAACTGCCGGTGGTGCAGCGGTTGGGGTAAGCCGGCCCCATCACCCGCTCACCGGTCGATACTGCAATGCCTCTGCCAGGTGCTTGCGCTCAATGCTCGCCGCCTGCTCCAGATCCGCCAGGGTGCGCGCCACCTTGAGCAACCGGTGAGCGGCCCGAAGTGACAAGGTCATTCGCTCACAGGCCGCCTCCAGCCATGCAGTGTCGACGTCACTCAACGTGCATTGGGCCCGCACGCCTGGCAGGTCGAGAAAAGCATTGGCGCAGCCCTGGCGTTGCAACTGGCGCTCACGGGCCGCGGCCACCCGCACGGCCGCACTGGCCGTGGTGTCGTCCGGGGCGAGAGGGTGGTTGAGGGCGGTGCTTTCGCGGGCCACGGTCAAATGCAGATCAATGCGATCGAGCAAAGGGCCAGAGAGTTTGTTGCGGTAACGCTGGATCTGTTGCGGGGTGCAGCGGCAGCGGCCCGTGGGTTCACCCAGATATCCACAGGGGCAGGGGTTCATCGCCGCAACCAGCTGGAAGCGCGCCGGAAAGCGCATGCGATCCCGGGCACGGGCGATCACGATAAAGCCTGACTCCATGGGCTCTCTCAACACTTCCAGCACCTTGCGGTCGAACTCGGGGAACTCATCGAGAAACAACACCCCGTGATGGGCGAGGGTGATCTCGCCGGGTTGCGGCTTGGAGCCGCCTGTAAAACCTATTAATAAATGAGAATATAGAGAAAATTCTAGGGATATCTGCGAATGAAGCGCGAAGTCAAAAATCAGCCTGTCCGAAAAATTGGAGTCAAGCATCGGAGCGTGAGAGGCACTGTTCCCAAAATGGGGCAGTATGAGTCCACGCTGGAACGAGATTTGATGGAGCTGATTCGATTTAATCCGACTGTTCGCAGCTTCCTCGCACAGCCTCTGACTATCGAATATAGAACGGCCGATGGCGGGAAGCGCAAATTTACGCCAGATGGACTCATCCATTTCAACGAAGGTGAGCCCCAGCAGCCATCGGTGCTCTACGAGGTCAAGTTTAGAAGCGATTTTCGTGAGCAGTGGAAAATCCTGATGCCAAAATTTCGGGCAGCTAAGGCCTATTGCGCCCTGCGAGGCTGGCGGTTTCAGGTCTTCACTGAGCGCGAGATCAGAACCCCTTATTTGACCAATACAAAATTTCTTTGGTCGTTTCTGGATCGGACTCCTTCTCCAAGCGCGGCTGACCGATTGATTTCTGCTCTTGCCGAGCGAGGAGAGGCCACCCCTGAATCTATATTGATTTACCTATCGCAAAGCACTGCGAGCAGAATCGAGCTGATACCGGTGTTATGGCACCTGATTGCCGTGGGCAAAATAGGGTGCGATCTAGAAAAGCCGTTATGCATGGCTTCCAAAATTTGGAAGCTGGAGGATTGATATGAAGACGTTGGTCCCAGGTCAGCTAGTGTACCGGCATACAGACGCAGCGGTGCTGATTGAGATTAAAGGGCTCACGGAGGCAATTGTCCGAATTTTAGAAACTGGAGCAACTGAGTTGGTTCGTGTGAGTGATTTATCACTTAACCTGCTGAGCACAAAATCAGCAAAGTCGCCCTTGCTGCTCAGTAAAAGCGAGGAATGGAATAAGACTGTTAGCCGGTTCGAGATAATACGCCCTCTTTTGAACAGCAAGGGGCGAGTGGCGGAAGATGTGAAAAAAGTTGCAGATGCTTCGGGAGTAAGTGTCCCCACCATCTATCGCTGGTTAAAAAAATATAACGATAAAGAACTGGTGTCTTCCCTTGCGCGCGCCGAACGTGCGGATAAAGGCGGGCGACGCTTGAACGAAGAAGTCGAATATATTATACAAGATAAAATTAAGAACTTTTACCTTACGAAGGAACGACCTAAAGTGCCTAACCTCTGCAATGAGATTAGTGTCGTTTGTCGTGCAGCGGGATTGCCATCACCCCATTTAAATACAATATATTTTAGAGTAAAAAATATTGACAAGGAAACGCTGACTCGGGAGCGTTATGGTTCTGAAAAGGTCAGAGATGATCTTACTCCGCATCGCGGTAGTTTTCCTGGGGGGGATTATCCGAATGCTGTTGTCCAAATTGATCATACACCAATGGATATCATTATCGTTGATGAAACACATCGATTACCGATCGGTCGTCCGTATCTGACCATTGCTATAGATGTGGCGACGAAGATGCTTACCGGTTTTTACTTGACACTAGACAATCCAAGCGCCATGTCCGCTGGCTTGTGCATAGCTCATGCTGTACTGAGAAAAGAAACGTGGCTTGCCAAACGGGATATTCTCGCAGACTGGCCTATATATGGCAAAATGACAAAGATTCACGTTGATAATGCCAAGGAGTTTCAAGGGAGCATGCTCAAGCGAGCCTGTGATCAACATAATATAATCCTTGAGTTCAGACCTAGAAAACAGCCTAACTATGGCCCGCATGTGGAGCGTGCATTTAGAACGTTCATGCAAGAAACTCACACTATTCCAGGCACGACATTTTCTAATGTAAAATCAAAGATGAAGTACGACTCTGAGAGTCGTGCTTGTATGACTTTAGAAGAGCTTGAATTGTGGTTTACTGTGTTTATAGTTTATCGGTATCACCATAAGGCTCACGCTGGGATAAACGATGTCCCTCCAATAAATATTTATAACAATTTCGTCCATGGTACGGAAACTCAGCTTGGGGTGGGCCTGCCATTCCCTGTGCAGGACGAGGAAACCTTTCGGCTTGACTTTACTCCTTATGTGGAAAGGACGGTTCAGCAAAGCGGGGTTTTGATAAATTATATCAATTACTATTCACCGGTTCTGCGGAAATGGATTGGTGTTACAGATCCACTTTCAAAAAAATCTCGCAAATTCGTATTTGCTTACGACCCTCGGGATATTAGCTCAGTTCATTTTCTAGATCCTGATACCCATACCTACGTGCAGATCCCATATCTGAATAGTGCTCACGCTGCCATAAGCCTCTGGGAATTGAGAGCTGTAGTCAAAAAAGAAAAGGAGAACCCGCATGCGCATATTAATGAAGACATGATATTCAAAGGCGTCAAAATTATGCGGAACATGATAGACGAGGCCATCGAGAGAACCCGCCTGGCGAAGCAGCGGCGCTCCTCTGAAAAAAGAAGTCTAAGACGCAAGGAAAAAATGAAACATTGGAGTGTCGTCCAACAAAAACGAGCAGCTATGAACCCATCAATTGACAAGATTAGCGAGTCAGATTTTTCTGAAGATGACATTAAGCCATTCGACAACATTGAAGTTGGGAAGTTTTCAAGATGACCACATACGCCCATTTACATCCTAACACCTTAGGGTGTATCGAGCTCGACGGGCAGTCTCGTCTTCGTTGGCTCGATCAGCCTCGCTGGATTGGCTATCCCCGAGCGCTTGATACATTGAGCAAGCTCGACCGGTTATTGAATTTCCCTCGGCAGACACGAATGCCGAATATGCTTCTGATTGGAAGTAGTAACAATGGAAAGTCAAATTTAATCAACTATTTTTATGAGCGCAATCGCCCACAGGAAAATCCAGAAGGTGAGAATATTGTTTGTCCTGTGCTGAGAATTGAGTCGCCATCGACTCCATCTGAAACAAGCATCTACTCTGAAATTCTCATTCACTTGTATGAAAGTGTCCCACGCTCATCACTAGATATTAAACGTCTGCGAGCGATTAGGGTGATGAGAAAAGTGCAGCTAAAAATTCTGATTATCGACGACTTGCACAATATGCTTGCGGGCTCGTCCGTGAAGCAACAGCAATATCTTAATATGCTCAAATATCTGAGCAATGAATTGCAGATTTCAATTGTTGGTTGTGGGACAGGTGATCTCCTGCGGGCTGTGAGTATCGACCCACAGATCCAGAACCGCTTTCAGCCAGATTTTTTGCCCAAATGGGAAATGGACAAGGAGTTCAGGCAATTGTTGGCGTCGTTCGAGCGCCTGCTTCCGTTGCGTAAGCCTTCTGGGCTACACGAGGCACGTTTAGCAGCTAAAGCGTTAGCAATGTGTGGTGGAACAATTGGTGAGCTCTCACTGCTCCTGAACGCTGCCACCGAGCATGCAATCATTACAGGAACCGAGCAGATCACGATGGAGGTGATGAACGAGTGTCGCTACATTCCGCCGGATGAGCGAACTCGGCTGGCATCGAGGATCTGATGTTGCTCCCTGTTCACCCTCAACCACGTCAGGGCGAACTACTTTCGTCCTGGATGGTGAGGTTGGCATTCTCAAACGTATTTGCGCTGCACACCTTTTATTTCAGTCTGCTGGAATACAAGGCACCGATCTGGAACCGGGATATCGATCGGCACCCTCCACCAGCGCTACTGGAGGTTTTGAAGAATCACACTCAGCAATCGGAGCTTGCTATCCAATCCATGACTCTCAGTTACTACGAGGGAATGTTGTTCGAAACGTTGCCCGTCTGTGGCGATGCAATTTGGTTGTTGCCCGCAGGTATCTATCACCGCACTCGGCGCCGGGAGGGAATGCAATTCTGCCCTTTGTGTCTTCAAAGTGATTCCGAGCCCTTCTACCGGCGCGCTTGGCGACTCGCATTCTGTACTGTCTGCCGAGAACATAGCTGTCTAATGCTGCAGCACTGTCCTTACTGTGAGTCTCCCGTGGCCTTTCATCGCCATGGAATGGGGTGGCTTAAATCCCCCGCGCCTTTTTCGATTCGCTTATGCCACCACTGTGGTTTCGATCTGGGAATGGCCAAGCCAGCACAAGTTAGTTGGCCCGATGCGCAATCCCGAGAGCTCATGTGTGACATGCTGAATATGCTGGAAGGAAACGCGTGGAGCGGTGGGCCGCTCGCTCTGTGCTCCAGCTTATCATTTTTCAATGGGCTGCGAATTTTGCTCGGCGCCATTGGGGGACGTAATGGTAAAAGGGTTCGGGCGGCTCTTTGTGAGCGTCTGGGTTTGAGTTTCGACATTGAGCCGAATCGGGATTTTGAGTACCAGAGCACGATCACGCGCTTTAATTTGCTGACAACCGGCCTGTGGCTAATCTCGGACTGGCCATCACGCTTTCTGGAAGTTTTCCAGGGAGAGGGTTTCACTCGGTCTCGTTTTAGCGACAACCTTCATATTCATCCGTACTGGCTGCAGCTTCAAGTTGCACGTCACCTAGACACGAGGCCATACCTTCCGTCGTATGAGGAGGTCGTTGCAGCCGCTAATTACCTGTTCGTCAACAACATCGCCGTCACCACCGACTCCCTGGGTGGGTTGATGGGCATCAAGAGGGATGTTGCACGGCGGGCGGTTGTGCTTTGGAAGGCCAATTATGGGCCTTCCCTTTAAAGCCCGACGCTTCAGCAAACTTTGGATCGCCGCCGCCCGTCGACTCGCGCGCTCTGACCCGGTAAACAACCAGTTTTTCATACCGACAACGATCGGCCGAATGACGGTCTCGACGGGGTTATTATCAATGGGCAAGTTACCGCTCAGTGCGTAGCGCGACAGTGCCGGCCAGCGCTTGAGGCTTGTTTCTTGAGCGCGCAGTTGTTGCCGCTGTTCTGCGTCGAGTTTCCTGCCGCGCCCTTCAATCTCGTAAAGCTCGGCGATCCTTCGCAAGGCCTCTGCGGCCACTGAGCTCTGATTGCTCGCATGCAACTCGAAGAATCTGCGCCGCGCATAGGCCATGCAGCCCACTTCCGTAATGCCAAGACCAAACAACGCTTTGTAACCGGCATAGTCGTCGACCACCATATGACCTTTCCAGCCCTTCAGGAACGCACGCACATACTCTCCGCTGCGTCCGGGCTGATAGTCGAACACGGCAAGGCCTAGCCCGTCATCCAGGTCGTTGCTGCGATAGCACCACAATATCCTGTCAGAACCTCACCTAGGGTGGGTATTTATTGAAGAGGCAGATCTGGTCGTTGACCTATCCGTGCCTGAGGCAATCCTGCATCGGCGGATGCTCGGCCAGAATCGCTCTATAATTCCTTATAAACCTTATTCGTAAGCGTCCGGCAAACACGCCTTCTGACGCCTAGTGGTCGAATGGGCAGTGCACAAACGCGTGCTCGAAACGCAGCGTAAAGCTCAAGTCCCCTGAAACTTACCAGTCTCTATCCTTTCGAGCAGCATCGGAAGTACTTCGGCTGCAGCCCCCACCAGCATGAACTCCTTCTGCCCACCCATTGAGACGTCAGCCTTATTCACATGAATGACTGAAGCTCCAGATGCCAACGCAAGATCGGGAAGGCCTGCGGCAGGCATGACGATCCCAGAGGTGCCTACTGAGATCAAAAGATCGCAATCCTTCACCAAGAGCACCGCGGCCTTCCAAGCTTGGGGCGGTAAATGCTCTCCGTACCAGACCACCGCAGGACGCATTTTGCCGTTACAGCGCAGGCACCTAGGAGGCTCGATCAAAGCGCCATTATCTGGCACAGCTGATTGATCTGGTGGTGCAACTGCGGACCGATGGCAGGCGAAGCACTTGGGCATTACCAAACTGCCGTGTAAGTGCACAACATCCAACGACCCGGCTCGCTCATGAAGGTCGTCAATATTCTGGGTGATAACAGAAACTTGGCGTTGTGAGTCGGCCATGCGGGCTACCGCAAGATGTGCCGCATTTGGCTCTGCTTGAGCTACTCGGAGTCGCCGCCATAGATACCATCCCCATACCAGTGCTGAGTTTTCCCTAAAGGCCTTGGCCGTCTCTAAATCCCTCGGATCGTATCCTGCCCAGATTCCAGAAAGTTTTTCGCCGTACGTGGGGATACCACTATCGGCGGAGATACCCGCTCCAGTGAAAAAGACCACCTTCTTGGCTTTCTGCAGTACGTCTACAGCTTGCTCTATGACAGTCATTGTACCAATCTTCTCCTACCTTCCCGCTTTGCGCTTCAAGGAGCTGTAGTTGAGCATTATTTAGCTTATGGCGCGGCTCTTAAGCTTTTCGTGGATACCCTATCTCATGTGTTTAGGTCAATAACTCCGCTCCCGCCGGAAAAAACCGGAAAAAGCAAAGTGAAAACACGCCATACCCCATCGGGCCCAAGCTGTTTGGAGAGGGCCATTCACGGGAGTAACCCCAATGCCGAAGAATACGCACATCCTTTTCCTTGATTTTGATGGCGTCTTACACCCCGACGCCGTCTACTTGAGTCGCCAAGGGCCGACACTGAAGGCCGAAGGTACCCTTTTCATGTGGGCACCGATTCTTGCCCGTCTACTCGATGATTTTCCAACCACATCCCTGGTATTGAGCACCAGTTGGGTCCGGCATCTTGGCTATAAGCGAGCACTTTGCTATCTGCCTCGCGAGCTGCAAGAGCGAGTTATCGGTGCCACGTGGCACAGCTCGATGGCTAAAGGCTGGACGGATGAAAATCAATGGGACGGAAAGACAAGATACGACCAGATCTGCCGCTACGCTGCCCGATCACAGCTACGGCACTGGATTGCCCTTGATGACGATGTCCAAGACTGGGCAAAGGGCTCGGCGCAACATCTAATTGCCTGCGCACCAGACCTTGGACTCGGCTCCACCCAGACACAAACAGAGCTGCGAAAACGTTTGGGGGAAATGTGCTCACAACAAGGTTGATCTCACAATGCCTGACACATAAGTAATATTCGCGGCAGCTTTCTGAAAGGTATGATTCCTTATCCTCTAGTCAGAAGTAAGTGAGCACTAGGAGACAATCATGAAAGTATTTAAAGCATTTTTTACCATTTCAATATTGGCCTTGTCGTCTTTGGCAATAGCTGAAGGAGGTGGTGATCGCGTTTACGGTCGGATGATGCAAGAGAACCAACAGGCGATGGAGCAGTACGCCTTGAAAAACGGGAAGTCTAACCCTGAAATTGTTCATTATAAATATGGTATGGACCTAGATATTCATAAGGTCGTCAGTATGACGCAAGCCAATATAAACTGTGCTGTTGCGCCTTCGCGTATGACCTTTGAAGATTCGGCTGGCAAGCTCAACACTGTAGAGTACAGAGTTATGGGTACTAACTGCCCACACGGAAGATAGACTAAGGTAGCCATGGTAGGTTCTCTGAAGCGCATGTGTTTAATGGTTGCCAAGTAACGACGAGTGCAGACATTTTCGAATCTTATTTGGATTGGGTTCTATTTGTTGCTGAGTAACCACTGCCACTCCATTAACGAACGCTAGCTAGCAACAAATGTTCGCTTACCAGATACACCCCATCTCTGTGTTTCTCCTTTGGTTGTGGAGATGGTTTAGGCGCCCTAGTGGCGCCTTTTTTATGGTGTGTCACCCATACGGCTACAAATGCTCCATAGCTTTTTGCCAACTTTCAGGTGGGTGGTTATAGCCAGTGCGGAGTCCGTCTCAGTTTTGATAGTTCATTAGAATAAGCACTCCGTCACTTGCATGATCAAGGGCAGTGACCACGCAAGAATTAAGGAAAGTTTGAAAACTAGTTTGCCGGGTATTCGGCAATCACTTGGTTAATACCTGCTTTGCTCAGGCCAATGACCTGATAAGTATCCTGCTTTCCACCGACCTCCATACCAGGCGAGCCTGTCGGCATGCCAAGTACAGCAATCCCGATAAGGTCGTCGCGTTTGATCAAAGCAACTATTTGCTCGGCAGGTACATGGCCTTCAACAAATTTTCCGTTGATCATAGCGGTGTGGCATGACGAGAGACGCGGAATAACACCCAAGTCTTTCTTGACTCTGCTCATGTTGGTTTCTACATGATCAACGACGGTGAAACCGTTGGCGTCAAGGTGCTCCATCCACTTCTTGCAGCATCCACAGTTAGCGTCACGATGGACGTTGATCGTCAGCAATTCTGTGGCATGACCTGCGGAACTGATAAACAGAACCGAGAGTGCAGCGAGGCGCAGTGCCCGACCAGGACGAAAAATGTTATTTCGCATGGGTATGTTCCTTCCCATCAGCATGGGTATGATTTTTTGGCTAAGCGGTCGGAGTTGAAGACGCGTCATGTGAAGCCTCGCCCCCCTAAGGATGGGTATGTTGGGTACTTTCATCTTGAGAAGGTGCTGCTACCTCACCGTAGTCGCTGTCTCTCGCCATGATGGTCCTCTGCTTCGGTTACCTCTTCGGCTGCATCTGCATGAAGATATCCAGAGGGAGCACCTTACCGGCAGCTACTATTGCGGCGAACACACCAGCAGAGGTCAATGTTTTTCATGTCATGCACTCAGAACCACATCCGAATACCGGCAACAAATCGAGCCTCGCTGGTCCTTTCTCCTTCATCGCTCGCCAGGTCGGCCGTCTTGCCGTAGGAGCGGTTCCAGCTAACTCCAATGTAGGGGGCAAATTGGCGAACAATCTCGTAACGCAATCGCAACCCTACTTCGGTGTTAGCCAATCCAGACCCAATGCCACGCTGAGGATCATTTTTCCCGTATAAATTTACTTCGGCTGTAGGCTGCAAGATCAGGCGATTGGTCAGCAGAATGTCGTAGTCGCCCTCAAATCGAGCAGCGGTCTGACCGTTCTCACCGATGTAGGCAGTGGCTTCGGCTTCAAAGTTATACAGGGCCATGCCCTGTATACCGAGCGCTCCCCAAGTTTGTGGCGACCCGGGCTTGAAGTCTTGCCGTACGCCGGTGACGACATCCCACCACGGACCGATGGCGTGTCCCCAAAGTGCGGAGAGTTCAGCGCTTTCCGTTACACCATTGGTACGTTCGCCTTCCGAGCGCAACCACAATCGGTCAACGTCACCGCCGATCCATCCTTTCGCATCCCAGGCCAGTGCACTACCGTTATCAGCATCCTGGTACTCAAACTTATCCAGCAGCATGAAGGAGTTGAGTTGTTTGTCGTGGACACCATGACCTGCCACATCTGGAAAGGCGGCTGCACGGTCAGCGTCGGTAAGTACAGGGATCGGGGTTCGACTCGTGGCGGTCGCTCCTCCATCCATGCTTTCCATACCTTCCATTTCCCCGTCGTCCATGCTCATCTTACTGTGATCCATAGACCCCATCTTGCTGTGGTCCATTGAACCGTGATCGGGCTTAGTTTCGTTTGCCGTAGTTGCAGGTTTGTTAGTTGCTTTCGCAGTAGATGAATGATCACTACTATCTTCTCCTGCCATCACCACAGAAGAGAGTCCGCCCATCAGACCAACGGCAAAGAGGCAACCCACCAGCGATTTATTACGATTTACGTATGTGCTCACAGATCGTCTCCTTTACTCATCAACCCGTACTTCACGGAACATGCCCATTTCCATATGGAAAAGTAGGTGGCAGTGATAGGCCCAGCGACCTAAGGCATCAGCGGTGACTCGATAACTGCGCTTAGTACCTGGTGGCATGTCAATTGTGTGCTTGCGCACCATGAACTTGCCATTTTCGTCTTCAAGATCGCTCCACATGCCGTGAAGGTGGATGGGATGGGTCATCATGGTGTCATTCACCAGGGTGATCCGAAGACGCTCCCCATACTTCAGACGAAGCGGCTCTGCGTCTGAAAATTTGATTCCGTTGAAGGACCACGAAAACTTCTCCATGTGACCGGTCAGATGAAGTTCAATAGTGCGATTGGGCTCGCGGCCGTCAGGGTCTTGGAAAGTGCTTCTCAAATCAGAGTAGGTGAGGACTCGACGACCATTATTCCGCAAACCTATGCCAGGGTCGTTTAGCTTTGGCGTAGGGCTCATGGCTTGCATATCAACCAAGGGGTTGTTGGTTTCGGATGCTGGATGGGCCTGCATTTCGCCACTCATATCGCTCATCCCAGCCATCTGGCTGTGGTCCATGCCGGCCATATTGGACGTGTCGCCTTTGTCCATTCCCGCCATCTTGCTGTGATCCATGCCGGCCATGTTAGACATGTCACCGCTGTCCATGCCGGTCATGTCGCTTTGGTTCATCCCCGTCATCTTGCTGTGATCCATGCCAGCCATGCCTGACATTTCACCTTGCTTCATATCGCCGCCCATACCAGCCATGCCGCCATGGTCCATGCCCTCCATACCGCCCATACCCATGTCATCCATGGTCAAAAGCGGCCGAGGATCGATCGCAGGTACCTGTGCTTTCAAACCTTCGCGAACTGCCAAGGTTCCACGTGCATAACCGGTTCTATCCATGGACTGGGCAAAGATTGTGTAAGCCTCTTCGCTGGTAGGTTCTACGATCACGTCATACGTTTCTGCCACGGCGATGCGGAATTCATCGACGCTGACTGGTTTGACATGTTGACCGTCAGCCGCCACAACGGTCATTTTCAAACCAGGGATGCGAACGTCGAAATAGCTCATAGCTGAACCGTTGATAAAGCGCAGGCGCAGCTTCTCGCCCGGCTTGAAAATACCGGTCCAGTTACCGTTAGGCGCTTGGCCATTCATGAGATAGGTGTAAGTATCCCCACTGACGTCTGCGAGATCAGTGGGGTTCATTTTCATTTCAGCCCACATCTTGCGGTCGGCCACAGCAGCAGACCAACCTTGCTTGCTGACGTCGCCGATAAAGTCGCCCACGGTACGTTTGTGGTGGTTGTAGTAGTCCGATTGCTTCTTGAGCTTGGCCATGACACGACTAGGATCTTCATCGGTCCAGTCAGTCAACATCACCACATAGTCGCGATCGTATTGAAAAGGTTCAGGCTCTTTAGAGTCGATGACAATTGGACCGTATACGCCTGCCTGTTCCTGCAAGCCTGAATGGCTGTGGTACCAGTATGTGCCGTTTTGATGCACATTGAATTTGTACTCGTACATCCCGTCGGGCGCGATGCCATGGAAACTCAACCCCGGTACACCGTCCATATTGGCGGGCAGAATGATCCCGTGCCAATGAATCGACGTGTCTTGGTCTAGGCGGTTTTTCACACGCAGTGTGACCGTTTCGCCTTCGCGCCAACGAAGCAAAGGTCCGGGCAACGAACCATTGATGGTCATGGCTGTGCGCGGCGAGCCAGTAATATTTACAGGGGTTTCACCAATAAACAGATCAAATTCGTTACCGGTGAGAATGCTCGGCAGACCAGGACTGGTCACTGCCCATACAGGAGTGCGCCACAGACCAAGGCCGCCGAGAACGCCACCAGCGGCCAGGCCTTTAACGAATGTCCGCCTAGAGGTTTTGGAATTCATGCCGTTTACGTCCGATCAGTGAAAAAGGGAAGCCGTGCGAAACAACCAATGAGTTGCTCAACAGGTTGAAGGAACTCTCTCGGGGGGATGCGCCCGAATGAGCTTAGCTCGCCGTCACTAAAAACGAGTGTTTACGGCAAGCGAGCTCAGAAATTGCCACATTTGAACCATCACAGTGATTACATTTCTGTCAGTTTTGATGCGCAGTAAGCTATTCAGCAATTCTTGTGGCCCATCGCTTTGACTTTGCTTTCTGCGATCGGGGGCTGGGTGCTCTGTTGTTGGGCTACTTGATACGATTCCATTGAATTATTCCTAGCTACTTCCATGCGGGCGAACGTCCGATCACCACCGCCTTCAGCCATAGCAAAAGAAGAGACGGTTAGGGCTGCAATGATGAACAAAGCTTTGATGGATTTCATTTTAGTGTCCTCTGGGAGTATTGGTAATCCCTAAATCCACATCAAACGATGATTCTTAGGGGAGAGCTTAAGGCTCAATAGGACTATAAAACTCATGCCCTGTCAGAAGCCTTAGCTGAATATTACAGTTGTGTCAGGTTGGCATATTTCTCTTGAGGAATACGCTATTCAATACGTAAAGTATCGATCTTTTCGAGTCGCACGGCTGTTTATTTAGCCTCAGCTTTAGGTGGGTAATTGATTTGGTTTAGGTGCTTTCAAGGTGAAGTCGTTTTTAGATTTCTATGCCGGAGCTTCGTGTATGAACCTAGATGCACTGCGGCAAAATCAAAGTATTAGTTGTTCCTGGAAAAAAATTGAGCCATCAAGGGTGATTGAGTGTGAGCATTAACTTTGAGAAAGCACTTGGCACATCAGAAAGAGCGTTATTTTATCGTAGTCAAAGAGCTGAAATCCTGAGTAATAATATCGCAAACGCCGATACGCCGAACTTCAAGGCTCGAGATGTGGACTTCTCTACTGTGCTTGCAAGTCAGAATAGAGAAAACCTTGCTAATACGTTTTCTATGAAAACGCCAAATGTAAAACATATTGCCGGAAAAGATTCAGCAAGTGATATTTACGGAAGCGGTTTGCTTTACAGCACTCCGGTTCAACCTGCCATCGATCAAAATACTGTCGATCAGCAGGTTGAGGTCGCAAAATACACAGAAAATGGGATACGTTTCGATGCCGCTTTTACTCGTTTGAATGGTGCATTCAAAGGTTTGCTCAAAGCTCTGCGAGGAGATTAGTAGCGCAGGGTCTTGTGAGCCATCTGCATAAGGGGCGCTGACTATGGGCCAAGGGTAGGTGTCAGCATTCAAGTGCTGATTTGGGAAGGAAAACCTAACGCCTCGACAGCTTTACGAATTTGCTCTGAGCTTTCGCTACTTTCAACACTCACCTTTCCGGCGGACCGATCCACGGAAATCGTAGCTTTGTTGTCCAAGGACTGAATTGCTTTAGTGATTTTGCTGACGCAACCAATGCCTGATACATCTAAGATGAACATGATTATTCCTCTCGTGCTGAGCGGTCTCTTTGCACCGAACCGATAGCATCAAGGATTTGCTGATTTGTTCTGTTTCTGCTTTTGCTTATCAGGATAATCAATCACCGCCCACAAGGCATTGATGCTCCTGCTCCTTCTTCCCCTTTAGCTCCATCATCCTGCGATTTCTTTACCCACCTCCCCGATATGCTAGATGAAGTAGGGTGCGCTATGTCGTCGCAATCCGAGTGATTTCCCTGGATCAGCAGCAGATTGAAATTCATGAACGGGAGAGTGGATGACAAAGGCAAGATCTGGAGGGAAGAAGGCGGATGCGGGTTCAGCACATGGCAGTTGATGAGCGCTGAATTGCAATTACGGTTTTGATCAGCAGCGCTCCGAGTTAGACGTGCGGAGCGCTTCAAATTGCCGCTATCCGGTGGAACCCATTTTTCCATCGGATGAATTCATAGCTCGCCTTGGTTTAATAACCAAACTCGTTCAGCAGTTTCTGCAAAAACTCACGCCTGCGTTGGACAATGCTCAAAATGAGGTAGTCACGGTCGGAATCTCTCGTCGTCAGATGCCCAGCGTCCACAAGGCCATGGATGTAGCCTTCAGCTCTGTCTCTAGCTTCGAGCAACGCCTCTGTTGAAGTGCTTTTGTAGATGTCTTCCGCGATGAGCTGCCACCGCTTCATTTGACGCCGACCAACCGGGTCGTCCGAAAATTTTGGTGCATTGATCAGTGTATTGAAATCGTTGTGTACGGTGGCTGTGCTCAAGGTGGGTTCTCAGAACAGTGATGTCTGAGCTGAAGTTATCATGCGCACACTATATCGCCTGCTGCTGGCTGGTTTTTTGTAGGCGCTGACGCGAAGGGCCGAATTTAATGTTGTTGCACGCTATCGGTGGCGCCTTTGAACATTGTGGAGCGTACATAAAGTGCTATTCAGCGAGTAAGTTCTTAGCTAGGAGTTCGATATGGGATACCTCAGCCTAGAGGACATCTACCCCGATGACGTAGAAAAATATGGCCATATGCGGGTGGGGATGACCGACCTCTATGTAAAGGACAATCACGCCATTTATGGTGTGGTTACGCGTGGCGAATACCGCGAGCTGACCAGCAGGTTACTGCGTGACGAAACGGTGCAAATGATCATCAGCGCTAAGCTCGCCGCATTGCCAGAGGACTACGATCCGTGGATTAGGCGGATCGAACGCAATCGTGCCTTACACGCTAGGTATGGGGACAAATTCGATCCGTGGGGAGACGACTGACCTTCATGAGGGCTTCGGCGAAGCCCGTATAGCGATTCGTTCCAAGGATTATGGGGGCGGCTACTGTTGGCTGGAACGTGCGCATATCCTTACGTAACGTCGTACCCTCCTGCATACATAATCCCATGTTTGGATGTTGCGCGTAGGCATCATGACAGGTGGGATTCCGGGAAGTTTTGGTACAAATAATACGCGTATTTGCAGTGCTGCTATTTTCTAGAGTATGGGTGCCTTGGGGGAACACAGGTCGCGCCAAAATAAGCGCTTTTCAGTTGATGCCTCTCTCCAAAACCGAAATCTCTTCTTGACGAAGATTGACCCGCTGACGATATTTTGAGTAGTTACCGCATCCTTTCACCCACATGGAGAGTCATATGAGCGCTGGTCATAGTCACGGTCAAGCTCGTGCAGGACACGAGAAAAAATTGTGGATCGCTTTGGCGTTAACGACAAGCTTCATGATCGCGGAGGTCATTGGGGCTTTCGTGACAGGCAGCTTGGCGTTGTTATCCGATGCGGCTCACATGCTAACCGATTCCACTGCCTTGGCTATTTCATTGATAGCTATTCAAATTGCCAAACGCGCTGCGGATAAAAAGCGGACATTCGGCTATGCACGATTTGAGATCCTCGCAGCTGCTTTTAACGCGATTTTGTTGTTCATGGTGGCGATGTACATCTTGTATGAAGCTTATCAGCGGTTTAAAGCCCCGACAGAAATCCAATCGACAGGGATGCTGATCGTCGCAGTGATCGGACTAGTTGTGAACCTTGTTTCAATGCGGTTGCTAATGTCTGCCAGTGCCGAAAGTCTTAACGTAAAAGGCGCGTACCTAGAAGTATGGAGCGACATGTTGGGCTCCATGGGCGTAATAGGGGCGGCATTGATCATTCGTTTTACCGGATTCACTTGGGTTGACTCGATCGTTGCCGCAGCTATCGGCCTGTGGGTGCTTCCCAGAACCTGGGTTTTGCTCAAAGAAAGCATGAACATCCTGTTGCAGGGGGTTCCGGATGGCATCGATATCGCTGAAGTGGAAGCGTGCATCAGGGCGGTTGAAGGCGTTGAGGATATCCATGACCTGCATATCTGGGCCCTGACCAGCGGCAAGAATGTCATGAGTGCTCACCTTGTAATCCTGCGTAGCTCCCGAGCTGAGCAAGATATATTG
This sequence comes from Pseudomonas sp. B424, assembly GCF_055408345.1. Classification (NCBI taxonomy): domain Bacteria; kingdom Pseudomonadati; phylum Pseudomonadota; class Gammaproteobacteria; order Pseudomonadales; family Pseudomonadaceae; genus Pseudomonas; species Pseudomonas sp. B424. Next base: position 13,853 of record NZ_JBUZTL010000003.1, on the reverse strand, counting down.
GCTGAAGTGACTCGGCTGATGAGCGAGGTATTCCATATCAGCCATACGACTCTTCAATTGGAAAACTTGCAGTTTCATGCAACGCTTGAAGAAAACGAAGGCATGCAGCACTAGAGCGGGATCTTGCAAACATCTCATGTCGGAGTAGGGGCTGTTGCGATGTACTCAGAACTCAGCGGACATTAAAAAACCTGACCACAGGCGCATATCCAGTGGTGCAGGGAGGGTTGCACAGGTTTGTTGCGGGAATTTACCCTTGAACCTTTCTAGCCTGTTGCCAAGTGGTCTGTCCGTCGAGGTTTGGGAAGCTCAGCCTGAAAACGGTCATGCTGCCAGGCATGCTTTGAACATCCGCAGTTCCCTGGTGGAGGCTCATGATCGATCGAACAATAGCTAAGCCAAGACCAGTGCCACCCTCAGCACGCGAGCGACTTGTATCAATTCGATAAAAGCGGTCAAACAAGTGCAGCAGATGCTGAGGTTCGATTCCTGCTCCAGGGTTGCCTACAAGTAGCGATACCTGTTTGGCATAGTTTTCAATAATAATTGAAATAGATTGTCCCGCAGGGCAATGGCGTATTGCGTTGGACAATAGATTGGATATTGCTCGCTGTATCATTAACCTGTCGCCAATGATCTTGCCATTTCCGGTAACATTCAGGGTGATACGTTTCTCTTCCGCAGACAGTGAAAACAGATCGACCACCTTAAATGCTTCATCTTCTAAGGTAATTGTTTCGAACGGGGCAAGTGCCGCGGGATGGCTGACCTGAGCTAAGAAGAGCATATCCGAGACAATTCGCGTGACACGGCCCAACTCCTCGGTGCATGACTCCAGCACAGCTTTGTATTCTTCTGCCGGACGCTCCCGAGAAAGCGTAACCTGGGCCTTGCCCATCAAATTGGTGATCGGGGATCGTAATTCATGGGCTAAGTCATCTGAAAATTGCGACAGCTGCTGAATACCGCTGTCGAGCCGGTGCAGCATGAAGTTGATGCCATGAGCCAACTCACTAAGCTCCTGAGGCATTTTAACAACAGAAAGTCGATGGTTGAGATCTTGAGCCGAGATCATGGCGGCGACCTTCCGGAACTCTCTCAGTGGAGAAAGTCCGTGTTGTACTACGGCCCAAGCACTTGCTCCGATGAGTATCAGTAAAAGCGGTAGTGCAATAACCGTCGACCTAAAGTAGGCGCTGAGCAGCGCTTCATCGTTCGCACAATCCATCGACAGCAATACGGGAACGTTTACACCATTCTTTAATGGGATGAGCTTGGATGCGGTAAGGAAGTGTCGACCTTCACCATCTGAATTGGTGGAATAGGAAACCTTGTCAACGGCAGCAGTCGCAGCTTTCAACTCAGTCCGCGGATCCGACAATCCAGGCCCAAATTTCAGTAAGGGCGCCCTGAGGTTTTTCAGGTCATAGATGGTCAGATTCAGATTGTCATGTCCCATGACCTGATCCAGTAACGAATGCGGTTTTGAATTTACGTCGGCCGTGTCATCGTATAGCGAGAGGCTATGTTCTACCTGCTCCATCTTATTGATCAGGCTGTTTTTTGCCAACTTATCCAGCTCATGCGTCAGCGCAAAAAAGGCCAAGACAGCCAAAAACACTACCAACAACGCCCCCAAGATACTTACTGTCAAACCTAGTCGCATTGACAGGCTGACCGGCTTCATACACGCGCCTCTAATACGTAACCAACACCGCGAAGGGTGTGGATCAACTTGTTATCGAAGGGGTCATCTATTTTGGCCCTCAGCCTACGGATTGAAACCTCGACAACGTTAGTGTCGCAATCAAAATTCATATCCCAGACCAGTGAAATGATTTGGGTGCGAGAAAGCACTTCTCCAGTTTGGCGCATCAGCAAGTGCAGCAGCGCAAACTCCTTGGTTGTCAGATCTATGCGCTGCTCACCGCGAAAAGCACGATGACGTCCTTGGTCTAGTTCCAGGTCGGCTACTTTTAGTACCTGCGGAACAGGTATGTGCTCACTGCGACGCATCAGGGTTCGTACCCGTGCAAGTAACTCAGGAAACTCAAACGGTTTAACCAGATAATCATCGGCCCCCAAATCTAGTCCGCGTATCTTGTCCGCTAGGCGCCCTCGGGCCGTCAACATCATGACCCGGGCATTACTGCTTTGTCGTAGACGTTCAAGAACACCCCAGCCATCAAGTTCGGGAAGATTAACGTCAAGTATCACCAAATCATAAACATATTGGCGCGCCAGATGTAGTCCATCCGCGCCAGTTATCGCACGATCAACAATGTAGCCACTTTCAGTCAGTCCCTGATGTAAGTATTCGGCAGTTTTGAGCTCGTCCTCAACTACAAGGATTCGCATGACATTTCACCTTCTTAATGACTAGAGTTAAAGGGGGCTCAGAAAAATAATAAACGTATTAGTGTGGTTTTCTGATTGGTATTATCTTTTTATAGGATTTTCAATCCTCATATGGTTTGAATAACTTACGAGATGACAGCCCTCACTCTAAAGCCTGTAGCTGCTTCAGAGTCAAGCCAAAGCTGCGGTTTTGAGGCACCAAAGCCAGGGTTGCGACAATATGTCGCTGGAAATAATCCAGAGGCTATATAGCACATCGAGTGCTCATATGAATACCCCAATTTGACAAGTGCGCTTCGGCAGATAATTGCTGAATTTTTGTTTCATTATATTGCCGCCTTAAGTTTTTTCTTTTTTAACACCTCCTATTTTAGAGCAAAACCTACAGCAGTAGAGCTGGATAACATATTTGTAATCCTTCAGTCACCTTGTTGATAAGTGAAGAACTCTACAGTTACCACGTTGAGAAAATTCGCTTTAAAGGAAGTATAAAATTGCGTTGGCTTAGAAAGTTCATTACCCCCTTGCGTATCATAAAATCCTTGTTGGTAATAGGCCTAAGTTGCACGTTTGCACTATCAGGCACGGCTTTTTCCGCTGGTTCGGCTTCACAGGCGCTGACAATGGATCAAGTGCTTCAAATGGCGTTTGCCAACAATCCTGACCTAGCGGCAGCACAGTGGGAAATTGGTATCACTCAGGGAGATCGGCAGCAGGCGAGCTTGATTCCCAATCCTGAGTTGTCTTGGGAGGCTGAGGATACCCGGCGAAATTCGCGCACTACGACGGTGATGATCAATCAGCCGATCGAGCTTGGCGGTAAGCGAGGCGCTAGGATCGAAGTGGCAAGTCGAGCGCAAGATGCAGCCGAGATTGAATTGGAGCGCAAGCGTAATGCTCTACGTGCCGATGTCATTCAGGCGTTTTACAACACATCTACGGCTCAGCAAAGGTTGCTGTTATCACGTCAATCACTTGAGCTCGCACAGCGTGGCTTGCATGTAGCTCAAGGTCGCATCAGTAGTGGCAAGTCGTCGCCTGTTGAAGGTACGCGAGCAGAAGTCCAGTTGTCGGAGGTACGCCTAGAGCTGAACCGGGCAGAGCGAGATGAGGCAAATGCCTATCAACAACTCGCTCGAGTCATGGGTGTGCCTTTGCCGGCGTTTGCGTCTGTAAGTGATTCAAGTCAGCCAATGCCAACTGTACCGGAACCTTCGCTGCTCCTTAATCGCATCGGTCAGACTGCGGAGTTACGGTTGGCAAAGCTGCAAATTGACCAGCGTGAAGCCTCACTTGGCTTGGAGAAAGCCCAGCGCATTCCTGACCTAACCGTAAGTTTAGGTAGCCAATACGATGAACGGGAGCGTGAGCGCGTGAATGTCGTAGGGCTGTCGATGCCCATCCCATTATTCAATCGTAATCAGGGCAATGTGTTGGCAGCCGCCCGCCGAACTGATCAGGCCCGCGACCTTCGCAATGCCAGCGAGTTACGCCTGCGCACAGAAATTCAGACCACTCTAGCTCAGTGGAAGACAGCGAACACTGAAATCACGTCGTTCAATCAAACCATCCTGCCTGCCGCGCAAAGTGCTGTAGATACCGCTACCCGTGGTTTCGAAATGGGGAAATTCAACTTCCTAGATGTGCTAGATGCCCAGCGCACCTTAATCAGCGCACGCGGTCAGTACATCCAGGCCATTGCCGAGGCGACAGACGCCTGGGTGCGTATCGAGCGAATTTTCGGTGATGTCGACAAGCTCACTCATACCCCTTGAATTTCATATAACACTTTTTTAACCGCTACTCAGCATCGCAGTGCCACGGTAATCCGTGACTGCCCACTGAGCTGCGTAGGGAGTCCCATGGATAAAAAACAAATCCTTGTCACCGCACTGACCCTCACGGTGGGCATATGTGTTGGTTCGCTCTGGATGGGTAGCACGTCAACAGCGTCCACCGGCGTACAGACGCAAGAAGAGCAGGGCCACGATGCTGATCACAGCAACGAGGGTGCGGCCAAGGAGTCAGTTGATGGCGGGCATGCAGAAGGGGAAGCAGAAGAAGGTCACCTGACTCTGAGCGACGATCAGATCAGATCTGCCGGCATTCAGTTAATCGAAGCTAAGGAACAGAGCATCAGCCTCTCATTGCCGTTTCCTGGAGAAGTCCGTTTCGATGAAGACCGTACTGCGCATGTGGTACCCCGGGTTCCTGGTGTCGTCGAGTCGGTACATGTCAATCTTGGCCAAACAGTGAAAAAAGGTCAGCTACTAGCCGTGATTGCCAGTCAACAAATTTCTGATCAGCGCAGTGAGCAAGCCGCAGCGCAACGTCGTCTAGAGTTGGCGCGCACTACCTACGAGCGTGAACGCCAGTTATGGCAGGACAAAATCTCTGCCGAACAGGATTTCCTTCAAGCCCGTCAGGCTCTGCAAGAGGCCGAAATCGCTGTCAGTAATGCCCGACAAAAAATCAGCGTACTTAGTGGCAGTTCGGTGACCAGTGGTGGCAACCGGTATGAGCTGCGTGCGCCGTTCGATGGCGTTGTGGTCGAAAAGCACTTGGGCCTTGGTGAGGTTGTCAGTGAAACCAGCAATGCGTTCACGCTCTCGGACTTGTCGCATGTTTGGGTGACTTTTGGCGTTTCCCCTAAGGATTTGAGCAAAGTCCTGGTGGGCAAGTCTGTCACGGTTAGTGCCGCTGAGTTGAATGCGGAAGTTACGGGTGCCGTGGCCTACGTTGGGAGTTTACTGGGTGAGCAGACTCGTACCGCCACTGTCCGTGTGTCCATAGCGAATCCGCAAGGGGCTTGGCGTCCCGGGCTGTTCGTAACCGTACTGGTTGATACCGATACCCGGCTGGCGAAAGTCGCAGTACCAGAAGCAGCAATCCAGACGGTCGAGGATAGGCCAACAGTTTTCGTTCGAACTGATGACGGGTTTAAGGCGCAAGCAGTAGTAATAGGTAGTCGTGCAGCAGGTCTGGCTGAGATCACAGAGGGCCTGGAGCCCGGTGCTCAAGTCGCTGCTGCCGGCAGCTTCATTCTGAAATCAGAACTGGGTAAAGCCTCGGCTGAACACGCCCACTGATCCGCCACTTCCACGAGAAGGTTCTCATGTTCGAACGCCTAATCCAATTTGCCATCGAGCAACGCATAATCGTCCTGCTCGCGGTTCTCCTCATGGCCGGACTCGGCATTGCTAGCTACCAGAAGCTGCCGATCGACGCCGTGCCCGACATCACCAACGTCCAGGTGCAAATCAATACTGGTGCCGCAGGTTTCTCGCCACTGGAGACTGAGCAGCGCATCACTTTCCCTATTGAAACCGCCATGGCAGGTCTGCCGGCACTTGAGCAGACGCGTTCACTCTCACGCTCGGGTCTTTCACAAGTTACGGTGATTTTCAAGGAAGGCACCGACCTATTCTTCGCCCGGCAATTGGTCAATGAACGATTGCAGATGGCAAAGGAACAATTGCCCGAAGGCGTGGAAGCTGTCATGGGGCCGATTTCTACCGGTTTGGGTGAGATTTTTCTGTGGACTGTCGAGGCCCAAGAAGACGCCGTAAAAGAGGATGGTAGTCCCTATACGCCGACCGACCTGAGGGTAATCCAAGATTGGATTATTAAACCTCAGCTGCGCAACGTTCCTGGGGTCGCCGAAATTAACACCATTGGCGGATTCGCCAAGGAATACCAGATTGCTCCGGATCCAAAACGCTTGGCCGCTTACAAGCTGACCCTGACAGACATTGTGACCGCGCTGGAAAGCAACAACGCTAACGTAGGAGCCGGCTACATTGAGCGCAGTGGCGAACAACTACTGATTCGTGCCCCTGGCCAAGTGGCGACCACCGACGACATCGCCAATATCGTGATCGCCAACGTCGATGGCACCCCTATACGTATTAAAAATGTGGCGACCGTGGATATTGGGCGTGAAATGCGTACCGGTGCGGCGACCGAAAACGGTCGTGAAGTCGTACTCGGCACGGTGTTCATGCTGATAGGCGAGAACAGCCGTACCGTCTCTCAGGCCGTTGCAGTCAAACTAGAGCAAATCAACCGTTCACTGCCCAAAGGGGTGGTTGCGATCACTGTTTACGACCGTACTAACTTGGTAGACAAGGCTATTGCCACGGTCAAGAAGAATCTGATTGAAGGTGCAATCCTAGTAATCGCGATTTTGTTCCTATTCCTAGGCAATATTCGCGCAGCACTGATCACTGCCATGGTCATTCCTCTAGCCATGCTCTTTACCTTCACAGGCATGTTCACCAACAAAGTCAGCGCCAACCTGATGAGCTTGGGGGCTCTGGACTTCGGTATTATCGTCGACGGTGCAGTGGTTATTGTCGAAAATGCTATACGGCGCCTCGCCAATGCGCAGCACCATCACGGGCGCCTCCTCACTCGCTCCGAGCGCTTTCACGAAGTGTTTGCAGCAGCCAAGGAAGCCCGTCGACCACTGATTTTCGGGCAGTTGATCATCATGGTCGTTTATCTACCTATTTTTGCCCTGACCGGTGTCGAAGGGAAAATGTTCCACCCCATGGCGTTCACCGTCGTGATCGCCTTGCTAGGCGCGATGCTGCTGTCCGTAACCTTTGTTCCTGCGGCAATTGCCATGTTCGTGACGGGCAAAGTCAAGGAAGAAGAGAACGTGATAATGCGAGGAGCGCGACGGGCTTATGCCCCCGCGCTGGATTGGGTCATGAGTCATCGATCGCTGGCATTTGCCATGGCATTAGGTGTCATCGCTGCGAGTGGCGTGGTCGCCAGTCGAATGGGCAGTGAGTTTGTACCTAGTCTCAGCGAAGGCGATTTTGCACTGCAAGCATTACGAGTACCCGGTACAAGTCTGACGCAATCGGTGGAAATGCAGCAGCGCCTGGAAAAGCTTGTGCTGGAAAAAGTGCCTGAAGTCGAACGGATGTTTGCTCGAACCGGTACTGCAGAGATTGCTTCCGATCCAATGCCGCCGAACATCTCTGATAGTTATGTGATGCTCAAGCCGAAGGATCAATGGCCTGATCCAAGTAAGTCCCGGGAGACGTTAACAGAAGAGATCCAGAAAGCAGCGGCTGCTATGCCCGGTAGCAACTATGAGCTTTCCCAGCCTATCCAACTACGTTTCAACGAGTTGATTTCAGGCGTGCGAAGTGATGTGGCGGTCAAGGTCTTCGGTGATGACATGGCAGTGCTTAACAGTACCGCTGCGAAAATTGCCGCGTCAATGCAGGGGGTCGATGGCGCCTCCGAGGTCAAAGTCGAACAGACAACGGGGCTACCTGTACTGACCATAAACATAGATCGCGACAAAGCCGCACGTTACGGTCTGAACGTTGGAGACGTTCAAGACACCATTGCGGTGGCTGTCGGTGGTCGCCAGGCCGGGACGATGTATGAGGGAGATCGCCGCTTCGACATAGTGGTGCGTTTATCCGACGCCATGCGTAAGGACGTTGAGGGGTTGTCCACACTGCTGATTCCAGTCCCGGCGCTGCTCAATGGCAATGCCGATCAGATCGGTTTTATTGCCCTTTCAGAAGTGGCGACCCTCGATCTTGTACTTGGCCCGAATCAGATCAGTCGTGAGAACGGTAAGCGTCTGGTCATTGTCAGCGCGAATGTACGTGGACGGGATATCGGCTCATTCGTTAAGGAGGCTAGCATCGCCATTGATCAACAGGTAGAGATTCCGGCCGGTTATTGGGCTACCTGGGGTGGGCAGTTTGAACAACTTCAATCAGCTGCCAAACGCTTGCAGATAGTTGTCCCTGTGGCTCTGCTCTTGGTATTCACCCTGCTGTTCATGATGTTTAACAATCTCAAAGACGGCATGCTGGTATTCACCGGGATTCCATTCGCATTGACGGGTGGTGTTATGGCTTTGTGGCTACGTGATATCCCACTGTCGATCTCGGCGGGTGTTGGTTTCATTGCATTGTCGGGTGTGGCAGTGCTGAACGGTCTGGTGATGATTGCTTTTATCCGCAACCTTCGAGAAGAGGGACATTCGTTGAATTCTGCGATCAATGAAGGAGCGCTAACGCGGCTGCGTCCAGTATTAATGACAGCGTTGGTGGCATCCCTTGGCTTTATCCCCATGGCTCTAGCTACTGGAACAGGCGCGGAAGTCCAGCGGCCCCTAGCTACCGTTGTAATCGGGGGAATACTGTCCTCCACTGCGTTGACCCTACTTATACTTCCTGCGTTATATCACTGGGCACACCGTAAAGATGAAGAGGCAGACAGCGAAAAACAAGAAATAGTATAGCAGTTTGTTTTTAAAGCCCGCTGCTGATCCTCATTGGCGGGCTACTTATATCAATGATGACGGATATGTAATCTTAGTGCCACCGTATTGATAGCTTCGTATTGATACTCTAATACCAGAATTTAATATGAGGTGTCGAAATGAAAATCGCACAAATTTACGCTCTTGTAGGAGCATTGATTCTTTCTTCCACTGCATTGGCTGAGGGTGGTGGAGACCGGACTATTGCTAGAGCTACTCAAGCTACCGAGCAGGCTATGGAGAAGTTTTTAGCCAAAGAGCTGAAAAAAACTCCTCCGAAAATGTCAGGCGGTGATAAGGGCCCGATTAGTAAGTAAATGTAGTGGTGCTACACATAAGCCCCGCCCCGATTCCGGTTGCGGGGTTTTTATTGACATGTGAGGTGCAAAAAGTGAAGACTATTAATTCTGTTATTTTTATTGTGGTCGCTGCGATCTCTTCAAACGTATTTGCTAAAGATAGTGACAAGGTTTTTGAAAAAAGAATGAGTGCCAACTCCGTAGCTATGGAGCAGTATGCGATTAGGCATGGAAAAAATATTCCCGTAGCTAAGCAATATAAATACGGAATGAAATTAGATGTTGTGAATGTAGTTAGCATGGTACGACCAGCGGAAGGGTGCGGGGTGATGCCCGCAGCTATGACATACGAAGACTCTGAAGGAGTACTGAATACAGTCAGATACACAGTGGCCGGAACATGCCGTAAAGGTGGTTAGCCTCTACGCTCTTGGCATAGGGGGTCATATTTTTGACGTGCGTCATAAGACATAAAATGTGGGGGGTGTTTACTGCAGACATAAAAAAGACGCCCCGAAGGGCGTCTTAAAATACATCGTATTTAGATGAGTAATCTAAAAGTGGATGCGGAGCTTCAACTTGACAGCAGTGAGTTCCAGGTTGTTGCAAGGGTGTTACTTACCTGTAGCAATCTAGCCAGATGCGCTAGCAGATTGCTCTAAACTCCAGTTTACTATAGGTGACTTAAGCTAACAGGAAGATGATTGAAAAATTACATTTTTGAAATTTTTCAGCTAAAACGGAATGTTCGTCTAGGACGATTCATCCTGCGCAGATCTTAAAGAATAGCTAATGGATACTCAATAATCACACGAACCTCATCCAGATCCGACTCAAATGTGGTTGCGCGAGTATTAGCTTGCCGTAGGCGGAAAGACATATCTTTCAAGGTACCTGTCTGAACGACATATTTTACTTCGATGTCACGCTCCCAACGTTTCTGGTCAGTAAGTGGGTTTCCATCCGCATCGCGTCTCATGTACGTCGTATTGGCGTTAGAGTAATCAGCATCAGTGCCACGACCGTAACGCGTCATAAACGACAAGCCAGGCACACCATACGATGTCATGTCGAGGTCGTAGCGAACCATCCAAGAGCGTTCTTTAGGTGAGTTAAAATCACTGTACTGAATTGAGTTATCAAGAAAGATTGAGTCCGACTGACGCAGGTAATCGAAGTCGTTATTTCCATTATTTCGCTGATGGGATAGTGCAAGTGTGTGCGCGCCATACTTCACGCCTACTTTACCGCTCCATATGTTATTGTCGAAATCGCCAAGTAATTTTTTTCCTTCATCGACAGCCTTATAATAGTTAAGGCCTCCGAATACGGAAAGCTCATTTGATAATGAGTAGTTTAGCCCGGTGCCAGCATAGTATTGATTCCATGCGTCCTTGAGGCGACTGGAGTAAAGACTAAGGGTGACGTTTTTGTTCAAGTTATAATCGCCACCAAAGTAGCCTACCCAAGGCGAGTTAACAGGCCCGGCATAGAAGGTCGCAAAGTTGTCGCGCATGTTGCTCGAAACTGGCTGGCTCATGGCATGTAGGCGACCGCCCTGAACGGTCAAGCCTTCAATGCTAGTATTTGTTGCTGTGACACCAGTGAAACTTTCCGGTAGTAGTCTTGAGTCGCCAGCAGCCACAACTGGGGTGGATGGGAATACGTCACCGACTTTTACTACGGTGTCAAAGGCGCGAATTTTTGCAGCACCTCCCACTTTTGTGTATTCGTCCCTTGCTTCTCCGTTGCTATTGACTGGAAGGACATCAAATGTACTACGGCCGCCATTACGGCCGCCACCCGTGTCGAGTTTTATTCCAATCATAGCAAACGCATCCACTCCGACACCGATTGTGCCCTGGGTAAATCCAGACTCGAATTTAGTAATAATCGCGTTTGCCCATGCTTCGGAATATCCATTGCCTGTAGGGCTTGACTCACCATTACGATGTTCGCGATTGAAGTAGTAGTTGCGGTTAAGGACGGTAAGACTACTACCCTCTATAAAGCCGCCGTTTTTTTCTTCCGCATTCACCATGGGCGGCACAGAGCTGACAACCATTGCCATAGCGGCTATCGAAAATTTTGTATTGTTAATCATTAATCACTCCTTCGGTTCGGCAGAACTAGAAAGCTCTTCGGCTGGAATTGTTGTTTGAAGGAAGCTGGTCGCGCCTCCTGTATCATCGCCGAGTTGTATCGTTGCAATCTGTAGATAACGGGGGAATGATTGAGAAATTACAATTTTGTAATATTCGGCGGCTTTCTTGAAATGTTCACGCGCGTACCGTGCGATCAACCGTTTACGGTTCTGAGTTTTTACAATGCTAGTTGCTACACCGTGCTCACTTAGCGACCAGAAATCTCTAATTCGCACGTGAGAGGTGCGGATGCGCGGTACTCGACCAGTTATAAGCGCATGGATAAAATTAGTTTAGACTCCCAGCCTTGGAGCCAGCACTAAGTAAGGAGTCAAGGAAGTGTCGGATGAATGATTTACCTGAGACCAATCGTAGTCTTTCCTTACGACTGGCCCAGCTGTAAGCCGCGTCAAGCGAAGATCCAAAAAAAATCCGAACACATACGAAGTCGTCGGAACCAAAATCGGCAACCACTAGATGCCATGAATTTTAAGTCGGATGATTGGACTTTTGCGCAGGAAGCGCTTGTCAGTCCGCTCTTCCTCCGCGGCCATGAGCGCGGAGAGCTTGTCCTATCCTCGGTTTTGATCCAGTTATTCAGTGACATTGTTTATGCGGAACATCGTGGACGGATACATCATCGCTCCGGGATTGTCGGTCAGGACACGCGCCCCTGCCCATGCAGCCATCTCGCCGTCGCCTGAATCATCAATGAGCAGCTTACCTCACACAGCACGACGATCAGATTTGGTCTCAAGAACGAGGGTGCCGGCCTGCCCCTTGTAGGACAGCGTTACTGCGTCAGCCAGGGCATGGAAGGAAACTTCACACCATTGGTGAGAAGGAGTACATCGGCTGCAATTTTGTAAGCGGCAGTATCGAACTGCTACGCCCAAACTTTCCCGAAAATAAGGTGGGGTTCTATAAGCCCTCGAATCTCATCGATGCGATCCAGCGGCGTGAGGTAATGCTATGGGTAACCCGCTTCAGCTCTCCAAGTTGGTTGGCATACAAGCCTCAGAAGTTGCTGACGCCGGCAGCGGTGCCCATTGTTTTATCCGGGGGCACGTTGCAGCTCTGCAAGCACTGCGGTTGGTGATTTAAACCTGCCCTAGTAAGTCTAAGGAAATTACGCGCATCTTGCAGGCATAGCGAGAGAGCTTCAAGCCGCACGCCTAGCACGGCTAACGACGATTGGACATTGACTCGATAATGCGGCATTGCTCGATCACGCCACCCTCGCAACAAGCTATCAAGCGCTCCAATTCCGACTCCAAACCTTGCAGGTCTCGGATGCGCACTCGAACCTGCTCTAACTGCCCTTCGACTTTTGCGTCCACCCCAGCGCAGGAAGCGTCGCGTGTATCAGCAAAGCCTAGTAACTCTCGAACATCGTCAAGGCTGAAGCCCAGTGCGCGGCTACGGCGTATAAACAGTAGACGGTCGCGCTCCTCGTCCGTGTAGAAGCGATAGCCCGATGCTGAACGACCTGCGGAGGGCAGGAGGCCGACCTGCTCGTAATAGCGGATGGTTACCGCTTTGGTATCGGTCGCCTTCGCCAAGGCTCCGACTGTATATGTGGTCGGACTCATTTCGCTTGACCTTATAGTTGCTAGAACCTTCATTCTACGCGCCTTAGGTGATAAGCAAATCTGCGCGCGCTCAAAAGAAAGCGGACTGAATCCTATGGAAACCCCGTTAAAACAGCATCAATCCGGAGCTTGGGCACTACTGCTCTGTGCTTGGTTGCTCGCTCTGGTATCAACAATCGCCGTGCTATTCGTTGGTGAAGTCATGGGGCAACTGCCCTGTGTGCTCTGTTGGTTTCAACGAGCCTTCATGTTTCCACTCGTCCTTGTATTGGGCGTCGCCTGCTTTTTATCGGACGCCGGTGTTTGGCGCTATGCACTGCCATTAGCAGTCATGGGCTGGCTCATCGCTCTCTATCACAACCTGCTTTATTTCGGACTGATCCCTGAAAGCATCAAACCTTGCGGGGCTGCCTAAACGGGCACGATCCATATGCTTACCTGAAAGATGTTCTTATACGCCTGCCGACGCAGCGCGCGAGTAAGATTAACGAGCTGCTAGGCGAATCAAGAAGCGTGGGGGAAGCAAGATGCCATCGAAACCGAATAACGCGAAGGTCTCGAAGGTATATCGAGCGTCCGCATAGCAAAGAGAGATTTTGAAGAGACAAACCGACACGAAGAACCGTGCCGGTTTTTTATCATCGCAGGCTCATTTCCTTATAGAAACAATTGTGGCTTTGCCACCCTCTAGGCGAAAGGAAAACGATACACGGTCTCCAGTCGTCAGCCCTTTCATCTGATCTTCCGTAACGGAAAAAGCCATGGTCATCGGCGGCCATTGCACGGCTGGAACAGCGCCGTGGGCAATGGTCACGGTATGCTTCGTAGGATCGATAGCCTTGATCGTGCCGTCGGCGGTGGCTACTGGAGCCTGCTTTGTTTCTTGCTTCATCTGCATGCCCTCCATACCGTCCATTTTCATGCCCGGCATGTCCTCCGCCAGGGCAGAAAAAGACAGTGTAACTACGGTGCTAGCAGCTGCAATCAGGGTCAGTTTCATACGACTTTTCCTTGAGGGAGGTTGGGTTCAACTGGAAGGCGTCGGCGGCGCATCAGACGATAGGCTGCCGGTATGACAAACAGGGAAAGCAAGGGAGCTGTGACCATCCCGCCGACCATTGGCGCGGCGATGCGACTCATCACTTCACTGCCGGTTCCG